>NZ_CP022992.1:0-300000 GCF_002278075.1 Paraburkholderia aromaticivorans | reverse complement strand
CGCAGTTGTGGGGAGTGTATTCCACCTCGGGACCGATCCAGTCGAGCCGATCGGGTCTGTGCAGCCGGCCGAATGTCTCAGGATCGGCGCCCAGACTCCCGCCAAACAGGGGATCCGCAATGAAGGCCCTCGGGCATGCCGTTCCCTCGACGAACAGGATCTGGGCCTGCTGTCCCGCTTCATACACGGAACCGCCTACCCTCGCGATTCGCTGGTGGACGTCCGACATCAGGCGCTCGATCTCGATGGACGGGACCTGAATCTGAATCAGATCGGCCAATGCCTGGGTCAAGACGGAAAAGCAGAATCCGGCCGTCTTGTTGCCCGGCACCAGATCCAGCCCGTCGATGCGATAGAAGAAGCGGTATTTGTCCATTGAACGATCTCGCATTAACTCAGTTTGGGCAGTAGCCCGCGAGGCTTCGGTGACGTTGAACGCAATGAAGTGATCGTGCCCGCCGTTTTCGGGCCGGCATTGGCACGGACGCCGCGGTGTGTGAGCGCAGCTCACGCCCGCCTTGAGCAGAGCCGGGGAACAATGCACCCACTGGCCTGCCTGTGCTGCCATCTGCGCATTAGGGTCGACGAACGGACGCGGCATCCAGTGCGTCGCCGCCCGGCAGATTTCCGGCTGGTCGTCTGGCGATTCGTAGGAGTTCTCGTTGAGCGAGTCCGCTTTCACATCGAAAAACTGCTCACCGTTGAAGTCCACGCCCTCGGTATAGATCAATACGCGGGGATACCTGTCGGGGTCCGGGAGGCTATCCGTCAGGCGATACCATCCTAAGAGGCCAGTTCAAAAACCCCTGAGGGGGCTGTTTACTTTCTCGGCAAGCTGTTAACCTTGGATGCCTGAACAATGGAACCCAAGGGATGGAAGCGCCGATCATTGATGACGAATTGTGGACACTGATCGAACCGTTACTGCCGCCGCCCAAGCCCCGGCGCAAAGAGCATCCTGGTCGCCCGCGCGTATCGGATCGGGCGGCGTTGAATGGCATTCTGTTCGTGTTGAAAACCGGTCTGCGATGGAACTACCTGCCGACCGTATTGGGCTTTGGCTCCGGCGCGACCTGCTGGCGACGACTGAACGACTGGCGCAAAGCAGGAGTATGGGATCGACTACACGAACTGCTGCTCGACAAGTTGCGCGAGGCCGGGCAGATCGATCTTTCATACGCTGCCGTCGATTCCTCGTCGGTACGAGCCGTTGGGGCGGGCGAAAAACTGGCCCGAACCCCACGGATCGCTCGCGACCCGGTTCCAAGCACCACATCCTCGTAGACGCCAATGGCGTTCCCATCAGCGCCATCCTGACCGGCGCGAACCGCAACGACGTCACCCAGTTGCTGCCGCTCGTCGACGCGATTCCCCCGATCCGCGGCACGCGCGGCCGACCACTTCAGAGACCCAAAGTCATCTATGCCGATCGTGGTTACGATTCCGATCCGCATCGTCAACGATTGCGCGAACGCGGCATCAAACCGGTGATCGCCAGGCGCCGCACTGAACATGGCAGTGGTCTGGGCAAATTCCGTTGGGTCGTTGAACGGACTCACTCGTGGCTCCACAACTTCCGTCGTCTTCGCATACGCTTCGATCGTCGAGCTGACATTCACGAAGCATTCTTGAAATTCGGCTGCGCCCTCGTCTGCTGGAACATCTTCAGGCGTACGGAGCAGCCTTTTTGAACTGGCCTCTAAGCTCGCCACGCGGCCTGCATCTTCGTGGATCGTCTCCGGCGTGGTGCTCTCGTAGACTTCGAGCGCGCGGGCGCGCAGCTCGTGATCGTCGTAAGTCTTGGCGATTGCGTACAACGCGCTGCGCGCCTCGGCGAGCAGCGTCACGATGTTACTGTTCGACATGGGATTCCTTGCGGGGCGGCGGGATTGCCCCGTTTTGCCACCACTCTACCGAACGAGCCTTCCGGTTCAAGTCCCAGCGATTATCCGATCCTTGTCTTACGACCGCGCCGCCACAGCTTGGCGGGGTTTTCGGTCGGCGATTGTCACGCCGTCTCGTTCGAGTTCACACCGGGTCTTTCCGGTGTCGAGGTCCGTGACCAGCCAATTGCCGCTGGACAGCGCCGTGACGCGCGTGCGCGGATACCGCGCTTCAATAGAGATGCGGCGCCGCTCGGCGCGAATCGCCATGAAGGTAACAACCGGCCTCGCCAAGATTCCAATCAGGAGGAAGAGCACCAGCGGGCCGATGAGTAAAGCACCAGTAATTTCCAGTGCGGATTTTGCGGAATGCCCCATGTACGTGGCAAAACCGAACGTGACGATAGCCTCCAGCAGTCCCCACATTGCTACTTCTCGTAACATGCCCGACCTCCTGATGGAAAATTGCTTCAGACGGCGAACACGTCGTGTTCGGCCAGGTTTTCGAGGCCGATCAGTGAGTAATAAGCCTCGTCGACCTCCGCCACGTCTGCGCCGATGGAAGTGACCTCGCTGCCGTCGGCCGCGAAGATCGTCGTGTACCCGGTCCCATCGTCCTTGTTGAAGCTGCGCCCACGATAGAAGCAGGCAAGAACCGTCGGCATGCCCGGGTGCTCGAACAGGCGATTCAACTGTTCAGCGGTCAGGTCTGTGCATGGATCGGTCAGCTTTGCACGGATTGCCATGTTGAGCCGGTTGCGCTCGGCAACGAGTTCGTCGAGACTCTGTTCCGGAATGGATTGCTCCGCGCTCCGATTCATGCGTCGCTCCCGTAGTAGCCGATCGACACGTCCATCTTCGGTTCGATGACCGGTTGCCAGTAACCGCCGTAGGCATCGCAGTCGATCGCGGTAGTGATGCCGTATTGGCCGATGCTGACGAAGCACTTCTTGGTGCTTCCGGACCAGAGCACGGACAGCGGCACCGGCCGGGCGTCGAGGTCGCCGGTCCAATGCCAGTACAGGCCCTGCTCTTTCGGCGGTTCCTTCGTCCAGGCGAACGCAGGCACGTCGGCGCTGGCCGTCGCGCGACCGAACTGGACGCCACGCGAAAACCCCGCGCCGAAATCAAATTCGGCTGAATCGCCCGGTTTTGCGCCGAAGTCGCGCAGCGCCATCTTCTGGGCGTCAACGTCGGAACGGATCACCCCGGTCCGCGTGAGCCCCCATGACGGCATGAGATGCGCACCAGCGGGCAGGCCGTTCGTTTCCATTCCATTGCTTGCTTCTGCATTCAACATCGGAACCTCCATCAGATCGTGCCGCCAGTCATGGCTTGTCGTGAGTCACCGTGGCCACGCCGTTCGTGGTTTATCGATTGCGGCTGGTCGCCACGGTTTCGAGGTGCTCTTTCATCTGGTCGAGCAGGAGCCGCGCATTGTTGTCGCCGCTCAACCTCGTGTCCTCGGTGTCTTCGTCCGGGACATGAAGATCCTTCTCGTACACTTGGCAGAGCCAGCCGCCTGGATACATGGCATAGCCGGTCGCAACGAGCCCGTCCTTGCCGGTCGAGATCTCGACGATCTGGCTGAAGTGCTGCGGGGTCTCGCGTGTCAGCAGCCAGCGGCGCAGACTCAGGAAGCTTGCAGGCGCCTCCTTGAGTCCGAACCCTTTCCCCAGGAAATTGATCGTGAACTGCAACCCGAGGATGTGCTCGGTCGAGTAGTCCCACCGGCCGAGCGCGACGCGCCGCGCAATAACGCGTGGGCTGAAGTTGTGCATGACGTGGTTCATGGTCATTGCTCCGCTAGCGAGGACGAGTGTCGGACGGTCACTCAGCGCAGGTAATGCGGGCGGAGCCTTCTATCTTCACGCCGTCGATCGAGCACCTTTGCCGCTCGGTACCGGCCACGGCGCGGTTCGCGCCGACGACCTTGGCCACGGGCGCGCTGACGGCAATTGCCGCGCCGGCCACGCCGGCGGTGGCAGTCACGTCCGAAGCCTTCGGGCCGGTTACGATGACGGCTTGGCGCTGACCTTCCTTCAGGATGATGACGATCGGCGCATCAGCGGGCGTGCGGTACAGGACATACTCCATGTGGTCCTTCTGTGCCACTTCCTGGAAGAGCGCCAGGCGATTCTTGCCATCCTCGTCCTGGAGCAGCACCTGCGGGCGCGGAAGGATGGGGCCGTGACCGAAGACGAGATGGATGCTGCCGTCGGGGCTCGTGACCGCGTTCGGACGCAGCTCGTCGGCGCCGGCGATCGCGAAAATCTGCGGGATCGGCTGGCCAGCCATGCGCTTGACCGGTTCGGCATTCGCAACGCCCACCACCGCCAGCAGCGCCAAGATGAGACTCCTCTTCATGGATTTGATTTCCTGATCGGATGGGTTGAATGAATGGCTCTGAGGATCGCCGATTAAGCTGACGGCTTGCGCTCGGACAGGCGGGTCTCGCTCACCAGCCCAGTGAACAGGCTCCAGCCGATGCCTGCGCATCCCAGCAGCCAGATGATCTTTCCGATGATCATCCACACGTTGACCGCATGCAGATCCGTCTGGACCTGGTCGATCCTGATCGGCACCGGCGTCTCTTTACACGGAACGTCCTTGCCCGTCCGCGCATGCGGCGTCATGTCCAGATATGAGGTGCGCCATTTCACGTCGTCGGCGAGCAGGCGATCGTGAGCGACGGACCACGCCATATGATCGCTCTGGTCAACGTTCCAGCGGCACACGACCTGGTAGTCCGTGAGCGTCTGGAGTTCCCGGAATACGGTCGGTACCGTGATGCGCGGAACCGCGACCGTCGCGTTGCAATCCACATACACGCCGAGAAACAGCGCAACGGATGCGAGGTAAGCGATGCCGGCGCGTCGCTTCGTTGCCGAGGACATCGACGGAGCCCGCTTGAGCAGCAGTGCGTATGCGAGAAACGGCCCAAGCATCATCATGATGACGACAGGGACATCCAACGCCAGCAGGTGCGGCCCTTGGATCAGGATGGTCCAGAAGTTGTGCATGTGATTTCTCTTTCTTGTGATTGGTGGCACAAGGCCGGCTACGCCGCCTTGCGGGCCGACTTGCGACGGTCCTCGTCGCTCCGCTCCCTGACCCATGCTTCGATCTTCGGCAGCAGCGCGGCCAGATCCTCGCCGTACAACCATTCCGTTCCGTAATAGCCCCAGCTGAAACCGTAGCTGCAGCTGTCGTCGCCTTCGAAGTACTCACGCACCGGCGTGGCGACATTGAGGAGTAGCCCCGTCAGGTTCTTGTCCAGCACGTATTCGACGAATTCATCCGTCTCCATCCGAAGCGCCTTCTTGCCGGGAACGCCCACGGCCTTCGCGATCTCGACCAGTTCTTCGTCGATCGCATCGCGGAATGCGGGCGGCAGCGAGTCGTGCTGGACGATCGCGCCAAGGTGGAAAATCCCTTCGAACCGCCAGACGTTTTCACGCGCCGAGTCTGTGATCTGCTCGTTGATCTTCTTGGTCATGGTCGTGTCTCCGCTTCGGATGGAGTTTCGGGGGGCCGCTTACAGGCCGCCGTTCTGAATCAGGTACTTCAGCGCGTCCTGATTGCCGGCCGCTGCTGCGCGACGCATGAGCTCGAAGCCCTTCGCCTTCACCTGGGAAGCCGACATCGACGGGTCAATCTTGATCACGCGCTCGGGATGGTCGGATCCGCTCATCAGGCGGCCGACCAGGAACATCGCCGTCGGCTCGCCTGCGTCGACTTCCTGCTGGAGCAGGCCCGGATAGTCCTTGCGGAAGTGCAGCGCGAGCCACGTGCCGGCAGCGCGGTTGCCTGCCTGCATCGCGGTCTCCATCGCGGGACGCATTTGCCGGTTTTCGTACGACTTCGACCAGGAGTCGATCGGCCCCTTGAACGGAGCGAGAACGCCGAATACAAGCAAGGCGATCATCCATCCAATAGCCTTAAGCCGTTTTCGCTGAGCCGGATCCGGATTGAGCAGAAATGGGGTGCTCTCCGGCCATGTGAGTGCCGCGGCGAGGTTACGGCGCTCGAGATGCAGTTCCTTGATACGTTCGTTACGGGTCATCGACTTCTCCGAAAGATCCAAACTTGCGCCCGCTAGCCCTTCATAACATCAGGCAGGGACTCGCTGGCGCCTCCATACAGCATCACTGCTGTTCGGTTGCCAGTCGCTCGCGCGTATCGCTCAGCGTCGCGACCGGGTAGGAAGCGATCTTTCGGTCGGCAGATTCGAGCCAGACACGGATCAGGTGCGTGGCGACCTTTGCGTCGTGCATGCTGATCCCCTCGAAATGCCCCGGATCGATCGCATCCTCGAAAACCGCCTCACGCGGGCCAAACGCCCACATCAGCTTCGGCTTGCGCTCGCGGGCCAGCCAGAAGGTCAGACCTCCCCTTCCGCCTCAGCCACGTCGAATTGCGCACAGACTCCCGCCGGAAGTTCCTCGAGCGCGGCGGTCAGTTCCTCGATCGCCGCTTCGAATGCTTCCATCGCCAGCTGGTTGGCCTGCTCATAGATGTAGGCAGGCTCAATCGGCTGGATGATCCCGCCCCACGCCCGCCTCAATTCCTGACGGGAAATTTCCGGCATGATGCGCCCCACGGCTGAACACGTCGGCGCACGAGCGCGCAAACGACGCGGCAGGCTGGCCATAGACCCTTCTCTGCCTTGTAGCCGAACATTCTAGGGAGATCGATTCTTGTCAGGAATCTTGAATCGTGACCTATCAGGTATGTCTTTCCGTGGGATTTGCGCCCAATCGTCCTTGGGCCGCGTCAAGCACAGCCAGGTCTCGGCGTTCCGCGCCATGCGCACGGTGCCATACGATATCGCCGGATAAGACCGGCAAGATCGCGATCGAGGCTCGGAAGAATCGGCCTGCGTGTCAGGCGGCGAGCGCGATCGCGCGGGCAACGCCAGCAATGGATTGCCGAGGCCGAGGTGGCAATTCGCCCGGTCGCACCAACGGCCGTAGTCGTGATCGATGCTGTGACACGCAAACTGATCGACGGTCGGCCTGTTGCGGAAACGGGAATGACGACGCTCGAAATCACCTCCGATTCCCGTCGAAGTGGCTGTCGGTGGATCTCGAAACCCGGCGACGTATTGCAGGGCAACGAGGCCGGTAAATGGGTGCGTGCCTCATCTTTCGCCACGCCAACCGTGGGAAGAAGATGTACCGCCGAAAGCCAAACGTGGTCCACCACGTACCGTCTTGCAATGGCGCGCTGGCATGGCACTCTGGCCTCTCCTCACCGGAGCGCCAGCCCATGACCGACGTCGCATACGAAACCGTCCTGCCCGATCAGCCGCACGTGAGCACGCCGCCGGCCGCCCCGAATACTCCCTTCGATAGCGCAGTATTCGACGCCGCACGGGCGAAGACCATCAAGGCGTCCCGAGACGCCGGGAACATCCATCTCGATCAGCTTCCGTGGTACGTCGAAACGATGCGCGGCCGCGAGATCTTCAATGTTCACGATCCGAAGGTCCACGGTGTCATCCGAACCGTGAGCAACAACGGGAGCATCTATGTCGACTGGGCCAACGCCTACTCGGCAGAGAAGGAACTTGCCTCGCCCATCCAGGACGGCAACAAGACCGTTTTCCGATCCTCTCTCGGCCCGCACGACTTCAAGGACTACGCGCTGGTGCAGCCCGCTACACGGCCGCAATAAGCGCCCATAGACTGGCACTCCTCGCGGTAGCACGCAGCGGTCCGTTTGCTTTGATCGGCTCAGGCTATCCGCGATCGCCTCGAGTGATTCGCGCGGCGAGATACTGAAACTATCGGAGTCTCAGTTCCCGTCGACTACCCGGTACACCGGCGCCCCGCTGGTTCCGGCAACCACGCCTCGGCGTGTGTGACTTCTTTGGTTCCCCACCATGAAGCATGGCCATCATCGGCCATTGACGTAAAACAGGCGACTCGTATCGCAAGCTGCGCATTCTCGGTAAAACTTCTCACCTTCTTTCCGAATGCGCTCTTTATGCCCATCATGTCCGCAACTGACCTTGATCGGGGTGTTCCCTTCGCAGTCCTGGCACTTGAAGTAGTATCCGTACTGGCCGTACGTCACCATAAGTGCAGTGGACCGACAGTGTCGACACCGATGATCGCCACTCGATTGTGGACCTGCCTCGCTGCTGGCACGTTGCGCGGTCATGACGGATTCTGCGGGAGAAGACTGCCCCGCGAAGGTGCCACGCACGCTCGGTGGTACCCATTTGTCCGCAGGGATGTCGGGACCGTAGCCGTCGGGCCACGACATCGAATCGGGGGAGGATTTAGGTGCAGCAGCGACTTTCGGCGCCGCAGCGGACTCGGCCTGTTTGTCTGTCGCGGCAGGCGAAACAATCGTCGCAGGAGTGGGATTGAGCTGACGCTCGATAGCCTCGCGGGGTACATCGAAGCGGGCCGCATAATCGAACTCGATCGGACGGTGAAGCGTAACTAGCTCCTGTGCCAGGTCCTTGTGCCCGCCACTGGCGAAGATCGCGCCGACCACGTCGAAGAAGCCTAACTTGTCGAGGTCCTTGTCAAAGTTCTGCAAAAGGAGATCGGCCTTGACGATGAGCGCGGTGTCAAACTTTCCTTTCCGCGGGCGATCGATCCGAGCCTTGGATGACACGACCACGTACGAGTGAATGCTCCTGATTTCGAACGAAGACTTCACATGACGAAGCACTGCACGCAACACCTCGACGTGTCGCCTATTTTGCTCGAGGGGCGACGCCATCCCATCGTAAGTCCGGCCATTCCAGCGAAGAAACTCGCCGTCCTCGGTGATCTTGATCCCCTTCGCAACACGCTTGCTTTCCAGAACCCAGATCTTCCCGGTACGGTGGATCAGCAGATGATCAATCTGCACTGAACGGCCATCTTCCAGTTCGAAGCGCAGATCATGAAGGATCATCGTGTTCTGGCTCTCTCCCAAATAGAACTCGATTTCATAGGCAGTGTCGGCTTCGCCTCTCACCCCCGCTATCGTCGTTCGAAGCTCCTGCTCCACCAACATTCGTTTGTGGGCCGACAGGCCAGGAACCCTCTTGATTGCTTCGAGCGTTCTGATCAAAGCCTCTTTGTCATCAGCAGACTTGATTAGCATAGTGGGGGTGCTGGTGGATTTGTTGTGGGGAGGATTGTTCCCTCGTTATGCCGCTGGCCCGTCAGCCGATGGATCGGCTCTCAGTAGACTTCGTCGTTGATCGCAAGGCCGGCAGGACGCGCTTCAAAGCGGTATTGCCGATGCTTTGGATATTGCGGGTCAATCTCGCGTACCAAGCGGTCGAGCTCGCGCATCACGTCGCCATTGTCTGCGCCCATCAGATGTACCGCCTTCGCAAGGCCCTCGCCGTACTTCTCGACCATGAGCGCAGCCAACGCGGGCGTCTCGGCGCCGCGAGCAACGTCACTCTTTCGGCCTTCCGCGTAGTTCCGGATTTCTTCGATCAGGGAAACTGTTGTCATTCCAGATCACTCGTATCTTCGGCTACCGGCCGACCTGAGGGGCACTTGCGCGCCAAGTGTTTTCCGTTCGGTTAGTGGCAGATAACTCGATCGGGATCTGCTTGGCCCGATTGCACCGCCAACATTCTTTGCATCGTGACGTTCAATAGGTCGAACGGCACGGCCAGAGTCACCGTGCGGCCGGCAGCCAGCATCTTCCCAACTACTCGGCCACGATCCGCTTCACTCGTGGCCTTGCCGAGCGCGGCATCGACAGCACCCTTGACGTGCTCGCCGAACGCTACGAAATAGCCATCCATGCCGTCACGAATGAGATCATTCATGCTGCTCGCGGTGCCTGCCGGTAGGGCCTGAGCCTTGTGATTGAGAATGGTCGCGACCGCCTTCTCCATCCAGCTCTCCAGTTCCGTCAGGTTGATGATCCGCAACACCGATTTGCCGACCGCTTTCAATGCGCTCATCACCTCTTCGTGGGTCGCGCCGACCCAGACCGACGCGCTGCCGGTCGCTGGCTCGGCAATCACCAGAAAGACCCGGTCACCAGGGATGAAGCTCTGAGTGTCCATCCCGCTCGCTACCATCATGTGTGTTCCTTGGCGTTTAGACCGTAATGCGCGTTTGTCATATCCGGTCAGGAAGCGGCCAATCGGTGCCGCGCAGACAGCACTGCGCCAAGACAGCCTGCGAACCCCGCGCCTAGATCACTCTCTTGCGGCCAGTGCAAGCGATTGTAGGGAGAACGCTTCCTGTCCGGAATCTCGAAAGAGTGCCCATGCGGGCGTCTTTCCGGTCAGATTCCGAACTGGACGACCTTCTAGTAGCCAACCGAACGGGTGGTCAGGCGTCGTGACCGCTTCCGAGACGCGCTAGCGTTTCGAGGCCGTCCTCAGCCCACCTCACGAACTCCTCGATGTCGGCGCGTAGAGCCACGAGCTCACTCGCATTTGATGTGGGTTTCATGGCCCGCAACATGGCGAGCCATGCTTTTCCCGTCTTCTCGAAACCTTCAAGGAGCGATTTACGCCGCTCCATGAAATGAATCTTGAACGCATCGTGCAATGGGATCTGCATGTCCGTCGCCTTGCGCCACATGTCCATACTCACTCGAATGAACGATGGGTCCAACTCGACGGGAAAAGCGGCGTCGCGCTCCCCTGGCCGAGGCGACAACAACGCACTCAATTCGTCCGCGGCAGCTGCATGAACCGCAGTTGCATCGTCGCCAAGCGGTTCTCCGGATGGCATCTTTCGGGATTCCGCAGAATCCCGAAGCAAATTGATGGCTAGGCGCATCGCGTCGGCCATGGTCATTTCACGCATCTTGGCTTTTCCTTCACAACAGTTCCATCTGACCGATGTTGACTTCTCGTGCGTCGCGCTTGTCTTCGGAGACTGCGCTGGTCGCTCGCCGCGTGGATTGCGTGACAGACGTAGGCTGCGCAGCGGGTGGATACTGTCGATGTTCGCGACCCCATTCGGCGCTCAGCACCTCGGCAGCGAACAGGACGCCGGGAGCGATCTGAATGTAGCGACTCATTGGCGTTATTTCCGGCTTAAGGGTGTCGATTTCTCGACGGCGTGTGTATGCAGCCCAGCCATAGTTTCTGCGGTTTGATGGGAAGCGTCATCGCCTTTTCCTTCTTCGCCTATCGCGTATCGAATCAACACTGTACCTAACAGCGAGCCTTGATCAAGCTCTTGCGACGAGATCAACGACTTGCACGGACCGTCTCCCTTCGCTCCGTCCGGAACTTCGAAAGAGTGCCAATGCGAGCGCCTTCGGTCAGATGACGGAGATCTTCAGGCTGTCCGCCAGCTGCAATACCTTACTCCGGAGCGGATCGACCGCCAGTGAGTCATCGCCGAGAACGTAGAGACCGGGTGATGACAGCCTCTGCCCGAAAAGCATGACGCACCGGCCGGCGTCATTCCTGCGGGAGCCGTACGCGATCCCCTCCGCCGTGGGGCATTGATCGTGCGCGGCTTGCGACCACTGGCGGGTCTGCGGATACTTGGCCGGGATGCTATCGATCAGATCGGCCCGCGCCAGTTCCAGGGCGGGCAGATACGGCGTATGGAAGCTGACGCAATGGATCGGGTCAGGCAGAAGCACCTTCGCGATCCGGTAATTCGTCAACCGGTCGAGATAGAACACCCCAGGCGGATTGAGCGTCACATCGTGGAAAAGCGACTCCATGATGGCGCACTCGAACGAGCTCGCCGCGTACCACGTGTGGACGGGCGAACCGTCCGGGAGATTGATCGGCGCGAACCGCGTATTGCCCCAGCCTTCGGAGAACGTGGTCGACGCCGTGCCGTGAGGGTGGGTGCAATATGCGTGATACCAAGCCGGTACATCCTCTCTGGAAATGGGCAGGACGGTGAACGGCTCCGCCGCACCAGGTGCGTGCAGGCCGGTCATCAGGCGACATACTCCCCGTGCAGATGATGGGCGGCTTCAACGACGTCATCACGACGGTCGAGTGCGTCCCGCGGCGCAACCGGTTCGGCCTCATGTACGCCACGCCCGGCAATCCATCCGTTCGGGAAATGGAACCACGCCGCGATCTTCCACGAATCCTCCACTGGCCCAAGCGCCTCGAGGAGGTCTTTGATCACAGGCAGCGGCTGGCACATCGCGTCGAACTGGTAGCCCGCGAAGTATTCCTTGCCATTGAACGCCACACCAAAGACACGCCCTCGCCGCTTCCAGTCACTCGCGGGTTGAGCCTTGTTGGCGGGCGGCGTCGCCTGCAGCGCATTGATCTGCTCTGCCGTAAGCCAGTCGCCCCGCGCGAAAACCTCACGCATGGTCTTCTGGCGCCGGATACGCTCCTCGATCAACGGTGCCGCCGGCGCCGACAGGCCCGAGAAAGCCCGGGCGATTTCATCCGCGCGCTGGAAAAGCCCTGTTTCCCATTGAGGCGTGGCCAGAAGGACAACCAGCAACTCTTCGATCCCCTTTTGCAGCGAGGAAGCGACGACCGGATCTGTGCCGCGCGGGAGCGGCAGGCTCAACACTACGTCCGCGTTTGAGTCTTCATGGACTTGAATCATGACGCCCTCCGAAATTTGCGACTCTGCCGACATTATAGTTGTCGTCGTCAAAATCGCAAGATTCGAGGGCTGGGGGTACTAGCAGCGAACTCAACCGTGTAGGCAAATCGCCAAAAAATGCTGCGTGTGAACATGCGAAAGTTCGCGCCCGGAGTTCGTTGGTGCAGAATACTGTATTTTTGTACAGGTCCAAGGATTCGCCATGTCCGCCACCCCGGACCCCAACGCCGCGCCACAGATCGACTGCGGCAAGCCCGTGCACGTGGCCGAAGTTCTCGCGCGCGTTCCGGCGGGCTTCCCATCACCCGCGCAGGACCACGCAGTTTCACGTATCGACCTGAATCAGGTCCTGATCCGCCACCAGCTCGCGACCTATTTCCTGACCGTCAGCGGCCCGTCGATGCGCGACGCGGGAATCGACGACGGCGATCGCCTGATCGTCGATCGCGCGGTGCGACCGAGCCACGGCGATATCGTCGTGGCGGTGGTCGACGGTGAACTGACCGTCAAGCGGCTCTATCAACGCGGCGGCATCGTCAAACTGGAGGCCGCCAATCCCACGTTCCCGGACCTCCGCCCACGTGACGGTAACGTGCTCGAAATATGGGGCGTGGCGACGTTTTGCATCAAGGCGTTGCCGTGAAGACGTCGCGCCCCGTCGCGCTGATCGACGGCAACAGTTTCTATTGCTCGTGCGAACGGGTGTTCCGCCCGGCGCTCGTCGGCAGGCCGCTAATCGTTCTGTCAAACAACGACGGCTGCGCGATCGCACGCACGGCAGAAGCCAAGGCACTTGGGATCAAGATGGGCCAGCCTTGGTTCGAGATTCGCCACCTGGAGCGCGACGCAGGCCTCGTCGCACTCTCCGCGAATTTCGAACTGTACGCGGACATCAGCGATCGCATGATGGCCATCATCGGGCAGTTCGGGCCTGACCAGCATATTTACAGCATCGACGAGTCGTTTCTGTTCGTCGACGGCATTCGTGACAACCTGACCGACTACGCGCAACAGATGCGCGCTCGCGTGCTGCAATGGGTCGGCATCCCAACGTGCGTAGGCATCGGCTCAACCTACACCCAGGCTAAGCTCGCCAATCATGTAGCCAAGAAGCGGCCGCACTGGAACGGCGTGTGCGACCTCACTGCGATGCCGCGCGGTGCGCTGGCGACCCTGATGAGGGAAGTCGACGTCGGCAACGTATGGGGTGTAGGGCCGCGCTTAGCGCCGCGGCTGCGCGAACTGGGCATCGCGTCAGCACTCGACCTCGCACGCGCCGCCCCCGAGGCGATTGCGGGCGAGTTTTCGGTGGTCCTTGCCCGGACTGTTCGCGAGCTGCGCGGCACGCCCTGCATCGACCTGGGCGCGGACACTGCGCCGCGCAAGCAGATCATGACGTCGCGCTCGTTCGGCCGCGTCGTGCTCGATCAAGCCGAACTCGCCGAGGCGATCGCGGAATTTGCTGAGCGCGCTGCGCACCGTCTGCGCGCGCAGCGCTCGCGTGCGGGCGCGCTGCAGGTCTTCATCCGCAACAGCCCGTTTCGGGAGCGGGAAGCGCCTTTCTCCGCCGCGACCTCGATCCGACTGACACCGGCAACCCAAGACACCCGGCAGATCGTCCAAGCCGCACGATACGCGCTACGCGGAATTTTCAGGCAAGGGGTCCGCTATGCGAAAGCGGGCGTGATGCTGTTCGACCTCAGTTCGGTCGATGTCGAGCAACTGGAGCTGTTCGGGGCCGACGAGCCAATGACGGGCAATGGCCGAGATCCGCAAGCGCTGATGCAGACGATCGACGCACTGAACGCGCGCTTTGGTCGCGGCACCGTGAAGTTAGCCGGCGCTGGACTCGCGCAGGAGTGGCGGCACCGACCGGAGCGGCTAACACCAGCCTATACGACCGATTGGAACCAACTGCCGATCGTACGTGCTTAGGCTGCACGACCCGGACAGGCGGTGACGCCGGAGACACGTGAATAAAAAAAAGCGTCGCACTTTCCAGGGCGACGCTTCAAAAGTGTTCTAGCCATTTCGAGGGCCGTGCTAGAACCTGAGAGAGCTTCAGTATGTCACAACAGCTTCTTATTGGGAAGCTGTTTTTTATTTGATGTTAGTCAGAGTACTCGGAGACTCGAGAGCATGACGTCACGGGTGTTCTGCGTCGGCCGGCCCGTTCCGCCCTCACCTTCTCTTGCGGCTCCCGCGGGTTCTGCGAATGCGGCGAGACAGACCATCAGTTCCTTCGAGACGCCGAGGCCGATACCCATCGAGGCCACGTCTTCCTGCAGGAGCGGTCCGTTCATCAGTACCTTCGCCAGACCGCGCACGCTTTCCACGAGCGCGCGGTCGTTGTCAGTCCAGCTGTCGGGCGGGAGATTGCGGAGTTCCAGGAGATCTTTCAGCTTTTGCGGCATGGGCCGCCGTCCGACGCGAGTCGCGTACCCCGACGTCGCGGAATCCATGATGGTGGTCCCCACGAGCATGTTCCAAAGGTGTTCCGGTTGCATTCGAGCTCCTGTCAGTTATCCGATATGGGCGTGTCGCTGTTCAAGGTAGCGGCAGGATCCCCTGACCAAAATTCTATTGATGCCGAGTCCGCGCAGGAATCCGGAATGAGCGCCTATTCGGGCCTCTTTCTGACCTCCGCGAGGGCGGCTCGGAAGTTCCCCACACAAAACTTGCGAAATTTCGCAATTTCGCAAATCGGACGCCCCAATAAAAAAACCCGCCGGTGCTCCTTTCGGGAGCACACGGCGGGCGGACTTCATGTTGACGGATTACATGGTGGGGAAAGACGAATTGCCCCGCTTGTGCCTCGGGTCTTCGAACGGAATGGCGAAGTGCGCCGCCAGTTCCGCGATCGATTGTGACGCGCACTCGACTGCAACGTCCGTGTGCTTCACATAGGCTCGAAAGTAAAACGCGTCATCGGTAACCACCAGCATGTCGCACTCGGAACGGACGGCGTTCTCTTCGCCCGCATCCAGCGCGTCATCAGGATCAGTCTCCGGATCGTACTGAAGATACTGAGCGCGACAGTCGTACTTCTCGACCTTGGACAGGTCGTTTGCCCTGACCACCGAGGACAGCTTGACGATATTCCGGGCCGACTCCTCACTTACCTCGAAGATCGCGACACCAGGCGACTTATCCAGATCGCCGCCGCCACTCACTTCGACGCGGTAGGCCTTTGGCGAACTCACGGGTGTTGCCACCGAGACTTCCGGCAGTTTCCCCGTTGCATGTCCCCCGATGGGATGGTTCTGGTAGGCTGACCATGCTTCATCGCTCGTCTCGGGACGGTATCCCAGGTTCTTCCATGCCAGTACGCCACGGACATAGCCGTGTGCATAGGCGCGATCCTGATGAACCTCCATGTCCCTGACCGCCGCACGCTCCGCTTCTGCAGTGCCATCGTGAAAGCCCCAGTTGAATCGCACGCGCTCCGGGAAGGAACCATTGCGCTGCAGGTTCCTTTTCATGATCGTCAAAACGTCGCTGGGTGTGCCGCGTTCCAGCGCCTCTTCAACCATCTTTAGGAATGTCGCCTTGTCCTGCTCGGGGCCCACATGGGCGGTTGCAGCCGGCTCCGGCTTCCCGGACCACGAGTTCTTTTCGCCTTCCGAGTTGTAGAGAACCACCTCGTAAGCGTCGTCGGAATCCGGACGGCCGCGGAGCGCTACGTGACCGATCGCAACTTCGTCCACCTTGGCGATTTCCGTAGCGAAACCGTTGAACGCCCAGATGATTTCCGGCATTTTCACTTGATTCATGTTGCTTCTCCAAAGTTGATTGCGAGAAGCGCTCCCCAGCGGGGAGCGTCCCCGCGAGGGTTTAAAAACTCAATTCAGGCCCGTTGCCCCTCTAGGGGGAAACGGATATCGAGTCGACTACTTGCCCTCGAGCATAGCGGGCTGGGAACCGCAAGATCCAAACACAGACACCCTTGTCCGCCTCGGCGCACTGAGGTGGCTGCGACGATGAGAGCCTCCGGTCAGGAACCGGCTGTTGCTTCCTCCTGCATACGCCGCAGCTCGTCGAGCATCTGCGCGTAGGTGATCAGTCCTTCCTGGCACCGCTGGACTACAGCAGCACGCTTGATCCCCTTCGCCCAACGGTTCGTCGCGGCAACTCTGTCGAGCGCGCCGGCGTCCAGGATGCGATAGCCCTCCTGCAACATGTTCTCGACAGCTATCGCGAGAGTGTCGAAGCACATATGGCCAACGAACCCGTCCAGATCGAATCGCTGGATGCGCCAACGCCCGGAACCGGACATTTCTGGAACAACGAATGCCCACGCATCGCGCTCCCGCTCGCGACACTCGACGCCAACGGGTTCGCCGTTGTATGCCTGCATGAGTCGTTGATAGCTGATCTGCATTGGGCGAGCTATCCCGCGAAGGTGCCGCGCGAAATCCGGGCGCCCCCGCAGATGTGCAACACGCGCCCGCTCCCAGGTAGTGGTTCGATAACGCTGGGGATGAACTTGATTCATGGTACCTGCTCCTGTGTGGAAACGCGAAGCAGGTGCCCCCATTAGCGGGACACAAGCCCCGCAAGGGTGATTGACTCGCGGCGGATGCCGCACAGGCTGGCTAACGGTCCAGCTACCGGTGGTAATGTCCGCCAATCATACCGCGAATACTTCCCATCAGGAACACCTGCGCGCTGAATGCGGTTTCCACGGAGCCACAAGGCAAAAAAACCCGCCGGCCCCCTCTGCTGAGGGAAGCGCGGCGGGTGAGCGTTGCGTGTAGAGCGACTGTCGGCTGGGCGCCGGCGCGTCATCTAGCAAGTTGATGCGAGAAATTCACGCACGTCCGCGACGGTCTCTCGGCCCATGCATAGGATCTCCCAGCCGTTGCCATTCGGGATGATGTCGACATTGTCGCCGTGCTCCTCGCGCAGCACCTCACAGCGCTCTAGCGCGAGCGCGGGCACAAAGAACCTAGGGCTCCCCTGTTCATCGCCCTCAACAAAGACGAACTCCATGATCGTCATCCTCAGTCATTTCGATCCCGGCTGCGGCCGGTTCTGCAGCTCGCCGACGGCCTTCATCACGGCACGACCGCGTTCGAATGATTCGATCTGCTTCCGTAGTCCGCTGGCGAGTTCGCTCTCTTCTCGGCACGACATGTCGTGAATGCCCAGATAGTTCGCGTCGCTAGAGCAAGTCGAGAACATGTACCGCACACCTTCGTTCGTCATGTGGGCCGTCACGAAGAAGTAACCCTGGCGATCGTTGGCTACTGCGTAAGCAAATGGCATTCGATCTCCCTTGTAGAGAGTAATGCCGCGAGACGTGTGCCGGTAGAAACCGGCGCCGCCAGTAACCGGCTCCTCATCAAGGTGGCCAAAAAGTCGTCCGTTAATGGAGAGAACGGGAAACTGCCTACTGTCCCGATGAACCTTGCTGTCCGTTGGAATCTGAACTTGGGGATATTGCATAGCCTGCTCCTGTCGAAGTCCGAAGCAGGCCCCCGTCGGGAATCTGCCCCGGCGGGTTGATAGTGCACTGACGTGCGTTGAATCACGAGAAAGCGCGCTGGCTGGTTTGCGGCCCAGCTACCGTCAATATGAGCCTCTAATATACCCCGAATTCCTGTCAGGAAGCTATCCACGCTCGTCACCAAGCGCTCCGAGCGGCGGCGCAACTAGCGATTGTGTTCAGCTTCAAGAAAACGCTCGTGGCGGCGAGTCAAGCCCGTTGCCGATGGCTGGTCCTCGGACCGATCCGGAATGGTCTTGCTTTCCAGGTCGGACGTCATCGCATCGGCGCGACGGAAGGAGACATGCCGGCCAGTGAGGTCTATCCGGACCTGGCGCCAACCCGCGTCGCGCCATAGCCGGCCCGGATGTCCGTCTTTCACGCCGGAATTGGACCAGTACGGCCGGAACCGGCTGGCGGTCGGAGGCAGGGAGAAGCCGAGGATCCGTTCGATCTCGTCGAAAGAGAGCGTGACTTCGTTCCGGTCAAGATTGCGGAGGTAGTCTGCGAGGGGGGCATATTTGGACATTGTCTTGCTCGCACGTTGGAAGCGATGGGGAACGCGGGCGACGGCCAGGCAGAACGCCCAGGTTGGTTCGCGCATATCCCATGCAGCGCAGAGCTAGCACGACACGGCCGGCGAGTTCCCTTCCCTACAGGAACTCGCCCAACTCCTTCAGGGTTTCACGAGCGCCGCGCGTAGCGGTTCTTCGCGACATCCGGCAGGGCGTCCCTTCCAACGATCGCTTCTGCGAGGTCAGCCGCCCTGTTCCAGCCAATCCCCAATTGCCGCTGGATGTGCGCCACGCACACCCCATCGAACGCGATGATCTGTTTTGCCTGCGTCAGCTCGTTCGCTGTTAGCGGTACGAGCGCCGCCCTTTCGAGAATGCCCATGTTTTCTTGTCTTCCTCGCATCTATTTGCGCTTGCCGGACGCCGGCGCCGCGACCGCTTCGGCTACGGCGCTGGGACGGCAACCGGCCGTAGTGGGACGCTTCCGCGCGACGCGCATTCCCGGTCAGATGACGATGGTCGGCACGCCTCGGGCCGCCGGCGGGATCCGGGCATGTTCCGTCATGGCGTATTCGGTCCCACCGACGATCGCCATCTTCGTGATACCGTAGGCCGCGCCGCCGACTTCCACATCGACGGTTTTCGCATCGCCCAGCACTCCATCGAGATCGATCACGAGGGCCGGTGCGCCAGCACCCGCAAGCGACACGACGGCGTCATCGGACTTCCTCCGACCGGAGACGGCATACTCGACTGCCTTCTTCTTGATCCAGATGGACGAATACAGACCACCGATCAACTGAGTGAACGGCATCTGATTGACGAGAGTAGTGAGGGCGGCGGCTTGAGGCATATTTTCTCCTGTTGGTTTGGTGACTACAAAGCGATGACTGGTTACCGAAATTACGCGTGTCTGGTTGCCGACGAGTTAGCCCGTATCCTGGTTTGCGGTTGCCGAATCATTTTCATGCTGCATTTGCAATAGCTGTTGCGATCGAGATGTTCAACGCTGCACGCAGGGGATCCGCGCCATCGTGAAGGCGAGCATCCAGATCAGCGTCCGGAAAGACCGTTCCAGCGAGCTCGGCGCGAACGCGCATGAGCATCCGTCCGAGATAATTCTGGCCACGGCCATTGACGATTCCCCACCGACGACCGGCGTCGTCGTCGATTCGGCCGGCCTCGACAATCTGGGTATCGCCTGTTGCGAGCAGCAACTCGCGCAGATCGGCATGCTGCATAAACTTCGAACGCAGACAGGCAAGCATCCACGGGTAGCGCAGCCGCGACCAGCCCGGACGGGTATGGAAGCCGAGCAGCGCATCGGCCGTCCGCCCCATGATCTCGGTAGGATCTGCATCGTTTGAAGGCAGGACGTGGGCGGCGAGTGCAACGAGCGACGGCGACGGCGCGGACATCAACCAGTCGCGTACGCGCGGATCGCGTGGCTTAAGTGACTGGTACGCGTGCTCAACGGTCGGGAATCGCGAATCGTTGATCTCGATCTCGCGCCGAAAGAGGTTGCTGAACGCACCGTAAGGCTTTTCATTGGCTCGGTAAAATTCGATCGCCTGTTTCATCGCGTCACCCCGCCGATACGCAGCTACGCTCGATCTCGCGTTCGCACGCGGCTTCCAGTGAGGCGTCGTTGTAGACCCGCGCAACCGACAGGATAGCCTGGACGATGGTGTTTCGATAATCCGCATCGCCCGAAACCCTGCTTCCCAGCATGTCTAGCGCATCCCCGAGCCGAGTTTCCGGCAAACCGGGTTCGGCAGTATCCACGTTTTCCGGCTCGGTGTCGCCGCGCTCCAGTGTTGCAACGTGCTTGGGATGCCCACTCGTACCCTCCTGGAGCATCGAGTCGACAATTCGTCGCCCGAGTCGCTTCAGATCCGCATGTGCGACCTTCCTCAGGTCCGGCAACCTGACGATGGTCGCTTTCGTCTCGTATGCCGATACCGCCCTGCCGGCGATCACGCCATGTGCGATGATCCAACGCGGCTTGATGGTGTCAACGAGATACGGGAGGATGCTGATCCCTTGCGTCGGTGCCGCGAGCAGTTCGTCCCGCGTATCCGTTGCCACGCCGAAAACGTTGGTCTCCAGGCAGCGGAGCGGCGCGCAGCTCTTCACCAGCACCTCGAGCGCGTTGCGCGAGTGGGCGATTTCGGGCTTTCCGCGCGATCGCCGATAGTCACCGTATTCCGACTGGAAGCGGGCCTTGTCGACCCCGCGACCGTCATTCCAATACGTCCAGAACTCGCTTGCGAGCCTCGTCGCCCGATTGCTGCCGACGATGAACACGCTGCAGTCGAGGGGCGATCCGTCGCATACAAACGGTCGCAGCTGCTCGCCCGGCTTCGCCATCTTGCGGAGCTCGTCCGCGAACTTTTTGAGACTGTCCATAACGCAGTCGTTTTCCTAGTCGAATGAATGCACGTTCATATTTTCTCTCGCCCTCATCACGCTTTTTCGTTCGCCAGCTTCAGCAGCACGCTCGCGTGGCAGCAATCGTCCTCGTATGGCTGCGTGGGTTTCGGGCACCAGCACCCGAGATTCTTCCCGCGGAGCTCGACACGTGCCGCCGCGACGAGCCGCTCATTCAGCGGCGCGAAGCCAAGGTACAGGCTCCAGGCGTGCCGACGATCCCGAACGATGCAACCCGGCAGAAACGGAGCCTCTTTCCCGACGACGAATGGATTACCCCACTTCGTTGTGCGGTCCACCTTGACGGTATTCGGAGGCATGCGCCATCCCTTGGTTCGCTTCAGCTGCACGCGCTCAGGCATACGATTACCCGCTGTCCGTCAATAACCGAGCAGATCGCGAGCCGCGCGCATCGTCGCAGGAATCACGTCATGCTCGACATAGGTCCGGCCGCTGGCTTCGACCGCAGTCGTCGCCACGGTCAGCGTGCCGTCGCCATTAAAAAGCGTCGGCTCAGGTCGATCGTGCTCGTTGATCCATTCGATCAGGCGGGCGACGCGGACGGCTGTCTGGTAGGCGGCGTACCGCTCAATATCGTCCGCGAGCCGCGCTTCCTGCACACAGCGCACGCAGTAGGCTCGCCCCAACGCGATCGCATACGCAAACTGTCCGCCCAGCTTCTCGCGGGCTTCGGGTTCTGGCATGTGGTCAAGCCAGAAGATTCGGTCTTCTGAAATCATGTCAATCCTTCGGACGCCACCCTCGGTTCGGCATCCACACATCGAATTTCCCCGGCTACCTGCTTTCCAGCGCCGGCGCAGCCACAGCCGACGCGTTCTCTTCGGGCCAGATTTCACCGCGGCACCAGTCGATCCTGCAGCTCCGAAGATCACCCATCATTTTCTCGATCATCGCGCCGTAGAACTGCTCGACCGAGTAGCGCGTCTCGAGCGAGGACGGACCCATGAAGTCGATGGCGTGGTGACCCTTGATCGGCGCGAGCAGCAAATCTTCGGCCGCGTTGTGCCGGCCGGGTAACTCGAAGCGCGGTTCCATCAGCGCTTGCGTGTACGCGGTCAGAAGGACTTTCACCACCTCGACGTATCGCATCTCCGGGTGATAGATCGCGCCGAGTACGATGTCGCGAATCCCCTGCCACGTCGGATCGCAGTTTTCCCGCTTGATATAGCGGAACAAGGCCTTCAGCGTTTCGTTCATCAGGATCCTCTAACGTGACCGGTCACCCGGAACTCTATTCCTGCATGTCAGTGGGCTTGCGCAGCCCGCTTCGATTCGCGCATCTTGTGGTCGCCGACGTCGTGCCGCATGCGATCGACGTCTGGCAACGCCAAACGCAAGTAGTGGCGCATCAGTTCCAGCTGACTCCACTCTCCGCCCTGCTTCACCCGCCGCGCCATTGCCCCGAGTACGGACGGGAGTCTTGCCGGGTCGTCGAAATGACGCATGTCCGACTCGACGATCTGGAAAAGCCTCCAGACGGCGAGACTCAACAGCAGACAGACCATGCTCAAACCAATCACCGCCACGACCATGTTCCTTTCCTCTCACTTCCCGTTAAGCCGCCGCGCTGTGCGGAGGCTCGATAAATTCGACATGCCGAAGCTCGCAGAGCCCAATGAAATCGGCCTTGCCGAACGCGTGGATGTATGAGATCCCTCGAGCGCACACCATGAACACTTCCTCTCCCCGATGCAGGGTGTATTGCGTGCGCGCGATGTCCCGAACGGTCCCGACACCAGGCATGTCGTAATCGACGATACAGATGATGCTGGCCTTGCGGGCTACCCGGGCGAGGCGCTCGTAATCGCTCGATCCGGCATACCCAGCAAGCACAAATTCCGGGGGCTGTTGTTCAGTGAGCATCGGAAGGTTTCCTTGGTCAGCCACGGCGATCCCGTCTGAATTCGCGCGGATTGTAGACGGCACGCTTCCAGTCCTGCTCGGCACGCGCACGTGCCTTTCGTCTTTTCCGGATGACATACCCGGCAACAGCGCAGAGAATCGCCGCGATTAAAGCAACGGAATATGGAGTCATGGTCTCTTCTCCGGTGTCACGCTACCGAGCCCGCGGGTCCGCCGGCTGGTGACAGCCTCGTATTCCGCTGCCAGCTGCGAGCGCATCTTGCGAGTCGCCCATCCCGACGAGCCGACGAAGCCGAACGTGAACGCACGCGGCGAGCCAACGAACCATGCCCAAACGGCGCCCGGGCCGTGAAGGTCGCTAACCGGCACCCCCGAGGCGCACTCTCGTTCAAAGGCTTCCGAAGGCTGAATCAAGGCGCAAGCGCCGTTGAACTCTGCCGCTCCAAACTCATAGCGCCGTCGGCCGTGGGCACCGAACACCTGGCGAAGCACCTCGCTCGGATTGCGTAGTGCTGGCTCATCGCGCCTATTGGCAGCCATAGCGGATACGATCCCCAGACGAAATTCCGTTTTCTCAACTTGCTCGGTCATGGTCATTTCCACACGGTATTCCGCATAGCTCCTACTCCAGTCCGGAAATCCCCGGCGATTTGATGCCGTCCTCGTAGAACGCCCGCGCGGCCCCCGAGTAGTAGCCGATCTTGCCGCACAGCCGGCATTTCACGCGGTGCAGGTCGATATCGTCCATGGTTGAGAACTCAACGCGCTCGACGTCGACGACCTCGTTTCCATCCGGGCCAATCGACCGGTTCTCGACGGGCCGCTGCTCGGTGTGTGGGCACGTGTCCTGGTCTCGCGTCAACATCCTGCTCTCTCCCATCCGGCCGATCGTGTCTGTCCGACCAGTTCCTGCATCAGCGCGTAGGTCTTCGGCGCCTGCTTGCCCGCTGCCGTCTCTTCGGCAAAGCGCGCCGCCAGTTCATCCCATCTGGAAACGAGTCGCGACCATTCGGGGGAAACCTCGGCCATCTTCTGCAACTGGTCCTGCGCGCCGGTCGCCTCGAGGAACAACAGGCAGCGCCGCAGATCGTCCGGATCGTGGGGGTACTCCGTTCCGGCGTCCGCCGGCACGCCGTAGATGGCCTTGCACATCGCGTTCGACGACTTGCCGCGCTCGCCCCTGCGCAGCCACATGGAGACAGCAATCAGACCGAGGTTCATCGCGGCGAGATAGTCAGCATGACGCTTTGCCGAAACCGGGAGATCCATCTGACGCAGCTCGTCGAGCGCGGTCGGCTCGCCGATCACGAATGTCGCGCCGATGAGGTCTGCAATAGCCGTCGCCATCAGCGCCTTCTTGCTGAATCCGTGAGTCAGCATCGGGAATGAGGACAGCGGCACGGACCCATAGACGATCCGGCACCCGCAGATCGTCTTGATCGTGAATCCATCATCGCCGACCCCATCGATCCCGCCCAACTGCATCCTGAATTCATCGCTCATCTCGGCACCCCTGCTGTACTCTGTCCATCGGTCAGTCCCGGCAAAGCTTCACCGTACCGGAACGTCGCTTCGTTTCAAGGCTCCGGACGGTCTCACTCCCCGCTCCGGTACCGAACGCGCCGCCACGGCTGGCCTCGTGCGATATCGGCCAGGAGCACGTCGAGATCCCCCACCGACAGTTCGTTGAGAGTCCCGAAAAACGTGGCTTCCCCGTACGGGTTGCCGTAGGTCACGCTGTTCACGTCCGGAGTCAGGAAGTGCCACCGGATGCGAACGCGATCTCCGCGTTTAAGGCTCCAGAGAATCTGTTCCGGAAACGGCAGACCAAGGGCATACCAGTCCTTCTCGTCGATCAGCTTCTCGATATCGGGGCGGCGGATCTGTTCGCCGGCCGCGCGGCGCTCCTCTTCACGCTTCTTGACGCCATCATTCCATGCGTCCTCAAGCTCTTCGCCATCGCGCAGCAGGGTCGGGATCGGCTCGCCGGCGTAGAGGTAGCCCGCGCGTGCGGCGAGCCGGTTTGCTTGGGCCTGGTGGTGGTTGAACGCCGGCGAGCCGATCTCGTCCGCGACGATGCGCAGTCGCATCAGCGCGTACTCGCACCGCGCGTTCAGCGCCAGTGCGAACAAGCTTTCATCCCCTTTCCGTTCGGGATTTTCCAGTGGCCGGGGCATGTCCTCTCCGGAGCGCGCGGCGGGCCGCGCTTACAGATCGACGCCGGTGTTGCCGTTGACCGCCTGGACGATCAGCCGCGCGAGAAGCAGCGCATCCGTCATGTCGGTCACGCCCACATCTACGCTCACCGCTCCAATATGCTCGGCACTCGGGAGCGACGGCGCCTCCGAGATATGGAATGTCACGGCGAAAACGTTGTTCTCGCCGTCCGACCAGTCGAAGCCGAGCAGTTCGCCGCTGCCGTACCGATACGGCATCAGTGAGACTTTCCGGGGCCCGACAGGCAAGCTGATTTCGATGGCCTTACGGATGTCCTCGACAAAACGCTTCGCCTCGGAACTGGGGACCGGATTGTTATCCGGGCCTGCCTCGATCAGGACCTCGCTCTGGACTTCCATGTTCATCCCCGCTTCTCGCGTTATGCGCCAGGATGCAGGGTAGGGAGAGCTCGACCGGGCAACAATCCCGAATGAGCGTCCATCCGGGCACGTTTCGCTCGATTTGCAAGCTCGCTCTCGTCCCCGTCGCGTCCGTTATCATCGTGTGAACCCAACAGACCGGAGGTTGCCGTGTGCTATTCGGCTCAGATTGAGGCGGATTACCGGAAGTACGTGAGGGAATTCGGCGCGGACCTGGACATCGACGAGTTCACTCACCTCTTCTTTGAGCGCGTCCAGGGCAGCAAGGTGCTGGTGCCGAAAGGCGTCGAGGACGCGTTCGCCCATCCGGCGACGGACAAGGAGCGCCAGGCGAAGACTTTCATCGACGAATTTCGTGCGCAGCAGGTGACGAAGCTCGAGCAGGCCATCTTCAAGCAGCGCGAGCGACTGGCCAAGGCAGAGCGCGTGCTGCAAACCAAGGTGACCAAGGCCGCCACCGAAGACAAGCGCATCGCGACCAACAAGATCGACTGGTCACTACGCCAGCTAGAGGATCTTCGCCGCACCACGCCGAAAGACCGCGATTCGCGTATCTTCCCCAGCCACTACGCGCCGGTGATGGTGATGGAGAACGGACGGCGCGTCGTCAAGCCGATGCGGTATCTCTGCCGCATTGCGGGCAAGCCGGCCAATTACGATGTACGCTTCCCCGGGACTTATAACTCGCGGCTCGACAACCTCGAGGGCTTCTGGAAGCCGCTCTTTGGCCACACGCACGGCATCCTCATCGTGGACAAGTTCTTCGAGAACGTGAAGCGTCACAATCTGGAGCACCGGGAACTCGCCGAGGGCGAAGAGGAAGAAAACGTGGTGCTGGAGTTCGCACCGAATCCGCAGCATCGGATGCTTGTTGCCTGCCTGTGGTCGCACTGGTCGAACGGCAAGGATCCTGACCTACTCTCCTTCGCCGCCATCACCGACGAGCCCCCACCCGAGGTGGCGGCCGCCGGCCACAACCGGTGCATCATCCCGATCAAGCCCGAGAACGTCGACGCCTGGCTCAACCCGGATCCGGCGAACCTCGCGGCGCAGTACGCAATTCTTGAAGACCGCGACCGACCCTATTATGAGCACCGACTCGCCGCCTGAACCCGGGGGCCAGCATTCGATTCCGCCTACACGGCGCGGGTAGAATCCGCTCATGGGCGCGTGCGCCGAACCCTTTTCGACGGGATGATGATGACGGTAATAGTTCGGGAAGTGGTGGACGGCTGGCTGATCGCAATGAACGATGAGATCGGCAAACGCGCGGCGCCGGGCGCAGTCTTTCGCATGGGGCGCATGTCGACGGATGGACGGTATCCTGTCGTTGAAACCCTCCAGCCAGGCTGGAGTTCCGGCACTCAGTATTTCATGCCCTTCAAGGACGAGACGGAAGTTCGCGAGTTCCTGTTGGGACTTGGCTTCACAGAGCTGCCTCGCTGGACACCGGGCACGCCGCCACTCTCGTTCGACAAGCCGCACTGAACGCGCCGCGGCCGGGCGCGCGAGCCTCTCACGACCGCAGCAGGCCGGCTACCCGCTTCGGGAACTTCGAGCCTGACCGGTTGGCATCTTCAGCGCACTTATCGGATAGCATCGTGACGGACCTACCTCAGACTGACTTGCCTCAAGCCGACGGCGCCGACCCGGCGTCGGTATTCACCGCGGCGTTGGGCGTGCTGTTCAAGACGCACCCGAACCCCGCCCTTCTCCTTTCCGAGTGGGAGAAGATCGCCTCGCAGATGCCGCTCATGGTCCTAAAAAACGGTTCGCGAGACGTTTCGCACAACGCGAACGTCGTCATAGCGCAGGGGCTTCTGCACATAGCCCGCATGGCGGCTGACGACGGTCGACCGAGCGGCGCGTGACCCACCGGTCGGGCCGCGTGCTCAGGCGTCCGTCCGCCCGGTGGTTGTGCCAGATCCATCCGGGAATTGACGTAAGATCCCCGCTCATTCCTGGCAACTCGCTTTTTCGTGGTCAGTGAAGCTGAACTTCGACCGGTTTGAGGACGTAGTGTTTTTCGACGCCATCCGTCGATCGAATCGAAAACCCGCTCGTCATCATCGCCGATAGCCCCGAGGAGTGTTACGGGTCGCCTCTTGGTGGCCGTCGAAGCTGCCGCGCTCGTAACCCTTGCCGAATCCGACGTACGCCCCTCCGGTCACCGAAATGGCATCGACGATCACCAGAGCTGCAACAGAAACCGTCTGGGGCAATTCAATCTTCTTCACTCGTTCTTCCGTCAAGCTTCCTTGCCGAACCCTAATGCGGCACGGCGGCTGTAGCCCGGATTCTTCACCTTGAGCCAATCGCGAGTCCGCCCACGTGTGTACGGCGACGCCAGCCTCTTTGCAACCATCCCTTCCAGGTCCCGCATGCGCACTTGATCGAAAACCCACTCGCCTGCACCTACAATGCCACTCGCGTGGAGCATCGTCTGGGTGCTCTCAAAAGCATCACGCAAATGGCGAATGCGTTCGGACAGTGGCAACTTGCGAAGATCGTTGCTGCCCAACGCCAGCACGTCGAATACATAGAGCCGCGCCGGATTCTCGCGCATCGCCGCACGAACGCTTATCGCACGCTTCGTGACCGCTCGCCTCTGCAAGCGGTCGAACGACGAGCGCCCTGATTCTTCATCGACGGTAAGCTCCGCATCAATAACGAACTCGCCGCGAACCGCCGCCACTGCCTCCACGATCTCGGGAAACGAGACGTTCAGCGGATTACCCGCCCTACTCACAAGATCGACGGTGCGGCTCGACTTGCGCACAAGGCAACGAAAACCGTCATATTTCAGTTCGAAAAGCCATTCCTCATCGGAGAATGGCTGCTTGCGGACCGTTGCAAGCATCAGGTCGGATGCTTCAATGACGGGCAGCGGCATATTTTCCCTACCAGCCTCTAGTTAGCATAGAGAGCGGCATGACCGCGAAAACCAAAATCGCTATGGGGATAAGCGCCGCAGCGCCGCATGCCGCAAGCTCGGAGGCCATCGTCGCCAGCATTCCATGCTGAATCAGCCAAGTGGTGACCATGGTTTACGTTATCACTTCGTCTATCCGTTGACGCTGGCGACATCGGTCTCTGCATTTCCTTGACAGAAACCGCAGGTGCCGGCGAGCGCGTGCTGCACGATTTCTGCATCGCTCAGCTGTGGGAAACATTTCTCCAACCATTTGCCACGAGTATCGTCGCTCTGAACTTTCACGATCGGGCATCCGCTTTCGCGACACGTCGCGAATATCCACTCTCGAGTGCCATACTCACAACTCGATGATGGGCGCATTCGTTTTCCTTGCTTCACTGGCACTGCTCGTCGTTGAAACGGTACATCCATGCCAGCAGACCAACTGGGGGCCTTCTCAACAATCCTGACCAAATTTCTCTCGCGTCCATGCGCGGTCAGGCCGGGACATTCGCCATCGGCATGCGCCGCAGGAGCGTCGTCGTAAGAGACAGGTAACCGCCTTCAAGGCGCTGCGCGTAGTCCCGCGCCCACTCTGCCGCGATTGGGGACGCCAGCGCCTGCTCGACCTCATCGAGCGTGGCCGCGCCGCCGGCGACGATGCTCAGATTGTGATTGATCGGCAGGATGCCCGGCGGCACGCGCACGGCCTTGGGCGTCTTCGCGATCCGCGGCACGATCAGCGACTCGCGCGACAGATCGAACGTGTGAAAGGACTCCGGCGGCATCCATACCTTGCCCTGCCGGCCGCGTTTGGCCATCAGGTGCATCCGGCTCGCCAGATGCGCCATAACTTCCGGCGCGGGTTCCTCGCCGGGGTACGTGCGGATCGCCCAGCGTGTCGGCGTGCCGAGCTTTCCGTTCTGGATATCGTCCGTATCGACGGCCGGCACCAGGCACTCGGGTGGCAGGCTGCGAGCCGTCGCAGCGTCGACCACGAACACCCCTTCAGTACCGAGCCACGGCGCGATGCGCACGTCCGCGAAGTCACCGAGCAGCTGCATGTCCTCGTAGCGGGACTCATCCACACCCGGATGGATCGGCTTGCCGCTCAGGTTCTGCCCGGCGCCGTCGTCGGATACGAGCACCACGGCCACCGGATGCACGCGCGGCGGCGAGCCGGCGCGGCGCTGTTTTGGCCGGTAGAACGCCGTCTCGGCACTCAGACGTTCCACGTGGGCGAGCGACAGGCGCTGGCCGAGCCGCTCGCGCAGACGGCTCGCTCCTGCGTTGACCATCCACCTGTCCGCCGTCACTAGCCCGATACGGCCCGCCGGGCGCACCGTGCGGCTGCAACGCTCGAGGAAGCTGTGCAGCATGTCGGCCCGCGCGTAGTCCGGCACGTGGCGGCTGTATTCGTTCCGGAGCAGATCGGGCACGTTGGCGGCGCGCAGATACGGCGGGTTGCCGGCCACGATGTCCCACTGGGGCGTCGTCGGCCCGTCCGTCAGGAAATCCCGGTTGTGGACCATGTCGTTGGCCAGCATCGCCGCGCGGGCTGGTGACCAGCCGTGCGAGGCAAGAACGACCGCAACGCGCGATCGCGCATCGACGCACGCCGCCGGGTGAATCTCCCACCCCTCGATCTGGCCTCTCGGATCGAACCCTGCCGGCCTGGCGGCGAGCAGCGCGTCGAGCGCACGCGCGAGGAACATGCCGTCGCCGCAACTCGGATCCACGAGACGGCCGTTCCCGTCCGGCCAGCCGAGGCGGTTGAGCAGGTCATCGACGACGGGGCTGGCGGTGTAGATCGCGGTCCGGACGTGCAGCTCGTCGATCGCGGCTCGCCGCGCGGCGGTTTCTTCGTCTTCGAACAGGAGCAGGCCTTGAGAATTCGCGGATTGGGTTTGATAGCGCATGGGTTTGGTTGTGAAGGGTTCTTGTCTGGAATCAGTCCGGTTGGTCGCCCTCAGGCCGTCACCGCTGCCTTGCGGGTTTTGCCGGCCCGCGACGGCGGCGCGCAAAGGCCGCACACGTAGCCGTGATGCGGATCGTGTGCGTGCATGACAAATTTCCCGCCGCAGCGCGTGCACGGCGCCATCGTGACCAAACCCGAATCGAAGAAGCGCACCAGCGTCCAGGCGCGCGTGAGAGTCAGCACCGCTTCGTCGTTGTCCCGCTCGACGTTTTCCAGGTAGAGCCGGTAACCCTTCACCATCGCCTGGATCGAATCGCAGCGAGCCTCCCGCAGCATGAAGAGGTAGATGTTGTAGAACAGCGAGGAATGGATGTTCGGCTGCCACGTCATGAACCAGTCGGTCGAGAACGGCAGCATGCCTTTCGGTGGCGACTCGCCCTTGATCTCCTTGTAGAGCTTTGTCAGACGCTCGCGCGACAGGCTGGTCTCGGACTCCAGCAGTTGCAACCGCGCACCGAGCTCGATCAGTTCGATCGCCAGGGTGACCTCCCTAACCTCGCCGAGCACGCTCTTTCGGGCCGCGCCGGTGATCGGTCTACGCGTTACCTGACTCACCGCGCCGCCTCGGTCGTTTGATTCGGCGTCACGAGCTCGCCGCCCGCCCCGCCACCGGGGGAAAATGCGTTCCGGGCCGTCGACACGAATTCCCGAATGAGATCGACACGATGCTCGATCAGGCGTGGGGCCATCGAATCGCCATCGCGCACGTCCAGCTTGATGCGACAGATTTCGTTGCGGTCGCGATGCCACTTGATGTCGATCTCCCGCGCAAAGCTGAGCAGCTTGCGCAGCAGGCTCTTTTCGACCTCGTCGATGGTTACCGTTCGTACCGCGCCGGCCGCGACGGTGTGAGCGGAACGATCCCAGTTATCCGCCTGTCCGGACGTCTGGATGCTGGCCACGCCGACCGTCGGCACGTCCGCCGGCCGCCATACCGTCGCACACGCATGGCACTTGTGCGAACGATGCGGCGGGTTATCCCACGCCTTCACGCCATCGCGCGCCGGCTCGGGCGCGTCGACGTGTTGCAGACCACATGCCGGGCAGAACAGCAGCATCGGAATCGGCGGCGCATTCAGATCGCCGTGCTCGAGCGCCGCGATCGCCTTCTCGATTGCTTCCCGCTTTCGCACCGGCACGCTCGTCCAGTCGAGATCCTTGGGGGCTTGCGCGATCGCTTTCGTGTCCATGTCAGCCATTTGTGTTGACCATCCCATTCGGGTTGAAAAACCAGTTCCTACCGGGATCAGGTTGAGAGGCCGGTGGCATCGTCGGACCGAAGCGCCGGTGCATGTACGCAAAGAGCGTCGCCCACTGGCACTTCTTCAGGGGCGTACTGTCGAGGACCGCATCGTCCAGACTGTATCCGTCCCATAGGTCGCGGCATTCGACGAGCCTTCCACCCCACTGATCCACTGTCGTCGAAACGAAGTTCGGGTCAGGCAGGTGGCGAGGCTTGCGAGGTGTATTCTTCGATTCGGTCATTTTCTCTTCGGTCCTGCGAAATAGCTCGCGGGTGATTCGCGGTGGATAGCCCAGGGGAATCCACGGTGTCATCCCATCGTGCCGGACGAAGCGCGGAATTCAAGGTGTCGAGCGTCAATGCGGTACCGGGCCCCATTCCTCACCGAGCACCATATCCGCAAGGAAGTGCTCGATATCGTCGGGAGTGAGATCCTGCGACATGGCTCACGAGGAGTTCGATGCCGTACGGGTTCACGCAGTAGATGTAGTCCTCTTCGGAATAAAGGCCGTGGCCTTCGACGTGAACGGGCTTCCTGTCACGAAGCGTTTCGAGAATCTGTTCCGGAAACGGGAGTTTGAGTGCCGGCCAGTCTTTCGCCGCAATCAGCTTCTTGATGCCCTCGCGTTCGACGACCGCCTGCGCTTCGCGTTGCTCGACCTGCTGGTCATGGATGCCGTGTTCCCATGCCTGGATGAGATCGTCATCGTCCCTCAGTAGATGCGGAATCGGCTCGTCCGCGTAGTGATACCCGGCGCGTCGGGCAAGCTCATACGCCCTGCGTCGGTGCTGGTTGAACGCCGGCGTTCCCACGTCACCCGAGGTCACGTACAGCCACATCAGCGCGGACTCGCACCTTGCGTTCAGCGCCAGCGAGAACAGGCTCTCGTCCTCTTTCCGTTCGGGATTTTCCAGTGGCCGGGGCATGTCCCCTCCGGAGCGCGCGGTGGGCATGTCTGCGCTTACAGATCGACGCCGGTGTTGCCGTTGACCGCCTGGACGATCAGCCGCGCGAGATGAAGCGCATCCGTCATGTCGGTCACGCCCACATCTACGCTCACCGCTCCAATATGCTCGGCACTCGGGAGCGACGGCGCCTCGGCGATATGGAAGGTCACGGCGAAAACGTTGTTCTCGCCGTCAGACCAGTCGAATCCGAGCAGTTCGCCGCTGCCGTACCGATACGGCATCAGCGAGACTTTCCTGGGGCCGACAGGCAAGCTGGCTTCGATGGCCTTGCGGATGTCCTCGGCAAAACGCTTCGCCTCGGAACTGGGGACCGGTTTATTTTCCGGGCCCGCCTCGATCAGGACCTCGCTCTGGACTTCCATGTTCATCACCGCTTCTCGCGTTAAGCACCAGGAAGCAGGGTATGGAGAGCGCGATCGGACAGCAATCCCGAATGAGCGCCCATCCGGGCATGTTTCGCTCGATTACGAGCACCGACTCGCCGCCTGAGCCCGACCAAGGCATCGCATTCGATTCCGCATACGCGGCGATGGCCGCGCAGCCTGCGGACTGAACATCTCCGGATCGAGCTTTCGCAACAGATCGACCAGATCCGGCAGACCATCGGCACACGCGTCGGCCGGTGCGTACCACCTCCGCCTCGTCCTTGAACGGCATGAAGTACTGAGTGCCAGAACTCCAGCCAGGCGTTGGGCGTGCTTTCAAGACGCACCCGAACCCCGCCCTCCTCCTTGCCGAGTGGGAGAAGATCGCCTCGCAGATACCGCTCATGGTCCTCAAAAACGGTGCGCAAGACGTTTCGCACAATGCGAACGTCGTCATCGCGCAAAGGGCTCCTGCACATCGCGCGCTTGGCCGCTGACGACGCGTAGGATCTGTTCCGGAAACGGCAAAAACAGATACCGCCTTTGCCTGTGTTTCGACGAAATGGGGCCACTTCAACACATTTCCGTAGCTGATCAATCATCCTTAGCTGAACAGCTAAACTAGCCGATTTTGCTAAAGCATAGCTTTTGTTGTATCCTATGCTGATCAGCAAAATTACTCATTTCCGCCTAACGCGCAATGGAAAAGTCCGCTCACAGTCAGAAGGCGACCGCCCGCCTCACCTACGAGGCCGAGGTTGCGGAGGAGCTCTGCGCCGCTCTCGCAGAGGCCACAGACGGGCAGATCGTTACCCGGCAGGCCGAACATCTGACCGGAGACGGACTGCGGCTCGACCGCCTGATCACGCTTCTTGCCGGAGGCAAATCGGCCGATATCGCCGTGGAAACGCTTCGCCACGCCTATCCGCGGGATATCCGGGAGGCAGTGTGGAAGCTCGACGAATACAAGCTCGCCTCCGAGCGCCAGCAGGATTTGATCACCCTGGTTGCCGCTGAGTCGCTGAGCCCTGGCGCAAGGGATTTGCTCCGAAAGCGCGGGATCGGCTATTTCGAGAGGAATGGCAACCTGTTTCTGCGTTGGCGCAATTGGTTCATCAACATTGAACGCCCAGAGCAGGCGTCGGCAAGGAAGGAAGCCACCGCTCTGTTCACCGACTCGCGCGAAATGGTAGTTCACGCGCTGCTGGTGCACCGAAACGAATGGCTTACCGGGGGCGAACTCGCCTATATGACTCAGAGCTCGTCCTATACGTGCTCCGTGGTGCTGCAGGAATTGGAGCGGCGTGAATGGTGCGAGTCCAGCGGGGCTGGCCGCACCCTTCGACGGCGGCTGACGAAGCCGAGGCAGCTGCTGGACGCTTGGGCCGAGCACTGGACAAAGCGCAAGGAGCAACGCACCCGCTGGTACTTATTCGCGGATCGCCCCGAGTTGCTGCTCACGCACTTGACGTACAAGATCGACAAGGGCGGGTTCTCGTTCGACTTGGCATTCACTGGCACGGCCGCCGCCAACGTCTACGCTCCATTGCTTACCAGCGTTGATACCGCCGAGATCATTATCCCGCCGGGGCACGCAGAGCAGCTTGCGAAGACGCTGCAACTCAAGCCGGCCGACAAGGGCGCAAACGTCACCCTGGTCGAGCGCAGCGGCGCGAGCCTATTGTTTCGCGACGTACATCCCGAGTACCCGTCTTATTTCGCCAGCCCCTTCATCCTCTACCTCGACCTGCTCGACGGACGCGGCAGAAACAAGGAACTGGCCCAACACGTTCTCGAACGACTGGAGCTATAAATGGCCAATGGCGCCAAACCGACCAACGCCGCAGGCTACGATGCCGACGTTACAGCCGCATGCGAGCGCACCCTGCTCACCCTGCTTGGCGCATTCGGCGGCCTCAAGAACACGCTGCGTCTCGTGGGCGGTCTGGTGCCACGGTACCTTACGCCTGAAGTGCCGCCGAACGTGCCCGCACACGCTGGAACGTCTGACGTCGACGTCGTCCTCAACATTCAGGTTATCGCCCAGGGCGATGGCTACGCCGCGTTGGCCGACCAGCTTGCCGCGCGCGGATTCGAGCGCCACGTCAATGGTGTGGGTAGTGCGTCTTCGTGGCGGTGGAAGCGGCGGGTAGACGAGCATATGTTTGTGCTCGTTGAGTTCCTTCGCGACGCTGGCGATGCGCAGCCCGGGAGAGCGGTGAACGTCGACGGTGAACGCGTCTCCGCGCTAGCCGTGAAGTACGCCGGCATCGTGCACGATTGGTTTCAGGAACGCGAGGTCACGGGCCACTTGTTGGACGGCGGAGGTATCTCTACTGAGGTGGTTCGCTTCGCCGACGTGCCTGCCTTCGTCATTCTGAAGGCCTTGGCGCTGGACGACCGTATGGAAAACAAGGATGCCGCCGACCTCATCCACGTGCTGCGGTATGCGGGAACAATCGACGAGGTTGGCGAACTGTTCGTGCAGCGGGCGCTGTCGCAGGCTCACCCCGGCGCGATCGAAGCGGGACTCTCGGCCTTGCACCGCCGCTTCTGCGATGACGAACATGGCGAGGGATACGAAAAGGCTGGAGCAGTAGCCTATGCAAAGTTCCACTACCAGGCCGACGATGATGCCTTGGTGCGAGACCAGCGCTTCGCGTCGGGTCTTGTTCAAGCGCTCCTAGACGACTTCAACGCCAAGCTCACGGAGCGTCGGCCAAAGACTTGAAGCCATTCACTTTCTACTGGGAATCGCCCGCACCTGGCGGGCGACGCCGGAGACCGACTACCCGCACGCGGCAGGCGGCGTGTTAGGCGTAGCCGCGGAACTTGACGCGCGAGACTTTCGGCAGGCTCAGGTGGTCGCGTTCAAACTTCGTGCGTACCTCTTTCGCGCTGTTGCCGGTCGCGTAGTGGTAGACACCATCGGCGAGGAGGATTCGGAAGTATTTCATCGTTGTGCCCAGGTGCATTAGGAACTCGTTGCGCAGTCGACCTACTGCGTAGACAGAAACGTAGCCTAACCAGTAGTCGCCAGCCATGACGCCTTCAGCGGCGCGTGCGGTCTGAATTGACTATACCGACACCGCACGCTGTCTCAAGCCATCGCAAGACCTGAGCCTGCTTGCCCGGGTATAGGGGGTTCCGTTCGGGAAGTGCCGGGGGATAACGAGAGGCAGTTTCACTGCCCGACTGCTTGGTCAAGGAGCAGTCCGGCCTCCAGTTGGAAGATTCCAATCGGGAACGAGGCGGGAGCCAGCACGGCTTGCTGGCATCCCGGTATGAGGCTCCAGGTGTGAGCGAGTCAGGCTACTGATGGACGATGGCGAGGACGGCCTCGAGATCCTCGATCTCTAGAGCGCAACATGGGGGCCGTCCTGAACCCGGGCGGCGCGTGACCAACGGCCGGGCGGCGCGCTCAAGCGTGCTCGCCGTCCATCGGCCCAGTAGTGCCGGACCCCGCCAGCGCCTTCGGGTAGTGCTCGCGGATATAGGCGCTCGCTTCCTCGGCCGTCTCGAATGTCGCGAGAATCCGCATCTCTTCGTCGGGCCGCTGCGGCATCAACACGACGCTCGGCTTTAGGTCGAGGTAAAACGTCGGACGCTCTGGGTAGTTCAACCATTCCGCCAGCTTTTCGGCCGCCAGCGCGCAAGCCTTGTCGTAGTCCTCGGCGATTCCAAGGGACGATGACCGGTCCCACGCGCCGCCGTGCAGGCATCGGACTTCAATGCTTCCGTCAGATCGCGTCACGCCGAAAGGATGATCCCACCAGGCATCCAGTTCCTCTTTGGTGCGATCCTCGTTTGGCGTGTCATCGAAGCCGCGCGGTAGCTTCGGATCAAGCGGGATTCGGGCGGGCATGAACGCTCCTCGGACGGGTTGGAACGTCTATTGTGCCCGATCAGCGCGAGCGGCCGTGCGCCCACCATTATGTCGGGTCCAAGCTGAGCTTGCTGCGGCAGGTGCCAGAAGCGGCTTTAGCAGGCATGAAGTTCCTCGGCACGATCGCGCCTTGAGAAAATTGGGGTATCCGTTATTAGGTGGTTGATGCGGCATACTGCATCGCAACAATTAACCACCAGCTTGTGCGGTCGGCCCGACCGGCGCCGATCGAACCTGAGTCGCCCACTGGAGCCGCCGCGCTGGCTACGGCCGTTGTGCGAGCTACAACCGCCACTGACGCAAGTTGAGTCGGTCGTTCCGTATTCGGCGTTGTCGCCGGTTCCGCATCCCGTCTGTCTGTTGCTCCTGACGGGTGAGCGCTCCTGAAGCGGCTGACTGTACCGAGACTTCCTGGTGGTTCGGGTCCTCTTGCGTCATGCGCCCGGCCGACGCTGCAACGGCCAACCGCCCCGCGAACCGCGAGTTTGTTGGCGCCGCGCAGGGACCCCCGCATAGCAGGTCTACGGTGCAATCAGCAACACACCGTTTCAATGATCATCTACCGCAGGCGATATCTACTACGGTTGCGCGATTCCCAATGCGTCTCGAAACGCGGGGTTTATCGCAAACTGTGCATTATCCCCCTGCTTCTGCGCTCGAGCAGTGAGGATTTTAGAGTCGTAATTTACGTCGAAAATGTACTGCACTTCTCCGTCGACAAGCAGACCTAGAACACCATAGTAAATCAGGAAGGAGAACACTTTACTCGTAGCGTCGGGCCTAACACCTACTGACAGAAGTGTTTCCTCGATTTCAGAACGGCTCGCAACCGGTTTATGATCGAGAAATCCATAAAGAACGTCCGGAGTATCGGGGAACACGTCCGATAATTCGTGATCCAGTTCGATTAGCAAATCTTGCGAATAAGCTTTGATCCCTTTTTCGATATCGGACTCCTCAATCCGGCTGTGTAGGAAATTGTTTGCGAATCCTTTACTATGAGAAAATATTTTCAACAAGTTTCGCGGCCGCATCAAAGAGCGCTCTATCATATAGGCGGATGTTTCCTCTCCCCGGTAATGGGAGATACACACCTGTCGCCAGATCTTCTCAAAATCGCGCTCACCGCCCGCCGCCTTGATATTCGCGACCAGCCTAAGCCTCAACATTTCTCTCAGCATGTCGGGATCGGTCCAATCCAACACTGCGCGCATGTCTTTTCCGTAGTCCGCGCTCCCCTTCATCAACAATTCATACACATCATTGCGGATGAATATTAGGCACGAGAGGCGTTGCTCGTGCTTGCGCATCTCACGCTCCAATTTACGCCCGGCTTCTACTAGGCAACGAAGAACAATGGTATCTATAACATCGACACCAGAGGTATTCCAGCCCTTGTCAAGATTGTCAAACAATATCCAGACCGATTGCTTTTCATCCAGATAATCGGACAGACTCTGCCGTAGCGCCCTGATATCATGCGAATATACTAAAGAAGTGACGTCCTCGACCGAGAGTCTGGTGTCCGATTTATCGCCGTAGCGTGATCGATATTCAAGCGCAATTCGATTCGACAACGTGAGGAGGCGCTCGGAAAAGTCCCCCTCTGTCGAAAAGCTCTCAACCTTATATGCTGCTTCCAATCGAACATATTTGTCGAACAAATCGTGATTGTGCTTGTGTATGACGCGGTCTTTTTCTAATACCTTGTAGGCGACTTCTAGCAGAAGCAAATATTCCCAGAACGCAGTAATAAGGTGCTGGCGCGACCCTTCTGTCAGATATGTAAGAAGATCTTCTTTGAGTTTAATGAGCTGATATCCTTCGGGTTTCAAGTCGACCATTACGTTACGTTTGTCGCTCCTGATTCTGTCCCGAAGTTGTAAAAACAGTGCCGTTTTGCCCGATCCTTTTCGACCTACTACTAAGTTCACTTCTCCTCGAAGCGCTCGATTAAACTGATCGGTCTGCATGTAATAGTCTGACAGAGTGGTCATCTCGTTTTCCGCGGTCGGATCACCAAATGTCAGATTTTGAAGAGATCTGTCCGCCCCTCTTGCCGGGGGTTCGACTTGTTGAAGATAGTCCGTCACATCCAAGACCAAGCCGGCGATGTGTTCCGCAATATCGTCTGGGTGGCCATAAGTTTTCACATCGTCCCGGACATCCAGTGGCGAGGTAAAATCAGAGGGCGCTAAGATCAGCGTCGGGCGCTCCATGCCATGCGCGAGTCCCGCAACGAACATCGTTCGAACATTGTGGATCTGCGCCCAATCCTTGTCCTCCCGTTCGAAGGAGACGAGTACCCCGGCCGATGAGGCCACTTGCTTGATAGCATCAACGGCCGAAAGGCGCGAGTCTTCTGTGGGATTAAAGCTTCTGTATTTATAGCGCGCTTTCTTTAGGCGCGAGGTCATCATGGTTGCTGCAGCGCCCTTCAGCGGGGGCTCTACGACATATGCCGGCGCCTTCGTATCGATTGGGTTCTGAATCGACAGAGGGATTTCTCCTATCTCTCCCGTCAAACGGTGCGCCAAAGACTCATCGTCTTCGTACTCGGAGAACCCGAGCGTGTCGAAAATCCCAATTCGCTTTGCAATATCGCGGTCGCCCTTTGTCTTCGAATGCCTGATTAAGAAAACCCTTTTTGATTTTCCGATCGCGTAACCAATTTCATAAACCACGTTGAGGTTTAGATAGGTGATATCAGCGACAATGAAAGCTGATTCGTCTATTTTCTCAATGATGGGGGAAATCAATGGTGTGCCCGCGATATCATTGAATTCCCATCGCTCATACCTGACGTCTTGCGTTTTTGCCGTCACTTTCTTTACGGCACTGCGCAAAATCCCCAGCAGAGACTGGTCTTTGGAAGGATAGGCAACGAAGGCAAGCTTGGTCATTTATTACGCCGCTGTAGTCGCGAGATTGTTCATATCATCTCACAACGGATGCTGTCCGACCGGTCGCGCGATTGGTCAGAGAGTCTCCGGCAGCCGAATGGCCGTGTGCTGGTTGCGTATTCCACGCAAAACGAACATCCATTCCAGGCTAAAGCGAACGCCGATTCCACGGCAAAGCGAACAGGGATTCCACGCCATCGCGAACAAACAGGACGCAGCGACGCGGGAGCTTTGCCTTTTTACTCGGACTGCGACTTCGCAGTCAACCGGCTTCGCGTCTTGCGCATCGATTCACCTGCGAGCGTGATGCGATGAGCGTTGTGTACGAGCCGGTCGAGGATCGCGTCCGCAACAGTGGGTTCGCCGATCGCGTCATGCCAGTGGTCCACTGGCAGTTGGCTTGTCGCCAGCGTGGAGCGATTGCCGTGACGATCGTCGAGGACCTCGAGCAGATCACGTCGCGCGGAGTCGGTGAGTGGAGCCATCGCCAGATCGTCGAGGATGACGATGTCCGTCTTGGCGAGTTGCGCGAGCCAGCGTGCGTAGCGGCCGCTGCCGTGTGCGATGGCCAGTTCCTCGTTGAGTTTGGGCACGCGCAGGTAGCAGACGGAGAAGCCCTGCCTGCATGCCTGAACGGCGAACGCGCAGGCCAACCAACTCTTGCCGAGCCCGGTCGGCGCGACCAGTATCAGGTTCTGGCGCTCCCGAATCCACTCACAGGTCAGCAGCCGAGCGGTGAGCGTACGATCGAGGCCGCGCGCAGTTCGATAGTCGATGTCCTCGGGCGATGCGTCGGGGAACTTCAGTTTCGCGCGGCGCAGCCGCGCGGCTGTTTGTCGCGACTCCCGTTGGCTGGCTTCGCGCTCGACCAGCAGCCCGAGACGTTCCTCGAAGCCCAGCCGGTCGATGCCGTCCTGGGCCTGCTGTTCGGCAAGGGCGGCGGCCATGCCGGTGAGACGCAGTGCGTGCAGTTTGTCGACGGTCGGATGTTCAAGCATAAGAACTCCCTGTTGATTTCAGTGGTAATAGGAAGGCCCACGCACGTTGGCGTGCACGAGCGGCAGGTCGGCCTGGGCAGCAGCCGCTTCGGGCTCCCGGTCCAGGCCGTTCTTCAGCGTCGAGGCAATGAACTTGTAGTTCGGCGCTTTCAGATCGATGGCGCGACGGCAGGCGGCTTCGAGCCGGTCGCGCCCGTAGTCCTTGCCCATGCGCAGCACGTCCAGGCAGGCGCGGTACGCCTGCTGCGGATGCTTGCGCGCGCCGAGCAGGTGCTGGATAACGGCCGCGGTATGCGGACCAATGTCGGTGGCCCAGTTGCGCAGCCGCTGTGGATCGCAGCCCTTCACGACGGCCTGATGTTCCGGCGGCATGTGCGCGTCGATGGTGGTATGGAAACGACGGCGGGCGCTCTTGCCGTGGGCGGCAATGCGCTGACCGCGATGGAAGATCTCGACGGTGTTGGCCGTGACGCGCACATTGACCTGTTCACGCGCGTACCGGTACGACACCGAGTAGTAGTGCTCGTCCACCTCGATGTGATAGTCCGGACCCACGCGGGCCACGATCCACTCCGCGTACTGGTATGGCTTCTCGGGAAGCGGCCGCAGCGCCGGACGATCGAACTCCTCGAACGCGCTGCGTCGACAGCCCGGCAGTTTCTTGAACGGCCGGTTGTTCAGCTCGACAAGCAACGCGGCGACGGCCCGGTTGGCCGCGTCCAGACTGAAGAAGCGCTGGTTGCGCAGCTTCGCGAGAATCCATCTCTGGGCCAGGAGTACCGACAGCTCGGCTTTGGCCTTATCGCGGGGCTTTCTGACACGTGCAGGAATGATGGCCACGGAATAATGCGAGGCCATCTCCTGGTAGGTCGGGTTGATATCTGGCTCGTAGAAATTCGCCTTGCGCACGCCGGACTTCAGGTTGTCGGGCACCAGGACCTCGACTAATCAGCAGCTTCTCGTAATGCGCAGGAGTGAGCGGGACCGGCGCCGTTGCTGAATTCTGGTCGCCGGTTCCTTCACATTAAGAGGGGCTTAAAGGGAATCTAGCCACGCAAGCAGATCATTGTCGCGCTTCCATCGCGGCGGCCTCTTTCTCTTCGAGGCCGGCTCAAGACGCTCGAGTGCCGCGCGCTTCGTAGCGAGATTTGCCTGTGCATAGTGATTGGTAGTGTCCAAACTCACGTGGCCGAGCCAGCTGCGGATCACGGTGACGTCTACGCCCGCTGCTACGAGGTGGACGGCAGCCGCGTGCCTGAAACTGTGCGGAGATACGCGCTTCAAGGACAAGGTAGGAACTGTCTTTGCGGCTGCCTGAACGTACTGTGCGAGCTTATAGCGAACTCCAGACGCTCCCAGAGGTACGCCATAGCGATTGACAAAAATGGGATCGTTGTCCGCGCGCGGTTGGCGCTTGAGTAGTGCTTTAAGCACGAGGACGGTTTCTGGCCATAGAGGACAAATCCGCTCTTTTTTACCCTTGCCGATCAATCGCACGTAAGACGGTGGATCGAATCGAATACGTTGGGGGCTAACATCGAGCGCTTCCTGGATGCGTGCACCGGTGTTGTAGAGAAAACAAAGTAGCGCGTGATCGCGTAGGCCCTCAAGTCTTGTGCGGTCCGGCTGCAACATAATGGCATCGACTTCGTCCGGCTCAAGATAGAATGGTGCGCGAATGGCTTCACGCTTCGTGGGAATGCGCAGTACTTCGGCGCACTGTGCCGCGTATATGGGCTCCCGTTCAGCGACAAACGAGAAAAAGCTGTGCAGCGCGGCCAATCGGCAGTTTCGAGTACCGACCGTAACCTTGCGTTCTTGCTCACATTGCTGCAAGAAGGCTCCTGCCATGGCTGCGGTAAGGTCGCCCAGCACGAGTGTGGCTACGGACCGTTTGCGCCGTGTTGCCGAAAACCGCAGGAATAGTCTCCAGGTATCGCGATATGATCGCACCGTATGGGCGGAAAGATTGCGCTGTTCCAGCATGTGTGAGTAGAAAAATTCCTGGAGCAATCTTGGCAAAGGATCAATCGGTCTCATTGTCCACTCCTTCGTCGACGTGCAGGCTTTGTGCGCCGAAAGCACGGAAGCGCGCGCCTGCCAGTTGCAGCAGTTCATTCGTGATGGTCAAATAGACCAGAGTCGAATTAATGTCCCTGTGGCCGAGATACGTGGCGAGATAAGGAAGGCGAGCCTGAGGGTTGACCCCCTCGCGATACCACGCAAGCATTCGATTTGCGACGAACGTATGCCTAAGATCATGAATGCGTGGCCCAAGCCGGCCTCTGTCTGGCTTTACGCCAGAGAGGCGCAGCACTCGTACTAGAAGCTTCTCGGTCATCACATAGGAGTAGCGCCCGGCCCGTTGCTGATGCCAGAACAGGCCTGACTCTGCCTGCTGTGGGCCGCCCGCCAGTCGCCGCGCATGTAGGTATTCGCGCAGTGCAACCACTACGCTTTTGGGAACCGGTAATGTCCTCGATTTAAAGAACTTCACCTCCCGAATATCGATCTCGCCCAAGCGTAGTCCAGTGCAGTATGCAAGAACGAGCATTGTGTACAGGCTCAGAGGTCGAAGCGGTGCGTATGGAGAGGGAAATCGCCGTGCAGTTTCAAGCAGGAGCTGCACCTCTTGCTCTGTGTAGATGTGGGGACGCCGTCGCTGTTGCTCCAACTGCTGACGGAGTCGGAGGTCAGGCTTGGGCACGGAAATCATTGGCTCGAAGCGTCGCCATGCCTTGGCGACATCGCGCCCCAACTCCTGGCACTGCCAGGCGTGCTCTGGCGTCGGACATATGGCTCGCCATTCTTGCAGAAGAACGGCCAGAGGTTGGCCGTCCAGATGCGGATTCTTCTGCAGATAGCGATCGAAGTATAAAAATCGATTTGCTGGCGTCTCGTAGCGGTAGCCCATGTCGCGCATTAACGTGACATGGTAGAGCATGAGTGGACCGAGAAAACTTCCAAAGCGGGGAAGCGGACGTAGGGCTTCAAGCGCTGTCTCTGACGAAGACGATAGTAGTGCACGCACTATGGGCGTTGTCGTTCGCTGACCGTATTGCATCCGCAGTTCGTGTAGCGGATTGCTCGCAATCGATCCTTCTGTCTCGAGAAAATCGAGGAACCGGTCGACGAGACGCGCGCGATGAAACACAATGTGCAAAGGCCATTGTGCAATTCGCTCGCGCAACCACGCTTCGATTGTTTGCTGATCGAGTGATCGCCCGCGATCGTACTGCGTGACGAACCGTTGGAAGCCGGAAAGAATGCATCGGTAAACGACGGGCGTCTTTGCGTTGCGGGCTCCCAATTCCACGATAAAGCGTTCGATGCAACCTTCGTCGGCATCAGGCCAGAGTCGCTTCATGGCTGCCTCTCCGAGTTCGGAACGTCAAGGGCTACGCCGCGAAGATGCTCCGTAGCCAACTTCAGGTACGCAGCTATAGACCCGGCAGATCGATGTCCCAATAGGTCCCCGATCCCTTTTACCGAAACTTCAGCGCGAAGCAGGCTGATAGCGCGGGCGTGTCGAAATGCGTGCGGACCGCATTTGCCAACTGGATATATCCCGGCTGCTTCGAGCCGTCGACGCACCGGTGTGTACAAGCTCGAACCATTGCGAAAGCCGCGATAGGGTGCCCGAGCGCGAACAAATATCTCGCGCACATCTGAGGCTGGTCGTCCTCGTCGCAAGTAGTCAAGCAGAGCATCGCCGACACTCGGAAGCAACGGCAAGACTGACTGCGATCCAGTCTTGGTATGACGGACGTAAAATCGATCGGCTCTCCAATCGATATCTTCCAGACGCAGTCGCGTTACCTCTCCCGCACGTAAGCCGTACGTCGAGAGCATCATCAGAATGGCGTAGTCGCGTAGCCCTATCGGAGAACGGTCGTGGCGCGTGGCTCCCAAGACCGCGCTGATATCGGCGGGGCGTAGCGCCGAGGGAATAGACTCGTATGCATACGTTGTTGGGACAATGATGAACCGAGAAAGATCGCGATCGGTACGCCCCGTCTCATATAGGTAGCGAACGAAGCTGCGAAGCCCCGACGCGATACCTTTACGCGATACCCGACGCAGCAACGAAACTCGGCGTTGCAGATAGCAATCGATATCCGGCACTGTCATATGCATCAACGTTTGCGCGCCTTTGCACCGACCATCGGAACACAGGAATCGTTGTGCTTCGGCCAAAAGGCCGTCGACTGTTTCGTCGGCCAGCCCTCGCCACTCCCGGAGCCATTGACCGTACTCCGTGCACAGTTTCCGATTAAACCTTGCGTTGACACTGGAAGGGACCGAATCGGGCGGCCACTTGCCAATAGCCAAGCGCAGCAGCTGATGAATGCCAGTCGTGTGAGACGCTCTCCAGCCCGGCAGGGAGAGTGGCGAGTGACCGTGGTGACGCCGGAAGCGCCGAAGTTCACATTGAAGATACGCGGAGATGTCTGTTGGCCCCGTAGCTTCAATACGTATTCGTCGCCTATCGAGAAATCGAAGGAAGTTTGCCGCGACTACCAGATAGCGATTCCTGATCTGCACACAGTATCGCTCGCCTACCAGACGCCGCTCGAGTTTGCAGAGCAGCAGCTCGTGCTTTGTTTGCTGATGGGACATGGCGCGCCTCCTCAAGCGGTTGGTCGCACCTCGAGCATGGCACCATCGAGATAATGTGAAGGAACCGGCGACCAGAATTCAGCAACGGCGCCGATCCCGCGTCACTCCTGCGCATTACGAGAAGCTGCTGATTACCCGAACTGCTGGTGCCCGACAACCCGAAGGCGCTGATCGCCAAGGCGGATCGCTACGAACCGGTGCTGGGCAACACCACGCAGGACTTCGTGAACCACTACGCGACCGCCATGTTGCCGGCGCGGCCGCGCAAGCCGCAGGACAAGGCGAAGGTCGAGGTCGGCGTACAGATCGTCGAGCGCTGGATCCTCGCGCGGCTGCGCAACCACCGCTTCTACAGTCTGGCCGAGTTGAACAAGGCGATTGACAAGCTGATCGTCGACCTGAACCAACGACCGTTCAAGAAGCTCGAGGGCAATCGCCGCGAATGGTTTGAGCGGCTTGATCGGCCAGCGCTGCGCCCCCTGCCGGCACGCCGCTACGAGATCGCGACCTTCGTGAAGTGCCGCGTCAATATCGACTACCACGTCGAAGTCGATCACCACTATTACAGCGTCCCGCACAGCCTCGTACGTCAGGAGGTCTACGCGCGCGTCACCCGCCACGGCGTCGAGATCCTGCACCGCGGCAAGCGCGTTGCCGCCCACGCCCGCAGCCGACTCCGGAACAAGCATACGACGTTGCCCGAGCACATGCCGGCGGCGCACCGCGCCCACATGGAATGGACGCCCGGGAGATTGCTGAACTGGGGCGCCTCCGTCGGTCCCGGTGCCGAGGCGATCGTCAAACACCTGCTGACCAACCGGCCGCACCCCGAGATGGGATATCGCGCGTGCCTCGGACTGCTGTCGCTCTCACGCAAGTACGGCAAGGAACGGCTCAGAGTGTGTCAAAACGCACAGCCGGCGGAAATTTGAGGGCGCGCTGGCTCGTTGGTAGATTGGGGCGTATCGATTGTGGCACGACAAACGTCAATTCAGTGCCGAATGTATTGCGGAGACGGTGAGTCACATACGGGTTTCACACCCGCATCGCTTTCATAACCGTTTCTGAACCGAGAAGCTTGATAACCCGCTTCATGTTGTAGGCAAGCACGTGCAAGCTCATCTCGGTGCTCACCCGCTCGATAGTGCGAGTCAGGAAATGAGTTGCGCCCATCCAGCCCTTGATCGTGCCGAAGGGATGCTCGACGGTCTGTCGTCGGATACGCATCATGTCGGGGGCGAGATCAAGCCGGGCCTGCATCTCTTCGAGCAATCCTTCGTGCTCCCAGCGCGTTACCCGGCGTTCGGTGCTCGGAGTGCATTTGTCTTTCAACGAGCACTGTTGGCACTGCGAACTCCAGTAGCGATCAAACTTCAGGCTACGTTCGGTTGTTGTATAGCGCCATACGAGACGCTCGCCTGCCGGACATCGATACTCGTTCTTCTCGGCATCGTAGATAAAATCGTCTTTGCTGAAGCGGCCGTCAGCGGTCGCTCCCGAGGTCTTTGTCTTAGGAACAAACACCGTGATGCCGGCCTCGTGGCATGCGAGTATCTCTTCGCTCTTGTAGTAACCGCGATCGGCAACTGCCGTAAGTTTATCAACGCCCATTTCCGTACGCGCCAGCCTGGCCATCGACGTGAGTTGGTCTCGATCAATTCCATCATTGGTGACCTGGTGCGCGACGATCAAATGGTGCTTTGCATCGACCGCTACCTGGACGTTGTAGCCGACGACTCCGGTTCCCCGAGTCTTCATCGAACGCGCGTCCGGGTCCGTGAGCGACACCTGCTTGTCCGGTGCCGCGTCGAGCTTGACTTCGACCTGTTTGAGGATTTGCATCTGCTCCTTGAGAGCCGCAATCTTGTCTTGCAGCCGTTCTGTCTTCGCCTTCGCGATCGTCGGCTCCTGACGATCGGCGGTGTCCATTTCTACCAGATAACGGCTAATGCTTGCCTCGATATCCCGCATGCGGCGTTCCAGTTTCGCGCTCGTGAAGTTGCGATCGCGATGGTTCACAGCCTTAAACTTGCTGCCGTCTATCGCAACGAGCGCCTCGGAGAACAGGTTCAGGCGTTGGCACAGCACAACGAACTGGCGACAGACGCTGCGGATCGCCTTGCCATTATCTTTGCGGAACCTCGCAATGGTCTTGAAGTCGGGCACCAGACGACCCGTGAGCCACATCAATTCGACGTTGCGCTGTGCCTCGCGCTCAAGCCGTCGACTGGATTGAATTCGGTTCAGGTAGCCGTAGATGAATGAAAGGGACTTCCCCATCCCGATGTTTCGGCGGAAGCCGCGAACCAGCATCGGCGTACCATTGTTCGGTCCCGATCGTTTAACCGCATCGACATCAGGAGAAGTTCATGACCCTTGCTACGTTAGGAATCGATCTTGCAAAGAACGTCTTTGCCGTTCATGGTGTGGACAAGGCCGGCAAAGCCGTACTGATCAAGCCACGTGTCATGCGCGATCAATTGGCGGCACTTATCGCACAACTTCCGCCTTGTCTGATCGGTATGGAAGCCTGCTCAGGCGCACACCATTGGGCACGGATGTTCCAGCAACACGGGCACACGGTAAAGCTCATGGCGTCGAAACTGGTTGCGCCGTACCGGATGTCAGGCAAGCGGGGCAAGAACGATGCCGCTGACGCGGCTGCCATCTGTGAAGCTGTCACGCGGCCTAACATGCGGTTTGTGCCCCTTAAGGACGAACACCAACAGGCGGCCCTTTGCCTGCATCGCACGCGTCAGGGTTTTATCGAAGAGCGCACAGCGACCTATAACCGTGTGCGCGGCCTTCTGTCCGAGTTCGGCATTGTGTTGCCGCAGAGCCCGGGAAAGTTGCGCAGCAACATCGCGGTCCGTATGGATGATGCCTTGCCTGGCTGGGCAAATCGCTGCATTCGAGATCTGCTCGAACACATCAATCGGCTGGAAGAGCGTCTCGGCGAGTACGATCGTGCCATTGGTGAGCTTGCGCGCCAGGATGAGCGCAGCCGCAGGCTCATGGAATTGCGCGGGATAGGGCCCACCACGGCCAGCGCATTGCTCGCCACTCTCGGCGCCGCCCTCGACTTCAGGAACGGCCGGCAGGTAGCTGCATGGCTTGGATTGACGCCTTCGCAATATAGCAGTGGTGGCAAAGCCCGGCTCGGAGGCATAACCAAGGCTGGCGACGCCTACGTACGTACGCTACTGGTAAGCGGCGCACGCGCCGTGATGGCAAATCTGCGGGATAAGCAAGACCGGCTGAGCCGGTGGATCAGGAGCCTCGTTGAGCGGCGTGGATACTGGCGCGCGGCGGTCGCTATTGCCGCCAAGAATGCGCGGATGGCGTGGGCGGTTTTGAAGTACGGTGATGCTTTCCAACTAGAACCGGTGGAAGCCTGACCAGCACTGCCGCATTCTTCAATCGGACCTTCTCCACGGCGGTCAGAACCATGAATAGATAGAAGATCACTTTGCGCTGCCAACAGTGATGTGAAGTGGGTTGGACCCGCGCGGGGAGTACCTGGAAGATCTACTGGAGTATCCGTTCCCGATAGATGAATTAGGTCCTCGCGTGCGTCTTTCATCAGGGTCCGGGCGATTGGCCCGACATGACCGTTTGTAGTATCGCAGTCCTTCACCTTCTTAAACATTGCAGGCAACGCAACAGGCAACACCAGGGACTCCATCGGACTTGTGCTGAATGGGGAAGCCCTTGTAGTAGATCTTAAGCATCACATCCGGGTGATACGCAGGTCGTCCGGTAAGCGCTGGTTCGACGCCCTCAAATCCAAGCTGATGAAGATCCAGCTCATCGACAAAGACGTCGACTACGCGGACCGGATTGGTATCCGCTACATAGTCGTCGAGCGATTCAGGAAGAAGGATTGTTTGAGTACGATTGTCGCCTTGAACGAACCGCTTCATCTCGCTCGCCTCCGCTATCGGACGAGATATTTTAGCAATTCAAAAAGGTGTTTTGACACACTCTGGGCCATCTACGGCCGTTGGGCCGCGCTTTCGCGCGGACATTTGAGCGTCGGCTACGCCCAGGTACCGGACATTCGGGTACAGACTCGATCCAGAAAGTCGTCGGCCATAACGGCCGTTCGCGTCGGCCCCCCGCCTCGCCTTGCGAAGGTCTGCTTCCGAGCGTGAAGATGTTGCTTCGGATACCAAACGGATATGCCGCGCTGTTCTGTCAATACCTGCATCCGCACCCATCGCAGTCATGCAACGCCAGCGCCGATGCGTTTTCGAAAAAACATCACAGTGACGTCTGCTGGTTGTTTGGCAGGCAACGCGACTTGACAGGTCCACGGGTGCATGGGACATGCCCAGCGGAACAGGCGCCGCCGCGGCGCGGATGCATATCAATAAAGCATGAATCGCATCGCAAAAATGCATATTACATATGTGAGCGCGAGTCCCATACTGCTTTTCAGCCGACGTGCCGGGATCGACAACCGTCTGCATACGGCGATTGTGGTGGACGAAATAAGTCACGGGGATTCCCCAGAGTCGCACAAGCGTGACCGATGTCGCCACCGATTTCCTTCGAACAAATGGGGGCTTTACAGCCATGACGCTCACACTCGGCGCGTTGCTCGCGCTGTCGTTTCTCATTTCCGTGCTCGGGCTCTTCATGTTCATATGGGCACAGACACGGGGTTTGATGCGGGCCGGCCCCGAGGCGGCACAAGTGATATTCGAAACCGGTGAACTTGGCACGGTCGAAGAACCCGCGATTTCGTCGACGCAACGCAGCGCGCTGCAGAGGGCCGAAAGCAATGGCAACGCTTCGACGCCGCACGGCGACGCGCAACGAGCCGTGCACACGCGGCCTGATTTGCTGGCCCGCGAAGCGCAGGACAGGTCGAGCCGCACCGCCGCGTTCGCGTTTCTCGCGTCGTCGATCCTGTGGCTGGTGCTTGGCTCGCTCGCCGGCCTGGTCGCCTCGCAAAAGCTGACGTCGCCGGATTTTCTGGTCCAATCGGCCTGGCTGACGTTCGGCCGCATCAGAACCGCGCACTTGAATATGGTGATCTATGGCTGGGCATCGATGGCAGGACTGGGCATCTCGTTATGGATGCTGCCGCGGCTGCTGAAGACCCGTCTCGTCGGCGAGCACTACGCCGTCGCGGGTGCCGGTCTATGGAATGCCGGCGTCGCGGCCGGTGTCGTAGCGATACTCGCGGGCTGGACGGACGGCCTGCAGTGGCTCGAGATTCCGTGGCAGATCGGCATTCTTCTGGCGATCGGCGGCGCACTGTCAGCCGTGCCGCTATTTTTGACGCTATCCCGCCGCAATGTGGACCACCTGTACGTTTCGGTCTGGTACATCGCTGCGGCCCTGCTCTGGTTTCCGATCCTGTATGTCGTCGCGAAAGTGCCATACGTGCATTTCGGCGTGGAGCAGGCGATCGTCAACTGGTGGTTCGCACACAACGTGCTTGGCTTGTGGCTTACGCCGTTCGGTCTTGCTTCGGCCTATTACTTCATCGCGAAGGTGCTCGGCCGTCCTATCTACTCGTACAACCTCTCGCTGGTCGGCTTCTGGGCGCTGGCGATGTTCTATAGCCAGGCCGGCATTCACCATCTGCTCGGCGGCCCCGTGCCAGCGTGGCTGCAAAGCGTTTCGGTCGTGCAAAGCGTGATGATGCTGATCCCCGTCCTCGCGGTCGGCGTCAATCAGCACATGACGGTGGTCGGGCGCTTCGCGACGCTGCGATATTCGCCCACGCTGCGCTTCGTCGTACTGGGCGCCGCGCTGTACACACTCGTTTCGCTGCAAGGCTCGCTCGAAGCCGTGCCGTTCTTCAATCGCCTCGTGCACTTCACACAGTACAAGGTCGCGCATGCGCACCTCGGCCTGTACGGCTTTTACTCGATGATCATGTTCGGTTCGATCTATTTCGTGATGCCACGCGTACTGGAGCGGGAGTGGCCCTATCCGAAGTTGATTTCCCTCCATTTCTGGCTGGCTGTGATCGGCTTCGCGATCTACTTCGTGTTTTTGAGCATCGGCGGTGTTCTGCAGGGCATCGCAATGCTTGATGCCACGCGGCCCTTCATGGATTCCGTCAACGTGCTCGCGCCTTACCTGCGAGCCAGAACGTTCGGTGGCGTGCTGATGACCGCCGGGCACCTCGTATTCGCATGGCACTTCTTCGCGATGCTACTCGACCGCGGGACGATCCGCTCCGGCCAGGCGCTTATCGGCGGCGCGCCGTCCACAGGAGTCTGACCATGAACCGGGTTCTCACCATCGTCATCGGCGCGCTGATCATGCTGGCGATCGCCACGCTCGTGCTGGTCGCATTGCCGTATCGCGAGTTGCAGGACGAATCGCCGCCCGAACAGCTAAAGCCGTACACCATCGCACAACTGCGCGGCCGCGCCACATACGTCAACATGGGTTGCGTGTATTGCCACTCGCAGCAGCCGCTGGCGGCGACCCTGGGTCCGGACGCATTGCGCGGCTGGGGCCGCCCGTCGGTATCGGCCGACTATGCGTACGACTACCCGCACCTGCTGGGCGTGTCGCGCACCGGCCCGGATCTGTTCAACATCGGCGCACGGCAGCCTAGCGTCGACTGGCATCTCGCTCACCTGTACCAGCCACGCAGTGTGACGCCTGGAAGCGTGATGCCGTCGTACCCGTTCCTCTTCAAGGTGGTCGCGCATCCTGGACCGAACGACAAGGTCGTGACGCTGCCGCCGCAATTCACGCCAGCCGGCGGCCAGGTCGTCGCCACGCAGGAGGCGCTCGATCTCGTCGCTTACCTGACTGCACTCAATCATACGTATCCCGTTCCCGCCACTGAATCCGGAGTGACGAAATGAAACACGACACGCAGCACGACACGATCCAGACACGGGAGTATGCGGAACCCATCGAACAGGCGAATCCGGTGCCCTGGCTTCTTGGGCTCGTCGGCGCATCGCTAGCAGTCTGGGGCGTCAGCTATTTCCTGCTCAATCCGGACCTCGCGCCCGCCAGCGCCAAAGACACCAGCCGCGACGCCGTGACGAGCGCCGCAGCACCCGCCGCGGCCGACGGCGCGCAGATTTTCGCGAGCCGCTGTGCGTCCTGCCATCAGGCAAACGGCGCCGGCCTGCCTGGCGTGTTTCCACCACTGGCCGGCTCTGCATGGGTGAACGGCGACGCGAAGACCGTCTCGCGCATCCTGCTACTGGGCATCAACGGCAAGATCGACGTTGCCGGCGCAACCTTCAACGGCACGATGCCCGCCTTTGGCACGACCCTTTCCGACGCGGAAATCGCGGCGGTGGCCACGCACGTTCGCGCGAGCTTCGGCAACAAGTCGGCTGCACTGACAGCCGACCTTGTGAAGGGCGAGCGAACCGCTCTGGGCACTCGGACGACGCCGTGGGCAGGCGGCGACGAACTCTCGAAGCAGCCGTAGAGCCGGACGAAACGCAAAATGCAATCCAACCTTCCAGATAGTGCGCTGCTGGATGTGCGCGGCATGTGGTGCACCAGTTGCGCGAACGCATTGGAAACCATGCTGCGGCGCCAGCCCGGCGTGCTCGCCGCGAGCGTCAGTTTCGCGGCTGAGTCCGCCTCGCTGCAATGGGATCCGCTCGCGACGTCGCTTGAGCTCCTGCTGCAGCGCACCGCCAAACTCGGATACGCGTGCATCCCCGAAGGCGCGGGGCACGACCGGCGCGCGCATTTCGCGAAAATCCGCCATGACCTGATGGTCCGGCTCGTGGTTGCCGTGTTCTTTTCGATGTGGGTAATGCCGGCGCAATGGGCGCTGTACGTTGCGCCCGAGGGCAGTCTTTCGCCGGCCGCCCGATTTGGGCTGGCGCTGTTTGCAGGGCTCGCCACCATGCCGGTGATCGGCTACGGTGCGCTGCCGTTTTTCCGCGCGGCGTGGCGCACGCTGCGCGCTCGAGCGCCGGGCATGGACGTCCTCGTCGCAACCGGGGCCGGTGGGTCCTGCCTGCTTTCGGTATGGCAGTTGATACGGGGCGAGTCGACCGTCTATTTCGATTCCGCCGCAATGATCGTGGTCTTCCTGTTGGCCGGCAGGCTGCTCGAAACGACCGTGCGAAGCCAATCGGCCGACGCCGTACGCAGCCTGCTCGAATTACCGCCTGAAACCGCGCACGTGATCGATGCATCCGGCGCCGAAACGCAAGTCCTTGCCAAGCGGGTGGAACGCGGCAGCGCGGTTCGGGTGTGCCCTGGCGAGCGCGTTCCGCTCGACGGCGTCATCACGCAAGGCGTGTCGTCGCTGGATCGCTCGCTGCTGACGGGCGAAACGGCGTTCATCACCGTCGAACCCGGCGACCTGGTCGAAGCCGGTGCACTCAATGGAGACGGCGAACTGGTGGTGTTGGTCGAGCGCGCCTGGGGCGAGCGTCGCGTGGATCTGATCGCGCATAGCGTGCGGCAGATGCTCGCGCGCAAGACGGCGACCCAGGCACTCGCCGAACGGTTCACCCGCTACCTCGTGCCAGCCATCTGCGGGGTCGCGACGCTCGCCTTGCTGTGGAACGCAGCCGAGGGTATTGCCATCGCCGCCGCGCTCGAACGCGCCGTGGCGGTGCTCGTCATTACCTGCCCCTGTGCGCTCGGTATGGCCGTTCCGCTCGCGCTTACCGCTGGGGCGGGGCGAGCGGCGCGCGCGGGCGTGCTGTTCCGGGATGTCGAGGCGATCGAGAAGGCCGGCCGCATCGCCCTCTTCTGCTTCGACAAGACCGGAACACTGACCGAAGGCTCGCCTCGGCTCGTCCAGTCGCAATGTGCCGACAGCGTGAGCACCGTCGACCTGTTCGTCGACGCGGCGATCGCCGAGCGCGGCAGCGAGCATCCGCTCGCAAAGGCCATCGAATCATTGGTACCGCCGTCATGCCGTGCAACCGTCGACGGCGCGACGGGAACGTCCCGCGCAACGCCCGGGGCGGGGGTGGAATGGATCGGCGCGGACGCCTCTCGCATTCTCGCCGGCAGTGCGTCCTTTCTCGCCGGGCTCGGCGTACCGGTTCCGGACACGGCAGCCACGCATACGACGGTACATGTCGCGCGCGATGGGCGGTGGCGCGGCACGCTGCATTTCGCGGACGCGCCGCGTGCCGGTGCACGCCGCGCGCTGGCCACGTTGCGGACGACTGGCGCGGCGCTCGCAATGCTGACCGGCGACGAGCCGGCCGTCGGCTTGTGCGTCGCCGAGGCTGTCGGCATTGACTCCGGCGCCGTGTACGCGGGCCAGTCGCCGGAAGAGAAGGCCCGTCGCATCGTCGCTGCGCAGGCAGCGGGAACGAAGGTCGCGTTCATCGGTGACGGTCTCAACGACGCGCCCGCGCTCGCGGCGGCAGATCTCGGCATCGCCGTCGCCAACGCGACGGCGTCGTCGGTGGCCGCCGCATCGATCGTACTGGTCGAGGGCGGCATCGAGCAGCTCAATGCCGCGCTGGCGATCGCACGGCGCACGGCGCGCGTGATGCGCCAGAACCTCATTGCCGCAGCCATCTACAACTTGCTTGCCGTGCCGCTCGCGTTATCCGGAGTCGTGTCGCCAGCAATGGCAGCCGCGTTGATGATCGCCAGCTCACTTTCGGTGACGCTCAATTCGTCCCGCCTCGCTGCCGGCGCAATTAACCGGCACAGCGCTACTGCTGACACGTTCGACACGGACACCGCACATCACCGCAGCACACAGGATCCGGATCTGCAGCGGCCACCTGCGCCGATGTTCAACACCTGACAGAAGGATGACCATGAAGAACGATGAACGCGACATCTTCCAGCAGCGCCGCAGGCTGCTCGGTGGCCTCGGTGCGCTGGGGCTCGCGGCATTGACGAATCCCATAACGGGGAGGGCAGCACCAGGCAATAACATCATGCTGCCCTTCGAAAATGGTGCACGCCCGCTTACGTCCGCGTTTCCGCAGAAGTCCAACGTCATACTGCAAAGAACGCGGCCGCCGTTAATCGAAACGCCGTTCGAGGTGTTCGACCAGGGAGTCTTTACGCCAAACGACCGCTTCTATGTGCGGTGGCACCTTGCGAACATTCCAACGTCGGTGGATCCGGCCGCGTTCAGGCTGGACATCCGGGGTCACGTGAACAGGACCGTCAGCCTGACGCTGAACGATCTTGTGAAAAAATTCCCGCGCTTCGAAATTGCCGCAGTCAATCAATGCTCGGGGAATTCCCGCGGCTTTTTTAGTCCGCGCGTGCCAGGTGGTCAATGGGCGAACGGCGCGATGGGCAACGCTCGATGGACGGGCGTGCGGCTGAAGGATTTGCTGACGCATGCCGGTGTCGGCGCAAACGCAGTGCAGGTGCGCTTGAACGGCCTCGATACCGGCGTGATTCCGCAGACGCCGAAATTCATGAAGTCGCTCGCGATCGACCACGCGCTCGACGGCGAAGTGATGGTCGCCTATGCGATGAACGGAGAGCCGCTGCCGCTGCTCAACGGCTATCCGTTGCGGCTTGTCGTGCCCGGCTGGTATGCAACGTATTGGGTCAAGATGCTGCACGACATCGAGGTGCTCGACAAGCCCGACGACAACTTCTGGACTGCCAAGGCCTACCTCGTCCCCGATAACCATTTTGCCAACGTGCATCCCGGCGACAAGGACTTCAAGCAGGTGCCCATCAATACAATGCTGCCCCGGTCGTTCTTCACCAATCTGCGCTCTGCGGGCACGGTACAACGCGGTCAGCCGATGCTCGTACGTGGCATTGCGTTCGGCGGTCTCAACGCGCTCGCCAAGGTGCAGTTTTCGTCCGATGGCGGCCGCAACTGGACCGACACCGCGATGGGCCGCGATTACGGCCGCTACAGTTTTCGGCAGTGGCAGACGACGGTCAGTTTCCCGCAAACGGGCAGCCGCACACTGATGGTCCGCGCGATCGACTCGACTGGACAGGCGCAGCCGAATACACCGAACTGGAACGGCGCGGGCTTCATGCGCAACGTCATTGAATCCGTCGATATCAACGTAGTCTGACACGAGGCGAAAACCATGAACTTGAAGCTGCTTCGTATCGCGGCGGTCTGGGCCGCCCCTGTCGCCGTCGGTGCCATTGCCGCGCTGACCGGCAGTCACTACCTGCCTGAATCGATCGCCGGACAGGCGCAGCGGCAGGCCGCCCTCGTGCCTCCGGTGCATTTCGCCCCGCTCGACGTTTCTTTGCCGGCTGGCAGCACGCTCTTTCCACCCGGCGAAGGCGCAGAGATCGCGAATGCCAATTGCGTGATGTGTCATTCGACCGGAATGGTGCTGCGCCAGCCACCGCTGACCACTCCCGAGTGGAAGACCGAGATCATGAAGATGCGCAACGGCTTCGGCGCACCGATTCCTCTCGATCAGGTCGACCAGCTTGCTCACTATCTTGGCGTTATCAATGGGAAGAAGAATGAAGCGGGCCCCTCCGGTGTCGACAACCAGGCCAGCTGACGCACAAGCATCGGACCTGGGAACGCGCGGCTGCGAGTGTGTTCCTGCTCAAGGACTCGACGCTTGCATGCCGCCAATCCGCATGCGGCCTGGTACCGGGACAGCCGCACGACTCGCCGCCGTCGGGTTGCAGATCTTCGCACCGAAATGCGCGCTTTGCTGGACCACCTACGCTGGCCTCTTTAACGCAAGCTGGTTCGTCGCAACGAACATTCATCCGATCTGGGCGTCGCTTGCAGCGCTGTCCTCGACGCTCGCCGTGTGCATCAGCCTGCTCGCGGCGCGGCGAACGCGCCGCTATCGAGCCTGGTTGTGGACGGCAGCTTCGTGGTCGTTCCTCATTGCCGGCTGGTTGCTGGACTGCTTGCCCGTCAGGTGCCTGGGATTCGGTTTGCTCGCAGCCAGCTTTACCTACGCTGGGCTTACCCGCAGAGTGCGCGCCCGTACGTCAACGGGATCGGCGCCCGGTTCGCTGGAAGCGGCTCCGGCGCAGTCCGGCTAGCAGCATGCCGACGGGCGCCAATTGACCGTTACGACGACGCGAGACGCCACGATGACGCCCCCTCGTCCGCTAGACGATCATGTGTTCGAACATCTGATCGGCGAGCGTGCGAAAGGCGCGCGCGCTCGGGCTCAACGCACGCGCCTTACGCCAGATCATGTTCAGATCCCGCTCGATCTTCAGGTCGTGCACCCGCAACTGCACCAGCACGCCTGTGGCGAGTTCGTCGGCGACCGTTTGGCGCGACACCCAAGCGACCGCATTGCCAAGGCGCAGCATCCGTTTGATCGCCTCCGCGCTGCCCACCGACAGCTTCGGCGACAGCTCATAGCCGTGCCGGGCATACGCGTCCTCGATCACCATGCGTGTGCCGGACCCGGGTTCGCGCATCACGAGTTCGGCATTGCCGACCTCCGCTGCGCTGACGCGGCGCTTGCGCGTCAGCGGGTGGCTGGCGCCGGCGACCGCAATCAGTTCGTCACGACCAATGACGGTCGCATCGAACGCCGATGCGTCGTATGGTCCTTCGATCAGCCCAAGCTGCCGTTCATGCGCCAGCACCGTCTCCTCGACATGTTCGGTGTTCGACACCGCGAGGTCGACCGTGATGCCTGGATATAACCGCCGGAACTCGTCCAGAACGGGAGGCAGCAGATAAACGCCAATCGTGCGGCTTGAGGCGAGCCCAAGGTGCCCGCGCGTCAAACCCGCGAACTCGCCGATCGCGGTTTCGGCTGCGTCCGCCAGCGAGAAAATCTGCGCGGCGTATTCGGCAAGCAGACGGCCTGCCTCAGTGGGCTGCATGCCGCGCGGGAGCCGGTCGAACAACGGCACGCCGACTCGTTCCTCCAGTTCGCGGATCTCGCGCGTAAGCGCCGGCTGGCTAACGTGAAGTCGCTCCGACGCGGCGGTGACGCTGCCGGTCTCCGCAACAGAAAAAAACGCTGCGAGATGGGTGAAGTTCATCGTCTTCTGTATATCAAATAGGCATTGATTCCATATTAACGATGTATTTTCAATATGGATAGCAAATCCGCACAATCAGTTCATTCCGTTTCGCTGTGGAGATGACCATGTCCAGCCAGATTGGTGCACACGAGGCCACGTCCTTGCAACACTTCTCCGACAAGATTCGCCAGTTCACGCCGAACTGGTTCGCGATGACAATGGGTAACGGCATCGTGTCGCTCGTGCTCGCCGCGTTGCCCCTGAGCTTTCCGGGCCAGCATGCACTCGCCGTTTCGTTGTGGTGCGTGGACATCGTGCTCTATGCGGTGTTCACGGCGATGTTCGCTGCGCGCTGGATCTTCTATCCAGAAACGATCAAACCCCTGCTGCATCACCCGCTTCAATCGATGTTCCTGGGCACCTTGCCAATGGGTCTCGCGCCGATCATCAACGGCGTCGTGCTGTTCGCAGGACCGCATTTCGGCGCAGGTGCCTACTCGCTCGCGTATGCGTTGTGGTGCTGTGACGCACTGCTGGCAGTCGTTGTCGCGGTGGGAGTGCCGTACCTGATGTTCACCGAGCAAAGCCATGCCTTCGAACGCGTTACAGCCGTGCTGCTGCTGCCGATTGTGGCGCCCGAAGTGGCGGCGTCAAGTGCCGCGGCGCTTGCCCCGCACCTGGTCGAACGAACCGCGCAGCTCGTCGTCGGCGCAGGCTATCTTCTGTGGGCGATTTCGGTGCCGCTCGCCTTCTCGGTGCTGACCGTCGTCTTCCTCCGGCTGGTCATTCACAAGCTACCGCATCGTGATCTGGGCCCATCCAGCTGGCTAACTCTCGGCCCGATCGGCACTGCCGCGTTGGGACTGCTTACGCTGGGCCAGGCTGCGCCCAGCGCATTTGCCGGCACTACACTCGCGAACGTTGCCGCCATGGCACGCGACTTCGGCCTGATCGGCTCGCTGATCCTGTGGGGCGCGGGTGTGTGGTGGTTTGCGGTCGCGCTCCTCTTCACATTGCGCTACCGCCGCGAAGGCTTGCCGTTCAACCTCGGCTGGTGGGGCTTCACGTTCCCGCTCGGCGTCTACACCGCGGCGACGCTGAGCCTGTATCGGGTGACAGGGTTCGAGGCGTTCGCCGTGGCCGCCGTGCTGTTCGCAATCCTGCTGTGCGGACTCTGGAGCGTCGTGCTGTCGTGGACATTGCGGGAAGTGGCACGCGGTCGCCTGTTCTACGCGCCTTGCCTTGCCACCGCGCGCTAGCTAGTTATCGATTTTCGGCCGGGGCCCGGGTCAGGGGGCTGCCGCATCGAATACCCTCGCCGTATAGTTTCGCGACTCGGCAGGCGATAAACTCATGCTCGAAAGCGGGCATTGGAAGCGTCAGCTTTCGACGTGACGCGAAGGACCGAAATGGCCGATGACTTCACTGGCAGCACGCGTGCACGAATGACCGCTGGACCTCGGAAGCCGCCGTTCACGTCGCGCTAGCTCCAACGGCCGGAGAGGGTCGATCACAGGCGTCGCCGCTCGGCCCAGAAGTAGCATCGTCGCGATGACTCACGAAGCCGTGAAGGTGTTTGAGGAGAACAGAGCCCCAACGCATAATTGAGACACGCGTCCAAGCCCTCATCGGGACCAGTAGAAATCCACGGGGATAAGCTCGACGACCCATCCACCTTCTTCGCCCAGCGTGGCCGCCGGGTGCATGGAGGCGATGCGCAACGCCTCGTCATGGGTATCCGCCTCGATGATGAACAGGCCGCCCACGACTTCCTTCGACTCGGTATAGGGCCCATCGGTGACGTGCGTCTTGCCACTGCGCGGGCGGAGCGTCCTCCAGTTGTCCAGATCGCCAAGCGATGCGGAAATCAGTACCTTGCCGGTAGCCCGCATCTTGTCGTCCAATGCGGGGCATTGGCTCACCAATTTCTTGACGTCGTCTGGCGCCATCGCGGCGAATTTATCGGGGGTGAAGTAGGCCAAGCCGAGGTATTTCATGGGAGATCCTTTGGGTGTGAATAACCTGACGACGAAGCTGATGATCGAAAATCGACAATCTTCTGAAAAGTTTGTAGCGGGTCTCGCCAGACTGTCCGCTTTTGGGGTAGCGCGGTGCCCACCGCCGGGCTCGTGCTGCACATGCGGATCGCGTGAGGCAGAGGTCGGCCCAGAGTGTGTCAAAACACCTTTTTGAATTGCTAAAATATCTCGTCCGATAGCGGAGGCGAGCGAGATGAAGCGGTTCGTTCAAGGCGACAATCGTACTCAAACAATCCTTCTTCCTGAATCGCTCGACGACTATGTAGCGGATACCAATCCGGTCCGCGTAGTCGACGTCTTTGTCGATGAGCTGGATCTTCATCAGCTTGGATTTGAGGGCGTCGAACCAGCGCTTACCGGACGACCTGCGTATCACCCGGATGTGATGCTTAAGATCTACTACAAGGGCTTCCCCATTCAGCACAAGTCCGATGGAGTCCCTGGTGTTGCCTGTTGCGTTGCCTGCAATGTTTAAGAAGGTGAAGGACTGCGATACTACAAACGGTCATGTCGGGCCAATCGCCCGGACCCTGATGAAAGACGCACGCGAGGACCTAATTCATCTATCGGGAACGGATACTCCAGTAGATCTTCCAGGTACTCCCCGCGCGGGTCCAACCCACTTCACATCACTGTTGGCAGCGCAAAGTGATCTTCTATCTATTCATGGTTCTGACCGCCGTGGAGAAGGTCCGATTGAAGAATGCGGCAGTGCTGGTCAGGCTTCCACCGGTTCTAGTTGGAAAGCATCACCGTACTTCAAAACCGCCCACGCCATCCGCGCATTCTTGGCGGCAATAGCGACCGCCGCGCGCCAGTATCCACGCCGCTCAACGAGGCTCCTGATCCACCGGCTCAGCCGGTCTTGCTTATCCCGCAGATTTGCCATCACGGCGCGTGCGCCGCTTACCAGTAGCGTACGTACGTAGGCGTCGCCAGCCTTGGTTATGCCTCCGAGCCGGGCTTTGCCACCACTGCTATATTGCGAAGGCGTCAATCCAAGCCATGCAGCTACCTGCCGGCCGTTCCTGAAGTCGAGGGCGGCGCCGAGAGTGGCGAGCAATGCGCTGGCCGTGGTGGGCCCTATCCCGCGCAATTCCATGAGCCTGCGGCTGCGCTCATCCTGGCGCGCAAGCTCACCAATGGCACGATCGTACTCGCCGAGACGCTCTTCCAGCCGATTGATGTGTTCGAGCAGATCTCGAATGCAGCGATTTGCCCAGCCAGGCAAGGCATCATCCATACGGACCGCGATGTTGCTGCGCAACTTTCCCGGGCTCTGCGGCAACACAATGCCGAACTCGGACAGAAGGCCGCGCACACGGTTATAGGTCGCTGTGCGCTCTTCGATAAAACCCTGACGCGTGCGATGCAGGCAAAGGGCCGCCTGTTGGTGTTCGTCCTTAAGGGGCACAAACCGCATGTTAGGCCGCGTGACAGCTTCACAGATGGCAGCCGCGTCAGCGGCATCGTTCTTGCCCCGCTTGCCTGACATCCGGTACGGCGCAACCAGTTTCGACGCCATGAGCTTTACCGTGTGCCCGTGTTGCTGGAACATCCGTGCCCAATGGTGTGCGCCTGAGCAGGCTTCCATACCGATCAGACAAGGCGGAAGTTGTGCGATAAGTGCCGCCAATTGATCGCGCATGACACGTGGCTTGATCAGTACGGCTTTGCCGGCCTTGTCCACACCATGAACGGCAAAGACGTTCTTTGCAAGATCGATTCCTAACGTAGCAAGGGTCATGAACTTCTCCTGATGTCGATGCGGTTAAACGATCGGGACCGAACAATGGTACGCCGATGCTGGTTCGCGGCTTCCGCCGAAACATCGGGATGGGGAAGTCCCTTTCATTCATCTACGGCTACCTGAACCGAATTCAATCCAGTCGACGGCTTGAGCGCGAGGCACAGCGCAACGTCGAATTGATGTGGCTCACGGGTCGTCTGGTGCCCGACTTCAAGACCATTGCGAGGTTCCGCAAAGATAATGGCAAGGCGATCCGCAGCGTCTGTCGCCAGTTCGTTGTGCTGTGCCAACGCCTGAACCTGTTCTCCGAGGCGCTCGTTGCGATAGACGGCAGCAAGTTTAAGGCTGTGAACCATCGCGATCGCAACTTCACGAGCGCGAAACTGGAACGCCGCATGCGGGATATCGAGGCAAGCATTAGCCGTTATCTGGTAGAAATGGACACCGCCGATCGTCAGGAGCCGACGATCGCGAAGGCGAAGACAGAACGGCTGCAAGACAAGATTGCGGCTCTCAAGGAGCAGATGCAAATCCTCAAACAGGTCGAAGTCAAGCTCGACGCGGCACCGGACAAGCAGGTGTCGCTCACGGACCCGGACGCGCGTTCGATGAAGACTCGGGGAACCGGAGTCGTCGGCTACAACGTCCAGGTAGCGGTCGATGCAAAGCACCATTTGATCGTCGCGCACCAGGTCACCAATGATGGAATTGATCGAGACCAACTCACGTCGATGGCCAGGCTGGCGCGTACGGAAATGGGCGTTGATAAACTTAGAGACGGTTTCATAAAGGCCCTGAGGGGCTGTTAACTTTCGCGGCGAGCTGTTAACCTCAGGCATCGGAACAACCGAGGCCGAGGAGATGGGCAAGCCGATCATTGACGACGAATTGTGGACACTGATCAAGCCGTTACTACCGCCACCCAAGCCTCGACGCAAGAAGAACCCGGGCCGTCTGCCGGTATCGGATCGCGCCGCGCTGACCGGAATCTTGTTCGTGCTCAAGACCGGACTGCGCTGGCGCGACTTGCCCGCCGAGATGGGTTGCGGCTCGGGCGTGACATGTTGGCGACGGCTTCGCGACTGGCAAGCTGCTGGCGTGTGGGACCGGTTGCACGTGTTGCTGCTCGCGAAGCTGCGTGCGGCAGACCAGATCGATTTCTCGCGAGCCGCTGTCGACTCTTCATCGATTCGTGCTGTTGGGGCGGGCCAAAAACTGGGCCAAACCCCACTGATCGCGCACGACCCGGTTCCAAGCACCATATCGTCACCGACGCCAACGGCACGCCGCTCGCCGCGATCCTGACTGGCGCCAACGTCCACGACGTCACGCAATTGCTGCCGCTGATCGACGCGATTCCGCCGATTCGCGGATTGCGTGGCCACCCACTGCAGAGACCGCGCGTTGTCTACGCCGATCGCGGTTACGACTCCGAGCGACATCGAAGAGCATTGCGCAATCGCGGTATCGAGCCAGTGATTGCCAGGCGCCGTACCGAACACGGCAGCGGCCTTGGCAAACATCGCTGGGTCGTTGAACGCACGCATGCCTGGTTGCATCACTTCCGTCGACTCCGTATTCGCTTCGAGCGTCGTGCCGACATTCACGGCGCGTTCCTCAAACTCGGTTGCTGCCTGATTTGCTGGAACACTCTTCAGCGCACCGAACAGCCTTTATGAAACAGTCTCTTAGATAAGAAAGGGACCGCTCCCGCGATTCCGAACGACTGAAATTGACCGCGAGACGCTCATGCAATGCTTCCAGCTCACGTTCCCACGTACTCACGAGTGTTTTCATATCGCGCTATATAAGTAGTATTACTAACTAATATAGGCGATAAATAGTTACGGCTGTAGTACTAAGGCGAGCGCCTAACCACCGTGACTGCTTCGGCGGGCACAATCGGATTCACGCAGGCTCGCCGGAGTAGAAAAGCGAACCGAAGAGGTTTCCATGTCCGATATCGTGAAGGCCCTGTACGTGACAGACGATCGGGATCTGCCTGACGATGAGCAGCGCGCGCTCGTCATCTTTCCCGGCGGCAATGGCGACTGGTACGTCCAGGTCGCACCGAAACACGGCTGCGCGATCGAAGGTGTGCGGATCTGCATGTCGGGCGGAGCGGCGATGCATTGCCCGGGACTCGGCCCGGCGATCGCAGAAGCCTATCGGGCGATGATCGCCGCGCAGAATTGTGAGCGACGGGAGCCCGTTCCCACGCGAGAGGAACTTGAGCGAGAGGTGCACGCGTGGCGTACGGCATTTCCGAAGCATCAGTTCGACGGCATCTTCGATGTCGTCGAAACCCTTGAATGAAGACCGGGATGATCTACACAAACGGTTAAAGCTGCATTCGGTATTGACACTGGCGTATCGACCGCGAAACGCGCGCACCCAGTAAAGTTGCGCCTGGCGCATTCTGTGGTGCCTTGCAGCTTGGATGAGTGCGTCGGGTCTGGTCAGACGTTCAGGTATTCGAGCGCGTGGCCCTTCAGTAGGATGCACGCACCGCTGGCTTCTTCCAGGAGTTCGGCCATGCCCCGCGACTGAAGCCACTCGAACGCCTCCTGGATCGCAGGGTCGGCTTCCTCGAGCGTTTCCACTTCGGTGCCGTCTTCAGTCGACAGACCAAATGCGGGGGTGAGCGCATCGAAGCGCACCGCGTGGGAAAGCAGCAGCTCGATCATGCTCTGGTCGGCAATCTCGATCGCTCGGGCCGCCTGCGCGTCGCTCGTTCCGCCCACCGGTTGCTGAACGACGCCGAACAGCTTACGCACGCTCGACAAGATTTCTTCCCTGTAGTCGGAGCCCTTGATTTTCCCGCCTTCCACCGCGCCACCTGCGCCCCGGTCGAATGCGCCGCTCTCGATGAACGGCGCGAGAATCACCGCTTCCGGCAAGTCGGCAGAGCTCGCGCTGGCGGCCGGCTGCTCGGAGAGCGCGGCGACGGCGCGACGCAGTTCCTTCGCCGCATACATTGCGCGTTGCATCTTGTACTCTGCGCGTGTGCACCGGCATCCGCCGTTGGTGTGCATCCCCTTCGGTGCCCGAATGACGCAGCCGCCGTCTGTGCAACCATCCACGGATGCCATCAGGGCATCGTATCGCGTCAGTGCGGCCGTCAACCCTTCCGGAATCGAACTGATCCTGCGGGCCAGGTAGAGATCGGTGATCGCGCGGAGGATGCAATCGATACCGGGATGATCGTCGAAGCCGAGTAGCGCATTGATCGCGCCCATGTCCGCGCACGCACGCTTGAACGCGTCCTGATAGTCGGGTTCCTCGTCGTTGTCCTGTCCGTTCATGTCACTCCTTCGTGTTGATCCGTGGAATCCGTGGTTCAGGAAAGACCATACCGGGTCAGCGCGGCAGATCAAGGCTGCCGCGCCCGGTGGATCAGTAGAGGCCAGCGTGCCATTCCTCGCCGCGGGCCATATCCGTTAGGAAGGGCTCGATATCGGCAACCGTCATGTCCCGCGGATCGCCGAGGAAAAAGAAGCCGTGATCACCGAAAGGATCGGCGAAGCGCACGCAGTTCCCATCCGGAAACAGTCGATGGCCGCAGATGAGGCGCGACTCACCGTCCTGAAGGTCAACCAGTAGTTGCTCCGGTGCGGGAAGCCCGAACACGGCCCAGTCCTTTGCGCGGATCAGCGCCTCGCGCGCCTGGCGCCGGGCGCATTCTTCCGTGTCCTGCCGCTCTTTGCGCCGGCGTTCGACGCCCTGCGCCCAGCCCTCGACCGTCTCGGAATCGCCACCGAGCAGATACGGCATGAGCTCGTCGGCATACAGGTGGCCTGCCCGGTCGGCAAATTCCCAAGCGCGGCGGCGATGCCGATCGAACGCTTCCGTATGGAGGTCGCCGGCCGTGACGAGCAACCGCATCAGAACGGCTTCGACGCACGCATTGAGCGCCAGCGAGAACAGGCTGTCGTTACAGACCGGATTGTCAGGTGATGTCGGCATGGGATCTCCGCAGTTTCGGTTCCGGAATCGTCTGCGCAGCGAAGAAACTCGCGCATCCCCATCCGGCAGACACATCGGGTATCCTGCGCCTCTAGCTTCCTGTCAGGAAGTATATATGCCTACGGGCCAGAATCCCCCCAAACGCACTCCACCATGCACCGCGATCCACACCTTCCGCAACGCACTCCGGCCGGACAGTACGTGGCCGTGAACGATCTGCTCTCCGGCGAGCAGCCGATGCCCGATCATCTCGACGCCGTCAGCTTCACGTACCGGGACATCCGGTGCCACGTATACGGCGTGCTGCACGGTCTGAGGGGCGGAACGAACCAGCAATACCGGGAGTTCGTCAATCGGACGATCAAGGCCGCGCCCGGTCTGCGGTTCGGCGAGACCCAATTCATGCGGCTGTTCGAAGGTCTCGACGTGGAGATGGACGACTGGCTCGAAATACCGCCACGGGACGCATTCATGATGCAGATCGCGGTGTCGCTGATGCCCTGGCAGTTGGCCAGCGTCGTTCGGCAGGCGAGACGCGAAGGCCGCACGCTGACCGACCGCTTCGGCGCCGGCGGTGTGCGCCGCCTACAGGACATCGGCGGTTCCCCAGCATTTCACCTGCTGTCGCCGGACGAGCGCCGCCGCATCGCCGGATTCCTGGCGCCCCACGAATACCTCGCCGAGAACTGCCGCCGACGCCGGCGTGCGGGCCGGTTTGCCGGGCCAGTCTTTCCGGACTCGGACTGGTTCTGGCTGGCGCGCATCGAGCCGTACATCAACATTCCGTTGCGAAGCGTCCACATGCTCGAATACGCCGTCGAGCGCGCGAGGCTGGCCGGCGCGAGCGAGGTATCGCTTTTCGTGGGTGAGATCCACAACTCGGACATGGCGTGGTATTCCGGCTGGGATGTACAGGCGGAACCGGACGAACTGGTGCGCAACATGGTCAGTGGAGCGATCGACCGGGCGCGGGCATACGCCGCGTCATCGCGCGGAGCCTCACGTATTCCGTTCCTCGCGGCTTCGCTCGCTGGAGCCTTCGCGCCGCTTGCGATCTGGCTGATCGCTGGCGTGGAAGCAGCGCGGCTCTTCCATCACTTCTGACTCATCCAGTCAGGATTCACGACACACGTCAAGCTTTCCTCGTCAGTGGTCAGCGCACTCGCCCCAGTAGCGGTCGGCGTAGTCGTCGGCGAGCTCGCACATCTCGTTCAGTCCACGATCGTCGTCGAGGAAACGCTCAACCGTCAGGAAGAGCCACGTATTGAAGAAGTGGTCTGGAGCTTGCTCCGGGTCCGGTGCCAGCAGCTTCGCCAACTGGTCCAGCTTGCCCTGCACATAGCGGCGGTCGGTGCCAACGGCGCGCATCTCACGCTCGGCCTGATCGGATGTGAGCCAGGCCCGCATGGTCTTGATCAACTGCTCGCATTCCGACCGGGAGAATGGCCGGCAGCACTCCATGCCGTACATGCCCACTTCGAGCCAGCAGAGATCCAGTCCGCCAAAGGACTGGAACATCTGGAACGTGTTCCCGCCCATCAAGATCTTCGCCATTGTTTCGCGCGGAACCCGGACAACCGTCATCCGCTTCGGATCGACGAAGCACTGCCAGTCGGACTGATACTCACGAAACGCATCCAGCGTCCGGACATCGCTGACCTCGAAAACCTCGCGCAGCACGTCGGCGGCGCCCTCGCCTTGCTCGATACCCATCACACACCCTCTCTCAACGTCAAATGGTGACCAGTTCTACAGGGCCGGGATCAGCATTCGAGGCGTGTAGTCTCGAAAATCCCGGGGAAATACCTGAAAACATCCAAAATCGAGGACCTGAAGAAGCATTTCCGGGCCAAAACTTCGTGAATCCATCCAAAGACCGGCATTCCGAGACGGATGATTGCGCTAAACAACAATTCATTAGCGAGTTCTTACGCGCCGCTCCCCCGAGTGATACGCAACAAACCACCACTCGTCGCTGTCCAGACCAGCCCGCGCCGTGAAGCCGGTTACCTACAGTCCAAACCGACCCTGCTCGCCCGCGCGACCAGGGAAGCGCCGCTCCGGAATGGCTGGCACAGGATCGGGGGAAGCGAGTAAGTCAGCCACATGGGAAGGCCAGTGGCCTTCGGTCAGCGGATTGAGGAAGGCAACCTCGCGGATTGTCACGAGGCCGAGCAGCCACGCGAGCATTTCGCTTGGCCGGCGCGTGGCGATCCACACACTCCGGTCAGAATCCGTGACACCCACCGTCACCCCGGATTCGAGATCGATCCCGAACGAGACACCAACCATCGCGCCGAGCCAGAGCACCCGGGCGGAAACAGAAGACCGGAGAGCGCGATTCGCAACCACGATCCCGCGCGGCGCATCCACCGAGACGTAGCCCGTCCTGCCGGCGCCGGTGCCGAAGACTTCGACACGTCCGATCTGGAACCCGTCGCACCAAGCCATGACCGTTGCCCACGCACCGGGGAGGTCCACACCGAATTCGTCGCGGAACTCCCGAGCCGTTGCGCCCATCAGGCGATCGCTGACCGGAATCGGCATAGCCGCGGTGCCATATACGCCGCTGGTCGCTCCAGTCAGGATTTCCGCCAGAAAATCGAGCAGCGAGCCGTTGCGCACCAGGCGGTAGTCAACGCCATCCGCAACGAGCTTGGCCTTCACCTCGCCTGCTTCCTGACCGAGCATCCAGCGAACCGGATGCTCGGCCGAGCGGCAAACCCAGTTCCGGCCGTCACGCGCCCATTCGGAGGCAACCTCCCGTGCGTTCTCCCCGACCCCATCACGACTCAAGAGCAGCATCGATTCCTCCATCTTCCAGTCCGAAATCGTCGCCGCTCTGGTCCGTCCCGCCGTTCGTGCCATCGATTACCTGAAGCATGTTGTTCAGGTAGGTCGCGCTCGCCTCATCTCCTTCCTCGGACATGATCCGGACGTACACAGGCGTCGAAAGCAGCGCCTCGAGTTCAGCACGCAGCGCATACGTGGGTTGGCCGGCCTCCCCGAATGTCATGAACTCGTACGGAACGGCCGCGTCCTGCGGGCGACGCTTACCCATTGCCCGGGCACCGACCATGTAGAGGCTGACGAAGTCGTGGCGCTCGAGCGCCTCGCGGATCGCATCAAGGTGCGGCTGAAGCGCATCCAGCTCCGCGATCGCGCGGTTCTTCTGTATTTCGCCCATGTTGACCACGCTACCGCAGTAGGCACTGATGATCGACACTCGGGAGTGACCGAGAAGCTGCGCCACCAGTTGAGCCGCCACGCGCGTTTCGCCGCGCAGCGGGCTATTGCCGCCCCGGATTGCGCTCTGCACACCCGACAGGTGCTCGAACTCGTTATTGGCGACCTCGTGGCGCAGTCCGTGGAGCGTGACGCCCAGTTTGGCCTTCGTCAGCCCGAACTTCTGGGCGATATAGTCAAGGCGGCGGACATTGGTCTTGAGCGACTCACCTGGCCAGCCGAGAAAGCCGTCATGGTCTTGCACCGCGGCTTGAAGCTGGCGCAAAACGTCGAGCTTTTCCGGCGTATCGAGAGGGAGCACGCGATACCGGCCACCCTTCGTGCCTTTCTTGATGGGAAGACCCGATCCGCTCGCGACGATCGCGGCCTTCAGTTCCTCGCGGGACACCTTCACATCGCTGAATGCGACGATTTTCGTGGTGCCTCCCACTACTACGGTCGCATATGGACGGATACAGACCATCTCTAGGCGGCGCAGCCCCCACGTCCGGCCAGCGAGCAGCATCAGCCCGGCGCGCTCGTCAGCCCGCCGAATCTCGGCCAACTTATCGTCTACGTCCACGCCGTTTCCCGACCAGCTCTTGTCCGTCTGAGCAGAGAGCGTGCGCTTGGCCCGCTTTGGGTCTTTCACGTACTGCGCGGTCGGGCCGATAAGGCCCTGCTTACCGATCCAGTTGCAGAAGATACGGAAGGTCGTGATCCTGTTCTGTATGGTCGAAGCGGCCTTGCGCTCGTCGAGCCACTTATCAACAAGCGCCTGCATGTGCTTCTGCCGGAAGCTGGTAATCGTGTCGAACCGATATCCGAGGATGCGCAGATCTTGGAAGCCCTGATAGAGGATATTGGCACGGGCTTCACGCGTCTTGTCGGCTGCACGGCGGTCGCCGCGAACCGTCCGCAGGTTCTCCCGTTGCTTGAGAATGTCAGCCAGTTGCTTCTTCCAGTTCCCAGGACGAATTGAAGCGTGCCCACCGTGCTTGGGTACGTTTGCTACCTTACCGTTCTTGTCGAAGAGGTCCGTCATTCGTGTGCTCCTGACTGTTGTCTTGGTGTGCTCTCACGGTCGGTGAGTGAGCGCGTCGATCCTTCAACCGGTCTCATTCCCGCAGGAATCGGTACATAGGCGTTCCAATCCCTCCAGGCTTGAGACCGGATCTCTGCTTCTTTTCCTACGGAGTGCTTCTTGTCGCCTTCCGGAGCGACGGGGGTAGCAGTGCCATACGTTAGAAACTACTGGACCCACACAACCGATCCCTCGGCCGTACAGATGCGCTGTCGCGCCATCCCCGCTTGTGTCCTAAGCGGGGAGCCTTTGTCGCGTTTTTGAGAGGTACGACTTCCTCCTGACTCTCGGTTAGCGCCCCAAGCGCTTCCCAAACGAATCTGGTTACTCCCATTCCTTCCCCTTGCGGCCTCCGAACCCGTGACGAGGTTCGAGCAAGTTGCCAGATACCCGGCCCGCCCGCGATACGCCTCAACGGGCGCTCGAAAACGAGGAGGTCGGCTTCCATGCGTTTCGCACGAAGCCGCGTCCAGCGGAATGGGAGTCATCGGAATGACTAGAAGCGCACGCGCTTCGTGCCAGTGGATTCCGCCCGTGTGTCAGGCGGCTGGCGGGCTGCTCCATGCGGAGCAATCACACATTTGGGGTCGGTGGTGTGTACCGATTCCGTATTGCGAGAAAGTCACGCCGTACGCTTCCTGACGGAATGTAAGCGGCGAGAGCTTTTGTTGAGCCAGAGGCTTCCAGTGCTGACGTTGACGCTGATCGCACGCTCGATGCGTGACGCTTGCCGGACCAAGCCGGCGCAATTCGCGCAGGAGGTCTTCGTGCGATCAGAAGTCGTTGTCGAGATGAAAGGTCCTAGCGGGGGCGATGCCCGGCGTCGCTGATTTGCGAGCCGTGTGAATCCGCGAGGGATACACGAGTTGCGTTTTGCCCGAGCGATCCTCATCGGATTTCGGGCGAGGCTGATGCCTCGACTGTCCTGCTTTTGGACGCGTTGCGCGTCCGGTTCCGACGCTGCGTACGTGCCTGGCGTCGGTGGCTAGATACGGCCCAGCTGCCGATCAACGCACTGTGTGGTGCGATCGATGGTTCGCAGATTAGATAGGCCAACGCTTCCTGTCAAGAATTAAATCGTTTCTCTACCCCCTTACCTATCCCAAAAAAACGCCGAAAGCCACGTGCTCATGTGTCTCACGCACATGACAGGACACTCTCTTTTCACTACCGATCTCAAGCCGACACAAAAACGAGAGGGCGGCGCACCGTTATCGTCGATCATCTCGCCAACGTCGCAAACAACCGTCGGATAATCGGCCACGTTTGGCCGATAAGTGGCCGATTTCTGGCCCAGACCGCCGCCTTTTCAAGCTCTCCTCTGTCTCTCAATCCACGTTTCCGGCCGTTTATTGGCCGGATATAGGCCATGTATCGTCCACACGTGGCCGATAACTGGCCGATTTCTGGCCAAACTTCTTGCCACGAAGCTGATTAGCACATATGCTTTGCGTACTTCTTGTGGAGAACCTATATGAGCAAGGCAACCCCGCCCATTGTTCGTGCCATCGACGTCGGCTACGGCAACACCAAGTACACCACCTCCCAGCGCAACATCGACAGCGACGCCCAAGTCGGTCTCTTCCCTTCCCTCGCCCCGCGAGCCACTCAATCTGATTTCACCGGTGGCCTGATGAGCAAGGCCGATCGGATCGTCGTCGCGGTCGACGGCGAGAGTTATGCCGTCGGCGCCGATGCCCTCGCGGAATCGAAGGGTATCTATAAGCGCGAGGTCGCCGCAGCCTACTCGACGACCCGCATCTATCGCGCACTCTTTCTCGGCGCTCTTCAGAAGATGCGCCTGCAGGCAGTCGACTACATGGTCGTAGGTCTCCCGCTGACGACTTACGATCGCTACGCCGACGAACTCAAGGGCCTCCTGACCGGTGTTCACGAAGTCCCGAATCCCGTCAAGCCCGACCAGAACCTCAAGGTCGACGTGCGCCGCGTGAAGGTCTTCCCGCAGCCGAGCGGCGCCTTCTATAACTACGCGGTCCCGCGCAAGCTGTTGGAAACGATGCAATATCAGACGAACCTGGTCATCGACGCCGGCTACGGCACGCTCGACTGGTTCGTCACCGAAGGTGCCCGCCCGCTGACCGGCCGCTGCAGCGCAACGCCAAAATCAGTGTGGGCCGTCATCAGCGCCGTGGCCGAACACATTGCTCCGGATCTCACGCTGAACCCGCGGACGATGCAGCGAATCGATAACGCTCTCCGCGTCAACGCCCCGCTGAATATCAATGGCAAACAGGTGGACATCACGCCAATGCGCCCGATCGTGACGCAGATCGTTGAAGACGCGATCAACGAAATGCTGCTGTCGATCGGAAACATTTCCGACATCGACAACATCCTGATCACCGGTGGCGGCGCGCATCTCTTCGCGGACTATGTCAAGAAGGAGCTGGGCAAGTCGCACAGCCAAATCCACACCGATGCCGATCCGGTCTATAGCAACGTCCGCGGATTCCAATACGCCGGCGAATTCTGGGCGGCGCGAGACGCGAGCAGCCGAGCTGCAGCCTGAGGAACTGGACCATGGCACGCCCTCCTTCCGCCATGCGACTTCGGATCACGGTTCCCGCGCATCACGCCGTTCTCCGCCATATGGAACGCCTTGAGGAAGGCTCGGATGCAAATATCGAGCTTCTTCGTCTAGCCGAGCTCGGCGCTCACCTTGAGGACCTGCACGGGCCGATCAAATCGGTTGCAGATATCGTCAAGCTGGTTCATTCGCGAAATGCAGTCGCGGTGGCGCCGATGCCGGCGGATCAAATGCCTGCTTCATCCTCTGAGCGACAGATCGCGCCCCAAAGCGTTGATGCTCGGAAAACCGCTGTACCAGTCTCAGCTGCACCGCAACCCGATCCGCCCTCGGCCGTCCCCTCCCCATCCGAAACGACTGGGGGGCTTATGGTGGACGAATCCCAAGCAGCGCTCGCGTGGCTACCCGATTAACACAACAGGGCTAGAAACAGAAACGCACGTCGGTACATTGACTCCTGTAAGGCCAATCAAGGAGAAAACCATGAGCGTGACCAACCAATACATGTGCGAATACGCGCAATTCGATCGCCGGAGCGTCCCGGCTCAACTGCGCGGCAACGGTGACGGCCGGGCCGATCTTTACGACCTGTTCCTGCGTATGGAGGGCGTGAAAAACGGACTGGTCGAGCAAAACGGTGATGTGGTTGACACCTACTCGGCCGCGATGTCCGGCACGAACCTGACGCCGGCGCTCGCGTGGCTGCTGGTTCGCCTCAACCGCCTGCTGGTTACGCTCGACAGCCTCAACGCAAAGCTGTCCAAGGTTGCCTCGAAGTACGACATCGACCCGTCGGACTCCGACAACTCGCGCGGCCGCGGTATCCGATCCAACACCCTCTCGAGGAGCTCGCTTTGCACACAAGCCTTCGCATCCGCCGTCGGCTTACGGGGCTGATGACCGGGGTGGCTCTCGTGCTGCTGACCACAGTACAACCCGCCCTGGCAGATTGCTTTGATGACGCCGGTACTTATCAATCGGTGAACCCGAACGTTCTTCGGGCAATCGCGTGGTACGAGTCCAAGGGCGACCCCACAGCCGTCCACCGCAACTCCAACGGCTCAATTGACGTGGGTGAATTGCAGATCAACTCAATTCACTTCCCGGAGCTCGAGGCGTATGGAGTAAGCCCGTCGTCCTTGAGGGACCAGTGCGTCAACATCTATGTTGCCGCTTGGCATCTCAAGCAGAAAATGATCAAGTACGGCAATACGTGGGACGCCATCGGTTCTTATCACTCAGAGACCCCACGACAGCGGGACCAATATGCCCGCGCGATCCAAGGAATTCTGGCGTCGTGGGGACTGGTTTCCCCTCGCTGAACTCGCAGTTTCTTCACAGGTTCAGTCCCAAACCCTCCCTAGCTTGTCGCATCTACAAGAAAAGCCGCTCAAATACGTGTGGCAAGGCGGCTTACGATCCTCGCTCGGCAGCTCAGATATGCGCGACGCGGGACCACTCCTTTGGGCTAGTCACCGGCAACTGGCAACCGGTTCCCAAAGCGATTACCCGGCGCCGCCCATGCAACGGCCAGTTGAGCGCAGTGACGCTGACATCTGAAATCGCCACTCAACATTTTGCGGTTCGCGACGAGACGTGTCATCGGCCGTAAGTTGCTCGTGGTTGGCCGGAGTTCGTTTTAGATCTTCGAGACTCCGCGAGCTTCAACGGATCTCCGGTTTTTTGGGGGGGGGGATAAGTGGTCAGGATAGACCGATGGCCGCTTTGCCCCGGGGGACTCCCCCCGGGGCAAAGGGATTACTGTGTGTAGCTTCCGACGTGCCAGTGAAGCGAGTTACTGCCGTTGATTTGCACCATTTGAATCGACGCCGAATTCGAAACAACCGGGATCGAAACTGGAATCCACCATTGAGAACCACTTCCGCCGTCGTTCCAGCCGTTGTCGCCGGCATAGAAGTAATTCTGGATGTTCCCCCACGTATCACGGACGATGAACTCAGCGACGCCCGCGTTGCTGCCCGTCCACTGAACGAAGACATAACCGTCCACCCGCGTGGTGTTCGCCGGCAACCAGTAGACCCCACCATTGCCAATATCAAGCGAAACGTAGTTGTTTGTGCCCGACGAACCCGCCTGCTGCCACACGCCGGATTTACATGACAACAAGCTTCCGTTTGGATCGGTCGTAATCCCGTTCCCAGAACAGCCCCAGCCTGACCACGCTGTTGCTGCCATCGATAGCGAGCTATTCACCACGCCGCCACCGTTGAGGTACGTATAGCCTTGGTTGACCGTCGGGCCATACATCCACGTCGTACCAGTCACCTGCAGATTACCGCTGCCGCCGCCACCGCCGACGATCGTCGAGCCACCGGACCAGGGTTGCAGGTAAAGATTCTCGCCAACGTTGATGTGCATTCGACCCGGGTTCGTGATCTGTGCACCGCTCGTCGCCAACGTCACGCTTCCGTTGGTAACGACGCCGCCGTTCGACCACAACGTTCCGTTTGCATTGACGTTGCTGTCGGCAGTAACACTACCCTGCCAAGCGTAAATATTCTGTGCCTGGAGATCGGCAGCTCGCGACCAATCCGTACTGCGCGTGTACACGGTTCCGCTGCTCTGGAGGACGATGTTATTAGAGTCCCCGTACAGCGCCTGCTTCGCCAACCCGATAGTACCCGAACCGGCCCCGCCTTCATTGACACCAACGTGCTGCGTATAGACTGAAGCCGCGTTGTTGATGTTATTTCCGTTTGCATTCATCGCACCGGTGAGGGCGCGCGAGCCGTTAAGCATGTAAAACTGGCTCAATATCGCATCAGTTGCCGAATAAGAACCGACGCGCATCGCCAAAGTACCAACCTGAACACCTGCCATCGGTGTCTGCCAGCCGTTGCCCGTCCCGACCAACTGACCAGCCTGCCCCGGGGGCGTCATGCCAGCATCTGCCCCCGCGGCTTGCATGGCAATCCCGGCCAGGTCATTTCGTACCGCGCCGGTGCCGTCCTTGTATGGGGTCGATGAATAAACATACCCAGCCAGCGTACAGTTCCCCCCGGGACAAACCTGGGTAACGTTCGAGGTGAACACTTGTCCGTTCGGCGCCTTCGATCCAAAGCCCTGCGGCAAATAGCCTAGATTGATTAGCTCCGGGATAGTCGGGGCATAGGGATTGGCCACACCGGCAACACCCTGGTTGGCCATGATCGCCTGACCGTTTGTGCTGTAGTAACCGTTGAGCCCCCCCTGGTATTCGACAGCCCATTGCCCCGTTGCTTTCGCAATGGACTCATCGATGGCTTCGGACGTCTGCGCCATCTGTCCAGTCAGAGCGATTGTCGCAACCGTAAGCGCGAGCGCGGTGTCAATGAGCATCGAACCGCGTTGCCCGAGTTTCCTCCGACGCAGCGACATACCATGACGTCCCCTCGCCGCCGCGGGACGGTCGAAGTTGTTGAATCTCAGTATCTTGTCCATGGAAGCCCCCTTGACAATGACCGCCCTCACGCTATCGGGCGTCGGCGATCGCCGAGTTATTTCCCATCAGGAAGTATAGCCTACGATGCTAGCGGAACGATCACATTTCAAGCCGCACAAGCTTGGAAGTTCCCAATACCGAGAGTAGTAGATCTCTCATAAAAAAAGGCGCCCGTGGGCGCCCTGCCATACTCCTACCCCGAGCCGGACCGATCAGCTCATCAGGAAGGTAAGGGTGTTCGCATCCCCGGTGCACGTCATGTTCGCCGGGTTGAAGGTCACCGTCGGCGATTTGATGACCGTCGCATTGATGGTGATCTTCGCGGCACCACGTTGAATTGCCGACAGGATGGGCTGACAGGACGAATCCGGCAGGTTCGTGACCTTGTATTGCACCGAATCCCCTGCAACATTCAGGGTGCCGGAGGTGACGGTAAGTTGACCGCCGCCGGGGGCCGTGGTCACGACCCCCGCGTTATCCGACATCGAGACCAGGCCCTTGAAGAAGCCACCCGTGTCAAGGTTGCCGTTCGTAACGTTCGCATACTGGCCCGAATACGAGGATTTCACCTTACCCGCAAGCGACGTCAGATCTTGGCCCAGTTGGTTGGTTTGCTCGCCGACACTGTTCGAGTTGAAATACGCGTACAGGCCGACAACAGCGATGAGCGCGACGAGCAGGTAAAGGCCATACTCGATCAGCACGCTCCCACGTTGCGCCCTGGCCCTCCGACTATCCTTCCGCACCTTCTGGTCATAGACCGAAGTGTCCGCATCGCCCTGCGCCATGTTGATTTCCCGGTTCTTCACGATTCTCATGCTCCTCAAAAAGTATCCATTCACCCTCTCTTGCGCGGACTGAACTACCCAATGGGCGCCCATCCACGCAAGGCATGCGCCCAGATTGGACGTTAACCCGATTACAACACCCCACAACACAAGGAGAAACTTCGAAACAACCGCTATCCAGGGGATCTTTCATGCCCAACGAAACCGCAAGCCCGTTAGCCGCGCATCATCATATTGAGCTGAATAATTGCCTTGAATTCGTCCGCCATCTTGAACGTGCCGAAGTACATACCCAGCATCATCACGATGACGATCACGACGACGATGTACCGGACGATGGTTGCTTTCTTTTCCATCTCCGCCGGCGCAGCCTTTCTGACGATCTCTCCGACCTTCGAAAGCATTGTGGACATGTCGCTATATTCCGCGATATCGACGATCCGGTAATACGCCCGGTCGTTGACGATTCCCGTGTTGAACGCCTCGCCCTTTGAATTCGGCTCGTGCTCAAAATTATTCAGAATTCGCTTGATATGCCACTTCAGCCACGGATAGGCTTCAGCCTCCATCTTTTCCAGCACATCCGGCACCGTCTGGACCTGCGTGCCAACCCTGACGGTCCCGGCACCCAGCGACGAAAGGAAAGCCGCACCTCGGAAGTCGCGATAAAACTGATACGGAAGGAAGTGCCGATCTAGCCACGGCCGGAATCGCCCGACATAGTTCGGAAAGGACCACTTCACCCACCCGAAGACGAACACCTCCAGCAGGATCAGCGCCCAACCCCACCCGCGAACAACTTCCCCGAGTCCATAAAACATTTTCCCGACCGGGCCCCAGTGTTCCGGCGGAATCATCCCCCCGATAGACTTGAGCGTGCGAGGCATCAATACGAATCCCTCAACGCCAAGGAAAATGTGGAAAATCACGACTGCGGCCACCGCAGCGAAGAGCACAGTCCGCGCAACTTTCTTCGCGTCCTCCATACCGCGGATGTTCTCCGACAGCTGTTCGAGGCCGACCTTGAGATCCCCTGCTCGCTCAGCAAAGGCCAGCACGGTCAGATCTTCCGACGGGACTGTTCCGACGAGCGCTTCAGAGAATGTCGCGACATCTTCGTCCATCCGTTGCAACCAGTACGCCGCAAGCTTCCCTTCCGGCATAGAGCCGTACCGCTCAACGTACGGCTCAAGAAGTTCACGAATGTTTTTTCCTAGTTGCGCCGCCATAAGCCCGGCAAGGTCTGAGTAAAACTCCCCCCGCCGTTGCTTGAACTCATATATGGCGAGAAAGAGTCCGCGCCCTGCCGTAGGGTTGTCGCCACTTTTCGCTCGACCGAACGACAACCGCTCCAATATCGAATTCATTTACAAGAGGCCTCAAAAAATGACGGATCAGTAAGGTTTCCCTGCGGTCCCGAATCGCTCACCACCCGTTGCAAACTTGCCGAGCCCAAAGCGTCGCTGCTCGTTCTCGTACTGCTCAAAGGTGCCAAACTTCTCCTCGATTTCGTACGGTGACACTTGGCCTCGGGAGCACCGGTACATCGCAACTTCCATCGCCGACTTCCCGCTTGAATCCTCCTCCGAAAATTTCGCCACACGAAGTTGGTTCACGTACTTGATGAGATCGATGTTCTTGTGATCTCGAATCATTTCCAGCATGTACGTGTCCAACTCGAGCATCTCCGCAACGACCTTCCGTCCGGCTATACCATTCAACTCGGCCAAACCAGGCTTGCTGCACTTCGGGCAACCAGTCTTGTTTGTCAGGTAGATGCCGTCGACGTCAAGGTCGAAAAGACGCTCGATTCTGTTCAGATACGACGCCTCGGCATGTTGCCGGGCCGGAAAGTCTCGACAACACTCGCAGTTGATCGGCACCAGTGCTTGATAGACGAGCAAGTTCATAAATCCTGGTGTTGCCATCACCTCTCGAGGGATTCCGAGCTCGCTCGAGCAGAAGCGATCGATACTGCCGACGTGAGAAGGCGCGTGGACAGTCGTGAAACCCAAATGACCGGATTCCACGATGTCTCTGAACATCGATGCGCTGTCAAGATCTCGGCACTCGCCGATGAGCACCGCGCTTGGGTCCATCCGCTTCAGCTGTCGCTTCCATGCAATGAACGAGTCTTCCTGAGTGTCAGTAAGCGACCGCGACACGTTGAACTGGCGCACACCGGGGATCAAATACTCGACCGGGTCCTCTACGGTGTACTTCGCCATCGTGTCCGGAAGGTTCGCCATGTTGGTTTGCATCGTGGTGGACTTTCCCGAGCCCACAATGCCGGCCACCGAGATGCCCCCCTTGTGCCTACTGATCGCGTTGCGCCACATCCAGACTTGTTGCTCGAAATACCCCAGTTGCTCGAGCGTTTTAATGCTCTGCATGTCGTCCTGGTAAAGCATCCGCAGAACAACGACACTTCCCAGAGCGGTACGTCCGGAAGCCCAACGAAACAGCAAGTCGCGGTCCCTTACCCTCAACTGCAATTGGCACTGCTGAGGAAGATTCTCGTTGTAGGAGTTCTGAGACCCGTTTTGCGACTTGTTGTTGTATAGATACGCAACCATGTCCAACAGCGTGTGCGTATCAATCAAGAACTCCGGGGGGTGTACCAGCTTCCCGTGAATACGGAACGACACCTGCGACTTCGCGAGCCGTCGGTTCATGTCGATATGAATATCCGAGACCTCATTCGCCATCGCGAACTCAGCCATCAACTCGAACTGACGATAGAGCGCGCTTGCATTCTTCTGCTCCAACGACACGCTGAGTGTTTTGCGACGGCGATTCTCCATCACCTTGTCACGCGCAAGATCAATCAGCACCTGGTCAGACGCAACATAGTACCCCTCCGCCACCAGATCCCACTTGACGGCCAGATGCGCTACCAGCTCATCGACGTAGTCATCGTTGAGCATCTCTTTGGTCAGGATGATCGCGTATTCGCCGTGCTTCTTGCCGCCCTCCGAGTTTGGAGGCACCACCTCCACCGGGCAAATGTTTTGCCGCATGGAGGGAGGCATCTGAACCAGATCATCGTCGTACATTTTCCGCGTGAAAAGCGGAAGTGCGTCAACCGTTGTAATGATCTCGACCGTATCACCCACCGGGGCCGGCTCGTCTCCCCGCGCCTGCCTACCCTGAGTGTGCTGGTCTCCAGCAATATCCACCACAACGGCACCGGTCGGTTTAGAGGAAGGGGGAACCCAACCCCCACCGTTCGCGACGACGTCAATCACCTCACCTCTCGACGACTCTTGTTGCAGAAGGTTCGAATCGGGTTTGTTTAGAAAGCGACTAAGCATTAGCGAACTCCGTTGACTCCGCCGACTCGGGGACCAGGCATCATGGTGGGCATAGACGGGGGCAACGGCGACGCCGCGAAACCCGGACTGCCGGTCATTTGGGCTTGTTGCTGGGAAGTCTTCTCATTGCCGTTGTCGAAACCTTCGTCGACCAACGATTCGAAGTGCTTGATCTTTCCCTTCGGCGATCGCAAATCGGCTCCGTCTGCGTCAATCGCGACGACTGTATAACCTTTAATCTTTTTGCCTACCGTGACCTGATAGATCACGTCGTTCCACATCAAGTACCCGGACAGATTCGGGACAACGCCGAAACGAGCAAACAGTCCATCGCGATGCTTCGGCTTGCCTGCATCAGCGTCAGATGCGGCAGGGATTGGTGCGGGCGGCAGTGCCGGCGACTGTTGTTGCGTCGGCGAAAGCGCGGGCGGTGTCGGAGTACTCTTGTCGCTCTCAGTAAGCGACTTTAGTGTCTTCGTTGCCTCCGCCTCGATCAAATCGTTGACCGAAGGGCCAGCTGCATGTCCAGCAGACCATGTCAAAGAAAGAATCAAACCCGCAAAAACACGCACGACCTTCATATTCCTATCCCCTGATCAGCACTTGGCCCTTAACAGTTGCCTTGAACATCGAGTTGTCAATTGTCGACTGCGGGTCAGACTGCACCACTACGGAAATCGACGAGACCAACGCATACGGTGGAAACTGTCCAAGCAGTTCAAAATCGCGGGCCGGTCCATCCATGGTCCAAGTTGCGACTTTGTATGTGTTCTGCAACGCACTTGCGTCGATTCCATCTGCACCGAACAGTCCGAATGGCGTGATCGTGAACTTCCCCGCCACCTGATAACCCTGAAGCTGAGAACCGAAATCCATCGTCACGGCGTTTTCAGTTGGCGCCTGATCGAGAAACTGGCCAACCTTTCCAACAGGTCCGATTGGCGACGTAGCCTGCACGTGTACGACGTCCTGATCGAACTTATAGGCGTGCTTCCACTGCTCAGGTAACGCCGCGACAAATGTCTTATACGTACCTTGCGTCAACGCACGCTTGTAGTCGACAGCGCAAACCATTACCGCCGACGGCGTGAACGAGCACGAGGTGCCGGCTAAACGCCATCCGCCGACATCCCACGGAAGCTCGCGGAACCATTGATACCAAGGGCCAAGGTCCGTTGCTTTGAGACTCGGCGTCATACGCGCTTGCGCGATAACGTCGTCGTACAGCTTTTGCGGATTGGGTTGCTTGGGGTCGTGGTAATCCCGCCATTTCTTCATAATCACCGGGGATGCCACTTTTGCGATTAGAAAGCACGCGAGCACAATGCCAACCGCGATTCCCACCTTCCGAACGGGTAGCTGGGCCTTGGGGCGGTGCATTGCACTGCCTTCGTCCGCGTGCTCGGCCAATACCCCAATCGGCGTCGAATAGATTCCTTCGATCCCGCGAACGTCCCCGATCAGATCGAACGGTTCGTTCTTCAGCAGATCCCGATACTCGGCGACCTTTTGCTCAAGGATTTCGCCCGAGATGTCGGCGAGGTCGAATTTGTCACGCGGTTTGCCTTTGTAGATCCCAACCAGGATGAAGGTCCCGGTCTTGTTGGGATTGTTCAACGCCAGCAACACGTTCTTCTTGAGTCCCGGGATCCGCGAGACGATCTTTGCCGCCGCGAACACCGGAACCTTGACCGCGCCAACGTCCTTCTCAGTCAGGTCCGCAGCGGGCAGTAATCCGACTTGCAGAGCTTCATCGTCAGTCCAGATCAGCACCGACTTATGTTCTCGGGCCCGCGCGATCGCCATCGACTCGGGTGTACCACCGCCAACCAGGCGCTTCCACGCGAGTCCAAATGCAACCTTTTTCCCGTTGACGTCAATAATCATGAGTCAGCGTCCTGAACAGCGGCAGACAGAATGATGATGGTGGTCACACGCTCGGAGTCTGCAGTCTTGGAGCCACCAGCGATCAACGGAACGTTCGGTGCGAGACCGCGTCGATCGAACTGATTCGTCTTTTGCTCGAAGCCCGTCAAAATGAGCGTTCCGCCGTTGCGTACAATCGCGTCGACGGTAGCACCCTCGCCGCTTGTGTTCGGAAGTTGGACGGACTGCTGGTTTGATCCCGATCCCGACGTGAAGGTCTGTAGTGACTGCAGCGTCGACTGGTCGATCGACACCGTCAAATTGATCGAGTTATGGGCGGTTACGCTCGGATACAGCATCAGTTTGAATCCGACCTGATCCTGCGATGTCGTGATACCCGGGATCCCACCAGTTCCACCGGCAGTGGACGTTGCGGGCGTCGTCGCGGACACGTACGAGAACGTCTGGCGCACGTTGTAGTACATGCCATGCCGGTTCTGAATCGACAGCGGGATCTCAGTGGACGTCGATACCCGCCCGATTTCCTGAAGCGCCTGAACGATGGCCGTCGTACCCTTGAACGCGCCACTTGTAATGCTCAGTCCGAACTGCCCCGCGTTGTTGACGCCGTTTTGACCGATGAGCGAAACGGGTGAAATTGACGACAATTGGAATCCCGGAATGCTTTGCAGGGCCTTCGTCATCACAGCGTTCCAGTCTACCGCTGCCTGACCGGTGTCAGTTGTGTGCACCTGGATCATCTGGAGCCGCACCAGCACCATCTTCGACAGAATTTGCGTCTGGAACTTGATGATTTCTTCTGCCTTGTCGACCGCCTCTTTTGTGTCCGTGAGGGTGATCGAGCCAATCGCCGGATCCGCCGAGATCGAGCCAGCGCGGGTCATGATCGTCTGGATCGACGCCTTGACCGAATTCACCTCGCTGATGTTTGTCGCTTCGCTCTTGATCGGCGCGTCCTGCTGCTGCGCCTGCGTATTCAGCGCGTTCGTATTGTTCGATTGCTGCGTCGACCCATTGAATGCCGTCGTATAGGACATCGATCCCGGTTTGATGGGCAACAACCACGTCTTCGTGACCATCCGGTAAAAACGGATCACGCCCTTCTGGTCGTCGTACTTCCAGTTGATTCCGAGGCGAGTCGCGATGAGGTCGAGGGTGCGGGACAATGCCATCTCGCCCGGTTCGAACTGTACGTCCATCGGCGTATCGATCGATGCAGAGCCAGAATATCCTTGCAACCCACCCAAGCCCTCCCCCGTCGTGGGAATCGGCGGAAGCACTCCTTTTGCCGTCGTCGGCAGAGGTGCCGCCGGCGCCACGCCCGCGCCCTGTCCAGCCCCGGCCGTCTTGAGGTCCTCACTCGATTGGCCGCGCGGCAGTAGGGCCGACGCCGGCAGATAGACGTCGCTGTCGATTTTGACCGGGATACCCGTCGACAAAGTAATCCGCTCCGCCGCCACCGGAAGCGACACACGCCGGCCGGGGAACATCATGTCCGTATTGACATTCTTCTGCAGAGCTCGCGGAAGCACGACATCGCGGCTCAACGCGACGGCTTTCCCCGCGAGAAATGGCGTATCAATCATCTCGTCTCGCTCGCGCACTTGTTCCGAGTTCGCGATTTGATCGAACAGTTTCTGTCGTGATTCCGCCTGGATCCTCGAGTTGTCCTCAGCTGCTCCCTTCGTCTCCCTCTCCAAAGTGGGCGACACACATCCCGAAAGAGTCAGAGCGGCTACAAGCGGCGCAAGCACGAGGCATTTCATCTCACGTTTCATCGGTCTACCTTGGTATCGTCGGTCTTGTCGACCAGGGCGTCATTAAGGCCACGTCGGTATCGATGCTCCTGCTGGGGAGTGGCGGTTCGACGCCCGACCTTTACCTTTTCCTAGCAGAAAGTAAAACACGCCACAGAGGGTTGAACTACGCGGAAACAGCGCCTATTGCGGGCACCTTTCCAGCCGGATTGACGTCGCCACAACTGGAGATATCAATCAAGGCAACCGGATGACCAGAAATGTTAAAGGGCGCCGACGGCGCCCTAGTCCTGCAACTTCGACTGCACGCTGCTACCTTTTACACGGTGTCGTCAGAGGTACCACCTGCACCCAGTTATTCGCGTAATAGCAGCCGTGCACGGCAAGGTCGCCACGCTCCGTGGCTTTCAAAGTCGCCCGAACGGCATCGACAAATGACATGTTCCGCCACGTGTACTCGCCAGTGATGTCGATGTCACGATCGACGTCCCACTCGGAATTCCATCCGGCCTGGTGCGCCCAGCGCGCGATGAGTTTCCGGAAATTTTCGTCGCTCGCTAGGACCGCGAACTGCTGCGTCGTTCGAGAGACCGCGACGTCACCGCCGGCCGATACGCGAGCGACGGATGGATCAGCAGCTACGACGCCAGCTTCGGATGCTGAAGCAACGGCCGCCACCGTGACGCCAGTTGCGGATGCTGGAGCAACGGTCGCCGCAGCTGCCACAGGGACGAACGCTTGATTTTTGTGCCCCTGCGCCGCCGCGAACGGCACTACGAGGGCGAGAGCGGCAGCGGCCCCACGCCGCAGTAAAGTCGATTTCTTCATTTCGTCGTAGTCCCGGCTGTGGGTTGAAGCACGACCACGTAGCGGCTGTCGCCCACGTGAGTCAGATCCAGTGTCTTGCCGTCCAGGGTGAGCTCCATCTTCTCCCGCACGGGCATCGTGAATGCGGTCGGATCCGTCCACTTCACGGCGATGTCCGAGTTGTCGACACGATCGACGGCGTACATAGTTTTCGGCGACGTCCGCAGCTTCACCGTCAGGACAGAATTGGCTTCGCTGAGCGTCTCGATCCCGGCCTTCCCATTAATCTTCACCAGGCCGCCAAGATTCGGCTCCGCGTAGATCAACTTGGCCTCCTTGTCCACCCCGAGATTGCATGCGCCCGCACCCGCCTTACCTAGATCCACAAGCTTGGCGTCGAAATTTGGCTCACGGTCAACCGGCGGAACGGTGATCTTCTTGTCCGCGACACCCACACCCCACGAAAGCTCGTAGTGCTCCTTCTCGGCGAATACTGCCAAGGTTGAGCGAAGCGAGATCCCGCCGGTTCCGCTCGAGTTCTCTCCATTGCTGGAACTCCCGTAGCCGGCAAGCGATGCGAGACGTCGAGCCCCTTCCTCGCGAGAGAGCACACCCGCTTGAACATCCGCCTTGATTGCATCCGCCTTGAATGCCGGTGAATCGGGCGACGCGTAGTTCACCGGAACCTGAGTCGGCTTGCTGTACACGCGAATCTCGGCGTCGAGCCCGTCAGCTCCCGAGGTATCAGCCGTCACATTGATCACGCTCGGTGGAACGCCATTTTTGACAAGCCAATCTCGCACCGCGCCCGCGCGATTCTCTGCCAGCGTTTCCATCATGCTGTCGTCGTCGCGCCCCATAATGACGACGCGGCTCGCCTTCTTTGCCGCCGACAAAATCTCCGACGTCGCAGATCGCTTCGGAACCAGAAGCTTCGAACTGCCACGCTTGAACTGGACATCGAACTTGTCTTCCGTTGGAAGTTCCGTAGCCCACGAAGCATTGTCCCCAATCACTGGGGTTGCATAGCTATTCGCCTGCATTGCCTGATGCACGTATACCGGGCGGTTGCGCTGCGTAACGGCGTACAGGCCGTCCACGTCGACGTGCGTCGCCGGCACCGTCCCAGGCTCATTTACCCGGGACATGTCGACCACGTGCGGCTTGGCACCGTCGTACTCTGCGACTCCGGTCTCCTGGCCTCGTTGGAATACAAAGCGATTCGCGACGAACGGCACGGTGTAGTAGATGCCCTCCTGGTTCGGCTCGAGCAGCTTGTGATCTCCCGCATCGTCGAGCTGAATCACCGGCGCCGTCTTCCCGACAGGGAACTGAAAATAGGTCTTCGAACCATCATCGAACACCTGACTCGGTCGAACGTCTGACCCGCCAGTGGTTCGATACGCGAAGTCGTAGTTCTGATTCGATGCTGCCGGCAGCGGCGCCGTGGCACACGCGGACATGGCCAACCCCGAAACAACGGCAACGATGAAGCGCAGTTGCGCGATGGATTTCAAACTGAGTTTCACGATCTCACCTATGGTATGGCGGCAGCACCAGATCTTTCCCGAGGACGATACTCACGGGGGAACCCGGAGGAACCTTAATCGTCGGCGGAATGTTGTTGTAGCGGTTCAACACCGTCTGAGACGTCTGGACCATGATCTGGCCAGCGGCATTGAGCGGTGAATTGCTACCCGCATAAACGTTGTTATTGCCACTATTCGGGGTCGTAGCATATGCGATCGCAGCAGGGATGATGGCCGTCGCAAAAATCTGCAGGATGTGGTTGTTCACGTCCCCAGGCAGACCCGTTGCGCCCCCCGAATCGGCCCCTTGCGAATTCGGCGTGTCCACGCAAATACCATCCGGACGGCAGATACGACCCACCGCAACCTCAATCCGCGACTGGCCAAGACGGATATCCCCATTGTTCCCGCCGCTGATCGACGAACCCGCTGGAATCATGACCTGTGTGCCAGTAACCGAGTCATAGACATCGCTGACTACACGCATCTCGATAGGGCCCGAGAGGTCGCTATCCACCATTCGCGTCGTAACCGCTTGAATGAGGGTATTGCTGCGCAAGTAGTACCTGGCCGGTGGAGCATACGCCGTTTCAGCCGAGTGGTCCGATAGCTTCGAGTTGTAATCCGTCAGCCATTGCGAATTCGCTGTAGCTCCCGCCCCGGGGTTATTGCCGCTTTGCATTCCGGGCATGTGCTTCAGAATATTGCTCATGTCCGACGCACTCGCGAGCTCACTCCTCTGTAGGTCGCTCATCTGAGGCGGGACATAACCCGGCGGCATATTCCCCTGAGCCGAACCCGATTGAGCGGCATTCGATTTAACCAAGACGGGCGAGTTTCTGATCATGGACTCGCGGTCTGGATCAGCCACTCCCCGACCGCCCCTCGCGCCATTCGCGGCCATCGCCGGTGGTAGCGGGGGCAACGCGCCAGCAGGAGGCAACCCCACCGTAGAGGATGCGGCTCCTGGCGCTTGCGCCGGCGCCACGCCCATCCGTCCACTATTCGCCGATTGAGCAGCTTGCAGCTCCTGTTGCTTCTTCAGAGCATCAGCCTTCTGCTTGCCTTCCTGAATCTTCTCGAGTTGGACATTCTGTTCCGCGGCTGCCTTGTCCTTGTCAATGGATGAAGGGTCCGCCGCAGGACCGAGCTCGGTAGCATGAGGAGGAGTCGGATTGAAATCGTGACGATGCACGCTCTTTCCGCCGAACTTGATATAAGCCGCCACCAGGACGACCGCGCCAAGAAGAAGCACAATCTTCCAGTGCATGTTCTTCTTGGGCAAGCCTCCGTCGTTGGCGTCCGGATCGATGATCGACTTGTTGGTCATTGAGCGACCTTGTTGTTCGTGATCTCGACTTCTTCCTTGCCGATCTTCAGCAGGAACTTGTGCATGACCTTCGTGACCTTCAGATATTTTCCGTCGACAACAGGATCGAGTGCCGCATAACGGTTATCCGGCGTAACCCAGAAAACTGCCGGCCAATCCTGGATGTTTGCGGGCATCTGGATCCACGTAAAGGTGCCGTTGTCGATCACCTGCACGGGTTTGAACGGAGCATTGCCGCTGATCCGGTAGTCGAAGTTCAACTGTTCAACGTCGACGCCGCGCGTCAGCGGGTCGCTTGCCGTCGGTCCCACGCCAGACGCCTGGGGAGCAGCAGTCGTCGCGAGCGGTTGCAACATCGACGTGCCGGGATATCCCCACGTAACCCGTTGGTACCACTTGCCCACATCCGCTTCCGTCGAGCGCAGCATGAGTTGATACGTGCGACGATCTGTAACGACCGTACCCGACGTCACAACATCGTCGTACTTTGGTCGAATAAAAATGTGGCCTGCAACGCCTGTTTCGCAGTCCCAGGAGAACGAATCGCCGAGGGCAACGCCCTTCACAACCTCTCCGGCTTCCAGTTGAATGTCCGTAACAGCCTTGGGGCGAGTGAGGATCTGATAGGTGTTGTTCGGATCGAAGTCGAAACGAACAAGTCGAGTGTCACCCGGCAGCGGAGTTGCAATCAACACTGCATGGGCACTCAGCGGACCCGCGAGGAACAGAATCGCGGCGAGAATTCTCACAATTAACGACATCATTAAAAGTCCTCGACGCGGGCGAAGTGGGTGATGTAGAGGCCGACGGGATTGCTCGCAATTTCCTCCTCGCTCTTCGGCGGGGAAATCGCGTAGTGGACCGTAATCCGATATTGCTTCGTATCCGGATCTCCCGTACCGCCACCGGCCACAGTCGTCAAGAAGATGAAACCGACGCCGTTCTCGCCTGGGTCAACGCTCTTGACGTGAACAACACGTGTGTACTGCGCGTTGAGCGCCAATTTGCCGAAGGGGTTGTCGTCCCTCATCATCTGGGCAAACTCGCCGACGGCCGCGCCTCGACAAAGCGCCTGCGCGGCCTTTAGATCTTTCTGCGATGTGTACTGGTCGATGGTGAGCGCCTTCTCTGCCCAATGCCTGAGGAAATAGGAGCGCATGTTGCGATTCGGCGTGAATTGCACAGCGGCGACAGCGCCACCGTTGGCAACTGCACCATCGGCCTGCGGCTGCACCATCCACGGAATGATGGTCTTAAGTGGCAAGAGACGATAGAAGTCCGCCGCCATGACAACCAAGCCCAAACCCATGACCACGGCGATGATGAACCATCGCGCGGAGTTGGCCTGGCTTGTGCCGATGATTTCGAAGAATTCGCGCTTGGCCTTGTCGTATGCCGTGACCGGCCCGGCATTTCCCGCCATCAGCACGTCGACTGGCTTTTCTTTCCGATTGAACAGCATGCTTCCCGCTCCGAGATTTCTTAGCAGGAAGTAAAACATGGGGGCTTAGTGGTCAACCATTCTAAAAGAACGCCTAAGAAGGGGTTCTTTCCCCGGGCGGACTGCTCGGATACCCGATGGTGACCGTAACACTCCTCCTCGACCAACCCCAAAAGAAAGGGGCAGGCCCGTGGAAACAGGACCTGCCCCGATCGCGCAAGGACTCGGATCAGTTTCGAGAAATCGTTTCTCGGGCCTCCACAATGTCGTAGACCGTAAGACTAGCTTCCTCCCCATCCAGCATTCTCACGGCACGCTGGTTCACAGCTTCCTGAAGGATTGCGTCGACGTTTGCAATCGATTCCCCTTTCAGGGCATCCACCACCCGAGCCACGAAACTGTTCAACGGCTCGATGCCTCGTTTTTCAAGCCAGCCGGAGACGTATGTCTCGATACCCACTTCATCAGGCAGATCGAAGCGCACCTTCTCTGTGAAGCGGCCGCCGCGCATCGCAGCCTCATCGATATCGTCCACGAAGTTCGTGGCCGCGACGAAAACGATATCCGGTGTTTTGCCAGCCGCGCCGTCCATCGAGACCAGGACCTTGTTGGTCAGCGCGGAGACGTTGGACATCTGGCGGTTCCGGAGAATATCGTCGGCCTCATCCAAGAACACGATCACCGGACGAATGTCCTTGGCCTCGCGGATCAGTTTGTCCCACGATGAGGGGTCAGCCATCAGCGTACTGCCTGTGGTCTGCAAGAACGCCCATCCCGTCGCCTTAGCCAGAGCACGTGCCGCTTCGGTCTTGCCCGTTCCCGGAGGACCATAGAACACGATGCCGGTCGGCGCTTTGCCGCCCATTTCCTCGATCTGGCTGATTTTGGACATACGGGTTGCGATCGCCTTCAGACGCTTGCTCGACGCGACAGATAGGATGATCTCGTCCAGCCCTTTCGTATTCTCCGGGATCTTGCCTGCGCGACCTTGCAGAGCTCGCATCGCAGCCATCAAATCGTCGAAGTCAAAGCTATTCCGATTGGTCTTTCGCTTCACTTCCCGAATTTGCTCACCAACCGACTGGATGCGCTTGCTGGAATAGCCGACCCAACGCTTGGCTGCACGTTCCACTGCTGCTTGCGGAATTTCCACATACGGCACATAACGTTTGAGCGAGGCATCGAGAAGTGCGAGACGGGCAGGCTCATCCGGCGTCGGAACTTCAATTTTGAAATCGAAGCGTCCTTCCCGCATCCCGGCCGCATCGAGCTTGTCGAGGTAGTTCGTTGCAGCAACCACGACGACACGATGCGCACGGATGTCCACCAGCTCCGTCAGCAGTGCGTTCGTGATCTTCCCTTCCTCACCGCCGGCCTCGGCCATCCCAGCCCGGTCGACGAGCAGACTGTCGGCTTCGTCGATGAAGAGCATGCACGGAGCGTGTGCCTTCGCGTCCGCAAACGCCTGAACGATGCTTTCCGTCGTCTGGTTCTTCCAACGGCTGGCCACGTCGCTGTTTCGCAGCTTGATCAGTGGAAGCTTGAATTCCCCGGCCAAGCACTCCGCAAATTCCGTTTTGCCATTCCCCGGCTCACCGTGCAGGAGGATACCGTTGCGCGGGTCCTCGCCCTCCGAGCGCTTCGCCAGAATATCCGACACGGCGCCGCGGAGGCGATCCTTCAGATCCTCCATCCCCACGAGCGAATCAAGGGTCTTTCGCGGAGTCGCAACCGGAAGATGCGGCAGCGGCGTAGAGCCTGTTTCCTGCGGATTGTTCACGACCAGGGCGCGTTCGCGTTCATCAGAGGCCTCAGGGAACTTCCGGGCAAGCCACGGGTAGACCGAAAGAATCGGCAGAAAACCTGCGAACCCCCAGAACTCCCCGGCATCCGCATGACCCGAAAGCAGCGCGATCCAGCTGAAAGCAAAGACAGTGATTGCCACGTAAGCGACAGCCCGGAATCGGATGGCCGCAAGACCGAGGACCACGATAACGATCGACGCGACTCGGCCGTACAGAATCACGTCATGCGCTGATTGATTCGACGTGAGCAGTTGCCACGTCTCCCAGGCCCATGCAATTGCTGACAGTCCCGCGAACGCCAGGAGTGCGATCACCGCCACGCCGAGAAGGGTATCGAGAGGGTTCGACGGACGATAGTAGCCGTTCATCATTCACCTCCATGTGCCGCCGAACGAGCCGAATCGAGGTGAACGTGAGCGCTGCGTGACGAAAGGTCCACGTTGAGGCTGGTGTTGTAGTACCAGCCATAGCAGGCAAGCGCAGCAAACAGAATGGTTCGGTAGAGGGTGGTCATGTTTCCGATCTCCTTACCCCTAATGTACGTGAAGGCGATCCGGAAACAAGCCCCCGCGAGCGGCTAGAAGAGAAGGCGGTAAATGAAAGGAACTGCTTCCAAGGCGGTCCACAAGACCAGCCCACCAACCCCCACGACAAAGAAAATGGGCTGCTCAAGGAGCGTCCGAGCGAGCGTCACGCCGATCGCACTTGGAACCGACTCCCGAATCATTGCGTGCAACTGGCTTTCCCTCGCGTCCCATTCCTCTTCGGTATCCGGCGCTGCGCGAAGCATGTGAAGCGTATCCACAAATGCTTCTCGGAATGATCTCTTCGTCTGGAGTTCGTCGACTTCTGCGTCAGTGGTGCTCATGATATTCCTTTCATATACCTATCAGCAAGGCGATACATTAGCGTCGGGACGCACTGCCACCGCGTGCTTGGGCCATCGTTGCCCGAACGCCGCCGCCTGCAGCCATTGTCTTTCTCGATCCGCCACTCGCACCGCCACCACGGGCCCCGCCACCCCCGCCACGGATCCGGCTGAGCGCAGCCTGGCCAGCCGACTTGAGGCCTTGACCGGCCACGCGAGCACCCTTACCCGCGAGCTGAGCCGAGCGCTGGGCGGTCGCACCAAGGCCCCTATGTGGCCCCCAGTTCTTCACGCTAGACCAGGCGCCAAAGCCCATGCCAACCCGGGAACCGCCTCCGAGCAGACCCATCGCAATGCCGTTGATCTCGGACATCATATAAGCGATCACCAACGCCAGCACGATCAGGACAACATACAAAATGACGTTCGTGGCCGTCGCTCCCTGGGCAACAGTTGTCATGGTGGTCATCAAGACGTCGGTCATCTTGATCATGATCGCGCCGACGATCTGCATCATGCCGGCGCCAATCATGTACTTCAACCACCCATCGAAAAGGAAAGTGGTGTACGGCATAAGGAGCCAAGGCACCATCACGGGCGCAACCGCCAAGCCGATGTACACCTTCATCTGTGAGAGGATGTAATTCCCTGCCCACAGCGCCGCGGCGCCAGCCATGATCACTGTCGTCGCCAACTTCAGAATCACAATTGCGAGACCTGCGAGGATCGAGCCGAGGTCGAAATCACCAATGGTATGGAACAGCGAAGAAAACCAGTTGCTCCCGCTCGACCCCGACGACGTCGAGCTTGCGTCCGCACTCGACCAAAGGCTGGAGATCGCGGTGAAAAAACTCTTGAATCCTCCGGACAAGTTCGTACCTGCGCCAAACTGGCTCGAAATCGTCGAGAAAGTCTGCGTCAGCGCGTTTTGCGAGCTCGAATTCAGGCACGCCATCACAATGCCGAGCATAAGAATCTGAGTGATGATCTGCGCGAAGACCTCACCCAGCGACTCACCCTTTAGCATTCCGGTGATCGCCGTCCAGACGAACATGACGCTGAAGAGCGCCCACTCCAACTCGGTACCATCCGCGGACAATGTACCGCTCAAGCTACACAAGTTCGACTGAATCGTACTTTCCAGCTGGTTCAGAGCCGTCGTCACCTGTGAAACGAATTCCGAAGCCGCCGCGGAAATCGAAACTCCAGTGGAGCCAGAACTCTGCGCGAAAGCCGAGACCGAGAAAAACATGCACGCGATAAACGCCACGACCGATAGCAGCCCAAATATCCCCGCTCGGTCGGACGATCTTTTCGATGACATTTGCATATTCACACAGAACATACCGGCTTCCTTTGAAACTAGTCGCCTAACCGCCACTTACCCGCCCATGCGTCGGGCGGGCCCCTTCAGTTCGTCGCTCCGCCGCCAGAGGTCCTGTAGACAGGCGAACCGCTCCTCAAGCCGTTGACCAGTGAACTCATGTTTCCATTGTCGGTACTAATCGTCTGGTCGATCGATTGAAGCGCATCGTTGTTGCGCTGCTTTGCGATAGCCTTGTTCGTTTCTTCCATCGCCTTCGCGCTACCGTTCATCGACTGGAGTTGTTGCATCAGTTGGGCGTTCTGCATGACAACCCGGTTCATCTGCTGATTCATCAATTGCATCGACTCGTGGATGCCCGACGTTGTCGGGATCTGCGACTGCCACTGCTGCGCCATCGCATAGTCCTGCTGGATGGCGTTGAGCGTATTGGCCTCGTTCTGCGCACGAATCTGCGCGGCGCCGATGCCGTTCTGGATATCCTGCTTCTGCTTCGCCATAAACTGATCCCACGTCATGTTGCTCAGCTGGGCGGCCGAGAACTGAGTAGAGATTTGGTTCGACATCCCCGACAGATTACCGTACAACGAATTTAGCGAATTGATGTAGCCGTTGATATTGGTCAGATTGAGGTTGCCCACACTCTTCAGCGTGTTCAATGCCTCCGGCCCAATCGATGCGAGCTGCTTGACCTCATTCTCGTACTGCAGGATCTGAGTCGTGTACTGCTGCGTTTCCTTGAGAACAGACTGCACGGTCTGCGCCGCCGTCATCAAGTTCTGCGCGTAATTCGACGGATCGAAAACAATGTACTGGGCAAACGACGCCGTCGAAGCAAACATCAACAGCACGGCACCAAAAATCTTTTTCATGGCTTTCCTTTCGTATCGTATGGGAACTACTGCAGGCCGTTGATCAACGACTGACTATTCTGGTTGTCCTGCTGAATGGCGCCATTGAAAATAGTCCGTGCAGCAGCGTCCTGATTCTCTCTGCCCAGCTCATCGGCCTCGCTATTCGCCTTGAGTACTCCATTCTTGTCGACGAGCATCTTGATGATTTGCGAGTTCTGCATGAGGACTCGGTTCATCTGCGTATTCAGCAACTGGACATCCTCATTCGTTCCCATCGTGGCCGGAATTCGCGCCTGCCACTGCGCCGCCATCGCGTAGTCGTTCTGAACCGATTGCAACGTCGCAGCTTCGTTTTGAGCGCGGATCTGTGCCGACTGGACCCTCGCCTTGATTGCCGCTTGTTGTGATGCCAAATATTGGGACCACGTCTGTCCGGACAGTTGAGCTTCTGTGAAGCGGTTGTTCAACGCGGTCGACACATTGTTCAAATCACCAACGACGTTCTGAAGGCTGGACACGTAATTGTTCACGTCCGCCAGATTGGTAATAGAGACCCCGCCCAACGCCGCAAGCTGCTGCGGATTGATCGCCGCCAACTGCTTGACCTGCATCTCGTACTGCTGGATTTGCAGCGCATACCTTTGCCCATCCAAGATCACTTTCTGGGCGGTCTGCGCGGCTTTGATTACGTTCTGCGAGAAGTTGGTCGGATCGAACACCAAACCGCCCGTGAACACCGGCATACCGCCGGCGTAGCACGAACCCGAAAACAGGACGGCCAGGAAAGCTGCGACGACTTTATTCATTTTTTGCGACCTCCCCCAAGCGCACCATTTCCTCGATGTACTGTTCTTCCCAATCCGGAACCAGCTTGGCGCGGAATTCCTTGTATTTCTGGATCGCGAGCTGATCCGACCGCAGGCAGGCGAGCATCTCAGGCGGAAAACGAACGTTTGCCATGCGTGACATACCCTCCGGATTCACGAAGTAGTACTGCACCTTCCGCGTCGCTGTCCGGATGCGCTCGATCTGCTCATCGTTGAGCTGGAACTTGTTGCGATACAGGTCCAAGTGGGCCATCACGCTCGCGTTCGGCAGGAAAATGCGGTTCTGGATGTTGTCGATGATCGTGGTGAAAATGTCGCTATCGGCGATTTCTTTCAACGATTGTGTAGTCATACCGACTATTGCATTTTTCTTGGCGAGGGTGCGCAGCCAGTTGTCGAAACGCTCACGCAGCTTTTTGTTTTTCAGGAGATACCACACCTCCTCGAGGTAGATCAGCGTCGGTTTGATCCCCTGCTCCGGATCAAGAACCAGCATCTCATCGATGCAGAAGAACGCGTAGTCGATAAAGACGGGTGCCAGGATCTCATCCTCGAGCAACCCTCCCATCTCAACGTCGGTGAAAGACGACAGCTTGAAGTCATCCTCCGAGCTATCGAAATGCGGATATGTGCCACCGTCCTCAAGCCAAGGCTGCAACTCTTTGTACAGGTCGTTTGAAATGGCCTTCATGAAATCCGCGAGGCGCGACAGTCGCCAGTTCTCCGGCGGCTGATCGGCCAGCATGTTGAGCGCCTTGTTCATGTCGAGCTCGTCTTCGGTCTTCCACTCGTACTGCCGAAGAGTAACGATCAACTGCAGCCAACGCATCAGCCATCCTCGCTTCGTCGGATCGTTCACGACGCGCAGGGGATTCATGCGCGGTGGCTTGCCCGTGCTGGGGTTCATGTCGATATGCTTCGCACCCTGAAGACCCGAGGCGACATAGCACGAATAGTCCTTATCGAAGATCAGGACATTGCACGGGTGATACTTGAAGAACTGCGAAATCAGGAAATTGAGCAGCGTCGTCTTACCCGAACGCGACGGGCCCACCACGAAGAAGTGTGGCAAGTCCCCTTGGTGGAAGTTGTAGTTGAATGGAACATTGTGCTCGGTCGGCAAAAGTGCCAAAGCCGGAATCGGCCGCTGCAGCTGACCCGACAGGTGCGAATTGCGACGTTCGCCGGTCCGAATCGCTCGGAGTTGTGCCAGATCCGCGAGATTCCCCACGTTGATGAAGCCCCATCGGACGATGTTTGCCCATTGGCCCGGCAATGTCGCCGTGAACGCCGAAAGCGCGTACATTCGTTCGCGAACCACCTTCGCACCGACAGCGGTGCGCATCGTGCTGCCGACGTCTTTTAGCGTCTGCTCCATCTCTTCTTCGGTATCCCCGTAGCAGAGAATGGTCATGTTGTAGTGCCCGTAGGCACGGTCGAGCGCCGTCAGATCTTCCAGCGCAGACGACGCGTCTTCTGCCAACGCGAGTTTGCCGGCATCGATCTTGTCCGACTCCGTTTTCGTCATCTGTTCCACCAAATGCGTCGTCCAACGCTTGGTGCTGGCCATGAAATGGTCCTGCGTGGCCTGGATGTACTTCTTCGCCCGTTCGTTGCCCCAGAACTCGAAGCACTGACTGACGGTTATTTCACCGTCAATTTGCAGTAGCGGATCAGTCACGCCGGGCGCGATGATGTTCGGCCAGTTCTTCACGCTCATTGCGCCCACGTAGCGCGTGACGTCACCCTCGAATTCAAGGTGCTTCTTCTTCCGTCGAAGCGTCGAGTCCGGCAGGTACGTATTTAGGTACACCGGAATATCCGGGATTGCCACGCGGTGGTGGTCGTTCGGCGGACTCACACGCTGGTGCATGAACGTCATCAACTCGTTGCTCTGCAGCCGGCGAAAGCCAAGCGAGTTCACCGTCGTCTCGAACTCTTCGAGGATCTGGCGAAAGTGAGTTTCGTGTGCGTCAAACTGCTCGAATGCGAGCGCCGCGTTCTTCTTCGCCGAAGTTGCGGAGAACAGGATCGCACTCAAGGCTTTGAACATCCCAACCTTGTGCCGATCCATGTGGTTCGTCAGCTTGTCGAAAAAGCCGCCCGAGCCACCGAGATTGCGGTAGACCACTGCAAAGTAGTGGCGGTTCTCGTACTGCCGCTGGCCGAACAGGTGTTGTTTCCACGACAGATCCAAGAACTTGCCGATCGCCGTCGGGAAATCTGCGTCCGGATAGTATTCCGTCCGACGGCGGTCCATGATGGACCAAACCAGGATATGTTCATCAAATCCCTTGAGAGCTCGCTCAAAGTTTTCGACAAACCCATCCGTTTCGATCGGGAGACGGCCCTCGGCATCAATACCCGCAACCTCGTACACGACCATCATCGATCCGTCGAGGTTGAACACCATATCTGCGGCGTTCATACCCATCCACGGTACGAGTTCCGAAAAACTCTTTACCGATTTCAGATATGAGCCGAGGACTGCCTTGATACTCAACATAAGATGTCACGCCCAAAGCCATGCGGCCGTTTGACTTTCGATTTCCGATCGATCCGGACCCAGGGGTCGTAGACGTCGGACTGTCGGCTGTACTGCGTGTAGATCAGGAAGATGTTCTCGTCACGCTTCGTCAGCCACACCAGGAAAAGGTGCACTGCTACGCAAAACGGGAAGTACAGCCAGATCCGCCACACTCCCAACATTGCGATCGCGATCGCCAGGTGGACTTTTGCAAGGCGCTCTTCCACCCCGGCGATCGTCTTGATACGCATCAGGGACGAGTGGATTACCGTGGTTCGAGGTTCGTAATCCATCTCATCCCCTTTACGCGCCCGAGCAGCCGCTGCCCGTACCGCCGCCGTCCGTCTGGATCGCGCCGAGCCACGTCGCTGCCTGCAGCGCGATCGAGATGCCGACGATCACGGCGAGACCACGACCGACCCAGCCACTGACTTCGCCAGCCGCCCACATGATGCCGAGGATCACCACGATGATCCCCGAGATCGCGTAGCCGACCTGGCCCGTCATGAGGTTGAAGAAGTCGCACAGGATGCCGGTAATCGGCAGCGTCAGCGTCGCGAAGGCCTGCGACGACGAGACCAGCGCGACAGCAAGCAGCGACCCGATTACGACCCTACGCTGCTCGGGCGAGCTCGCCTTGATCGCCGCCGAGCATCGGGACATCAAACGTTTCATATCTGCTACTCCTATAGATGAGAGTGGTTTTGTACTCTTTCGACTGCCGATCAAAGCCGTCGACCTTTACTACTTCTGCCACGATCCGGTCGTCGCCGACCAACTTCATGAACACCATCACCTGGAAAGCACTGGCAATTCGAGCCTGAATGCCTTCCCGGCTATCCGGCGCATCGGCAGATTGCGCCACCATGTCCTCGAAGCGAGTCAGGCCTTCCGCACCGTTATTCGCGTGCAACGTCACCAACGGACCTTCGTGCCCCGTATTGGCCGCCTGAAGAAGATCGTTTGCTTCGGCACCGCGGGCCTCGCCGAGCACAATTCGGTCCGGGTTTTGCCGCAGCACGCTTTCTAGCAGGCGCTTGGCCGTAACCTTGAGCTGCGGGTTGATCTGCAACCGCACGTTGTTCGGCGATTTGACGACGAGTTCCGGAACCTGCTCGATGGTGATGATTCGGTCGTCGGGCGGAAAACATCCCAGAAGGGTGTTCGCGAATGTGGTCTTGCCCGAACCCGTACCTCCGACTATCGCGACGCCGAGACGACGACGAACCGTATCCGCCAGAACGTCCGCCACTTCCTTGGGCAGAGCGCCCTGCTCGACCCAGTCGGACATGGCCTTGACGACCATGTTGTTGCGACGGAACGCGATGGTCGGGCCATCGACGGCGACCGGCGGAAGTGTTGCCTCCACCCGAAAGCCGGGCAGCTTCGTACTCACGATCGCGTCTGCCGATTCGTTGCTCACCTGGATGCCCGAATTGGAAGCGAGAAGGGTAATGGCGGCCTCGATCTGGGCGGCCGAGATCTTCGCCCCGCTGCAGAACTTCTTTCCACCCTGCTGAACCCAGACATCGTCCGGGCGGTTGATCATGATGTCCGTCACGGTCGCGTCCTCGAGCCACTCCCGGATCGTGCCCAAACAGTTCATGACCATTTCGAGCAGACTGTTTCGTCCACTGCTGCGGCCATCTCTCTTCAAATCGCTCATCGTTATCCTCATTTTGGCGACGCGTTACCGCGTTGCCCTATTCAGTCATTGCATAATCTAACCAAGCTTCCTGTCAGGAACTACCCGGAAACGCAACGTAAAGCGGGGGGGTTTCCCCCCGACAATTGCTCAGGAACCGAAAATTCGCTGAGAGTTGGAGAGCATCACCGCCACAGGAAGGGCCATCACGAGCGCCCAAATCGGTACGAACAGAGGCGTCACCGGGATCGGTGCCACGAGGTACATGACGGGGAAGAAAATGATCCAGAGAAGCACGTGCGCAGCCAGGGAGAAAGCGCTCGGATTCTGATAGGCAAATTCGGCTAGTTTTTTTGCGCGGGTCATATAGCCGTCGACCACGCAAGCGATCAGGAAGGGACCAACGAAGGCAAGCCAGTGCCACACGATAAACAGGCGGATCATCATCCCGTAGAGATTGATCACCATCGAACCGAAGTAGGAGTTGGTGACCGTTCCAAAGTGCTTGAGCGCGCCGCTCAGGGCATGCGCCTTCCTGTAGTCAGCTTGTGAAAAGTGAGTTTTGTTCAGGTCCGCGATGAACCCGGATTTCACGAAGGCGGTGCCGTAGACGCTTTTTGCGCTGTCGACAATAGTCTCGGTCTTTTCATCCCCGAAGACCGCCCTCGTCATCTCCACCTCACGCGAGATTCGGTCAAGCCCGTCTTGCACCGAGACAATCGCCGGGACGGCGAGGATCAGCACCAGCGTCAAGAGAATCCAAAACTTAAGATGTAAACCCCACTTCATCACTGCCTCCCATGTGCTCGAATATCCAGCGAGCCGCTCGGCAGCTCGCTGACCCGACCGATGTCCTTGGCCGTCATAATCCGACTGCACAGCAGAAAGCGATTCCCTACTAGCACATCAGGCTCTGCCGGCGGGACACGGACGAATCGCACTTTCTGAAGGCCAAGGCGCCTTGCCCACGAACCAATGGGTTCCTCGAAAGGCGGCCATACCCGGCGGTTGCCTGCCTCATCAAAACCAACGGCGCTGTACTCCATGGCAACGTCAGCAGACAGCGCCAATGATTCGAGAAAGGCGACCATCGAATCGGTGCTTCTCCGTGAAGTTTCATAGACCTCTACGAAGCGCTCGATCGCGCGCTGGATCGCCTCTTCCACCAGCGAAGTCCCCACCGCGCCCGGGTAGCGATCAGACAGGATTTCGCAAAACTTCAGAGCCGACTGCTGCAGCGTTGGCCACTGCAAGAAAATCGGTTTGGCCGCGGCCTTACGCTCGGTCGAACGAAGCACGCTTGACAGGATCACGTCACCCTGCTTGCAGATGCTGGACACAGGCACTTCCACAGCGCCCTTCGTTCGCCTACGAAATTCCATGCCTGACAGATCGATAACCTGCGATTCCATAACTCTTTTTCAACCGATATAGTGTGTCCAACTCGTCACAGAACGAGCTTCGGAATGCGTCCCTTGACAACCGTCCCGCGGTTCCAAACGGCCATGTAATGCAAGTCCGGCAGTTTGCTCATCAACGTGATGGGGAACAGGTCGACCAATTCCTCGGATACCGTCTCGCTGATCGACCCGCCGAATTCAATTCCGTGGTCCTCCGTCTTCGAATTGCGTCCGTGGCTGCGCGAAATCTTCTTGATGTATGTTTCGCCAATCTTCTCGGCGATAATCTTTTGCGTTTCTTCGTCCTGCGTTGCGCCGGCTATCAGGTTGTTGAAGTTGCCGATCATCCGCTTGGCCTTGACCTCCGAACCGAGCTTGTCGGCAAGGTCAGCGAACGTCTGGCCGCAAGCGATGATGTCCAGGCCGGCGCCACGGCCCTTGTTCAACTCCTGAATTACCGGCTCGCACATGACATCGCCCCACTCGTCGATCAAGACGACGATGCGGGACTTTTCCTTGATGTTCTTGTCGTAGTTGTATCGTTCACCAGCAACGGCCTGCATATCGGACAGGAGCGCTGCCGCGATCGAAGATCCAACTTCCGGATCGCTCAAAGAGTCGAGCCCAGCGTAGAAGATGTAGCCGCCGTCGACGATCTTTTTCGTGTCAAAAATCGGACGTGGATCGTCGATATCGTCGTAATCCGGGCTGAGTAGCCCTTCGAGCTCGCCAGCAGTGAGTTTGGTGAGCAGCGGCAGCAACAGCACCATCATCTTGGCGAACCATTCCCTGTTCGAGCGCACGGTACTGATCAGGCCTTTGATTTGGCGTGGCTGATCGTTGAGCGGGATTTCGGACTCGAAGAACTCCACGTAGGCGCGCAGCTCGGCCGAAGCGCCTTCCATATCGTTGTTCTTCTTGCTTTCCGGTTTGTTGAATTTCGCGATACCGGGCGCTACTTGCGCCTCCCACCCCGGGACGTTCTGCCTGAAGAAGATACGCAGCGCTTTTTCCAGCAGCTTTTGCGCGCCATTGAGGTTCTGGATCGCATCAAGCAATGAAGACCATGACGGCCTCGTGCCCGTATAAATCAACGCCTGGGCAACGTGGTTGACCTGCATCCACACGAACGAGCGGAATGACTCGTCCCCATCGCTCGGGATGAGTGACGAGATTCGCGACGCCACTTGAGTCTCCCGGTCCCAGTTCTTGAGCGTGTCGATACGCACGGACTCCGACGGGAATGCCGGATGGAACGTGATGACTTTCTCCGGTCGACCCGAGAGCGAGCCGGCGTTCCTCGCGATCTCCTTCAGGTCGTGATCCCCTTTCGGGTCAATGATGATGATCGTGTACCCGCGCAAGGCAAGCTGATAGACGAGCAGGCTATACAGCGTCGTCTTGATCGCGCCAGTCGTCGCCAGCACCGCGGTGTGGCCCTGCATCGCTGAAAGCGGCATCAACATGTCCGACTCTTCCGCGAGCCCGTGGATCCACTGGAGGCCTTTCGCGTTAGTGGGGTCGAGCTGCGGTCCCTTCAGACCGCGAGCCTTGAGAAACCACTTTGGCGGATACACGGCCGCAAGATCGCGTTTCATAATCTCGGTTGCCTGTTGGGTATGACTAGGCTCCCAGCGATAACCCCAGCCAAGCCACAGGTTGTCCCCGAACTTCGGAAGATTGACCCGAACAACATCGGCCTTCAGAAAAGTGAAGGGCTTGCCCGCAAGATTGGCTTTGAAGTTCCAGATGCTCTGCGTTTGTTTGGCTCGCCACAGCATCATTGCGGCCGAACCGGCGCCCATCCATACGAAGGCGTTCGTGTGAACATCGGACGCTAATGCGATGCCAGTCATCGAGGCAAGCGACACGCCCCACGCGACCGCCGATCGTGCTTCATAGGTCGGCCGGAATAGATTCTGGTAGTTGATGATCATCGGATGATCTCGAGATACTGAACGGCGTGTGACGCCAAGACGAGGCACGGTGTGTCTTTATCCGAGCCCGGTAGTTTCCGGTGGTGCTGCTTCTTGCCAGGATTGGAGGGGTCGACGTAGAGCATGTTCAGGTGATCGAGCTCCTCAATAACGGCCGGCAGAGGGGCGCCGAGGGTTCCCGCGTATTTGAAGCTCACGCACAAGCCATCGCGGTCGAGCAAGAACTTGTCGTTGAACTCACCCGATCGATAGTCCGCAATCAAACGACCTAACGTTTCGCCAAGAAACGGCTTCAACTTGCGACGAAATTGCTCGGGCAGAAGCTGGACGTATGAGAACTCGGCCTGCTCGGCTGGTGCCGGGAGCTTGGCTTGTGCAGGAGCATCTTGCTTCTGAGCAGCACCCCGATTCCCGGCGCCGCCCGTCGACGGTGGAACTTCCTTTTGCGCGGCAGTTGCGACATCATCCCCACCCGCCCGCGCTTTCTTGCTGCCACGCCCCTCCTGCGCCGCGCCCGAATCGGCACGGCTCTGCGTACTTGCCGGGATGCCAGGCGTCCCGCTAGCGCTTGCCGCCTGTTCCAACGTAGCCGCGTCGATGTCCGGTTTTGTGGCGGGAGGATTTGCACCTTCTGCAACACGCTCTGCGATCGCCTCTTCTGCCGTCCGCTCGCCCAGTTCGGTCGGATCCAGCGTCCGCATCGCCGACCGGGTCTGCGCTTGTTGTTGCATCAGTGACGTCAGCCGATCCGGTGCTTTTCCTGCCGGTGCCGGTGGCTTCGGAGCCTCGCCCGGAGTGGAGATGGCCTCAGCCGGCGCGGGAGTCTGCGGAGGAGCAGGCACTGGAGATACCGCAGAAGTTGGTGTCGTCGCAGGAATTTGCGAAACGCTTCCGCCAGTCGGGGCTCCGACCGGAGCAGCAGCCCCGCCCGCCAACGCTGTCGGTAGCGGCGATACTTCGATATCGCCGAGCAGGCTGAGCGGGTTGACGAGCTTGGTCGCGACGTATTCCTTGCCGTTGGGAAGGACGACCTTCCAGTACGGATCGCGGTCCACCTTCGCCGTAAAGACCTTCGCGTTCAGCAGGGCCTCCGCGAGCGTGTTTGCCTCCGTCGGCACACCCTGAATTCCCTTTTGAGCGATTTCCCGTGACAATTCCTCCGCGGCCTTCTTCCAGATCACGAACAGTCCGTCCGCCCCGAACCACACGCGGCCGCCATCCTGGTTGATCTTCCACTTGCCGTCACGAATCAGCGTCCGCATAGCCTCGAGCAGATGGGGTTCAAGATGGTTACCCACGACCATCGTGCCGTAGTAATCCGGCCGAACCGCCTTGTCGCGATCAAGGACACGCTTTCGAATCCGCGCGACGAGCTCGGCAACGGAGTTTTCGTTGTCTCGCGTCGCACCGGTCGCAACGGAGAACACGATGGGAGCGATCGCCGGCGACCCGGCCTCGAGGTATTGAAGACAGCGATCGGGAACGATACGGCTAATCATCGCCGACACCTCGCCCTTTGCCGACGCGTTCTCAAAACGCGGCTCGGGTTGCCAGGAAATGTGATACCGGTCAAAGCCGCCTTCACCACACCACCGATGCAAAGGGAGCAGGTACTTGGGCCATTGAGCGCCATCCGGCCCACTGACAATCAAGGACGCCAGCGGCCGGTGCAACTCTGAGCAGACCCCGGCCAGGAACGCTGCATAGCGCCATCGCGGCTCGAGCTTATGACGGCGCTCCACTCCTTCGGTCGGGGTGAAAATCACCCCCTCAGAGGCCTGCAAACAGTAGAAGCCCATCTCCAGCGACAGACGGAAAAGACCGCCGGCGCCTGTGTGGGTTTCTTGGCGAGAAGCTGGAAGAAGGTGGATGTACTCGGCAAGGTTCTGAATTACCGATAGGTACATGTCGGCGAAATCAGCCTCGGTCCCCCCCGCTACGGTGCGAATCCGCGCAACCATCGCGGACTGGCTTTCCACAATGCTATCGACCGGCAGGACCTCAATGCCCGGATCTATGGGGGGGTAAACGGGAACACGCGACGTTACCGTGTCCACACGAACTTTTGACGCAGCATGCCGTTGGAGCACAACCGGCGCGACAGCCGGGGCTTCCTGCGACGTCTCGTCCGATCGGCCTGTCAGCCGCTGTAGGATTTTTTTGAGCATAAAAAAGTCTATGCCCAGCCACCTACCCGAGAAAGCGCGAAACGTTCGTCAAATGAACAGGCTTTCCTCGCTTTAACGCTTCTTGACAGAAATCTGAGACGGATTGTCTACTCTTCCACCAGGATTCGACTATTCTTCCTGATGAGAAAGAAGATGCTTACAACGTTCGAATTTTGATGCAGAATGGTGGGAGCTGCACGAGCAGCCTGAAACAATCACTTACCCCACTTGATGGAATGTCGCAAGAAGGCGGTTCCTGTGGCGCTTGCGAGATCCGCCGAAGCTCCCGTTGTTGCACACCGGACACATTACGGGTTCGTTTCGCTCATGCACATGATGGGATGAGCAGCAGGCGCACTTCGTGAACCGAAGATCGCCCGTCTCGAACCCGCGAACCAGAATCAGCGCCCGCTCGAACGAAAACTCGGAACTCTTTTCCAGTTCGGAGCTTTCAAGGAAGAATGCGTAAGCTTCGATCAGCGAGTCGATGTGGTGCGCACCGAGTTCGCAGAGGCGTATGTAGGCTTGAAGGATCAGGCTGCCTTTGAAGCGCCAGCCCGGCTTCTGCAAGAACGCGTAGTCCTGCGCCGGCGACATGCCCGGCTTGGGTGTACGGCCGGTGAGCTGGGTAAAGATCTCGCGGAAGGTCTGGATGTGCACGCCGCCGCGAGGAGACAGTAGTGCCTGCATCGTTTTGGGACGGGCGCCGAACTCGCACAGGCGCTTGAGCCTCTGCTCGTGCTCGATGTAGAAGCGTAGCTGAAGATTTTTCATGATCAGCCGCGCAGCGCTATGACGTTCTGGACGGTGGACTTCGGCGCCGACTGAACGGTTACAACTTTGAGGAGATCCGTGAACTGGTTGTCCACAAATATCGCCTGGTTAGCATCCTTGACCTTCTCAACAAGAACTTCGAGTGGGGTCGAGAGAAGGACGTCAACGGCTTCGCTGCTCAGCTTGTATACGAGCATCGCGCGCGTCTGATTCATGCGAACCGCGTTCCAGCGATTCTCGACAGCCTTTACGTTTTCAAGCGCGGCAAGCTCAAGAATAGGACACATTTCTGAAAACCCTCGATCGTGGTCACCTGGCCAATAACCCTTACTTCACATCCTTTTTTATGGGAAACAACTTCTTGACAGGAAGTGTTCCTGACGGGAATCTACCCAAGTCCGCGATGGAATGCAAGCGTCAAGTCCTTTATGCTCGCCAATGTTAGGTACCGCACTCGACAAGGTTCAGGTTCTTCCTTACCGTGCCGTTAACTGTTGGTCGTTTTCGGACATCGGCGAAGTTGGGTGATCCGACGACCTGGACAAAAAATTCGCATGTGCATTGGGCTTGACAAAACGGGATCAGGGGTATCCGTCTTCGACTTTTGTCGTCTGGGGTAACTGACCTGCGGCATAATACTCAGCAGAAAACTCACTTTTTGGGTGCGCCACCATGGAAAAGAGCGGCATCGACGCCGTCAGGCAGACGTTCGGGAAGCGTCTGCATACGATTCTTGACGCAAGAGGCCTTCCGACTACCGGATTCGCCCGGAGCCGGTACATTGCCGACTTAATTGGGGTCACATCGCCGACCGCGTACAAGTACTTGTCTGGCGTCTTCGTCCCTGGCTACGACATCCTGATCGATCTCGCGAAACGTCTAAACGTCACGCCTGACTATCTGATCGGCGTGGGAAGTTTGAACAGCTATCTCCTCTACGATCCGTCCGGGCACAACCCGATTCAGATGTCTCTGCCCGAACGCATCAAGGAATTTTCGACCGTTGGCTGGACCGGGCTGTTCTTCTATTGGAGCGTTTCCGCCCGCGAGGCAATGGATCTCCTCCAAGCCGGTGACAAAGTCGTCTACACGACCCAGAATCTGGGACTTGAGGCGGATCGGCATTACATCGTCCAATATGATGGATTGATGTACATCGCAAAACTAAAGGCCTTGGTGACACACGCGGATGGTTCTTCTCAGTGGGAATTCTCTTTCGAGGACAACACCGTGATCCAGTTGGCCCAGACGGACATTGGCTTTGGATATGCCGCACAGCGGGCGTCTCAAAGCCTCCACGTCATCGGATCTCCGGTGTATCGCCTGCCTGCCGGGCATGCTTTCCCACGTTGAAGTCAGTGTAGGCGGTGACAAAGTATCCGTCGTCGCCCACCACGAACACCCAATGACTCTCCGCGTGGTATAGCTTGGTGCTCCCACGCTCTGGATTCCGAATAGGGGACATTCCGGCCTTTGCGATCCGCTGCATCTCCTTCCAGGCGACGACAGCGCTGACATGATTCAGCCGCGCCCGGAATTGTTCAAAGCTGTGCTGCCGCACGCCGACCTTACCGTGCCCCTTCACGTCCAAGAAGAGCTTGAGCGGCTCAGATACCGACAGATGCCGCTCACGGGTCTTGGCACCCTCACCCACCCACGAGCAGTCCTTCTCAACGTTGAGCGGGACCTCGAGGAATTTCGTCAGAAGCAGCACCGCGTAAGGATACAGGTGCGACTTCTTGCTCCGGCCGCTTCGTAGATCCAAGATCGTCGGGTTGGAGATCGTGATCTCGAGGCTCGATCCGCTCCGATTGTCACCCATCAATTGGACGTCCTCGACGAGGTAATGCAGCGCGCTCAACTCCGCGACAACATCCTTCTCGGCAACATCCGCCTCCACCGTGACATACACAATGCCCTGTTTGCGCCCGAGACGCCACGTACACACGAAGCGCTCATCTTCAGCTTGAGTATGGATGGTAAGACGATCAATCTGATTGCTCATTTAATTTGCCTGACGTTATAGCGACAGGATACTGATTGCGAACAGCCTTGCAAGGGGATGTCTGCGCCCCATAAAAAAAGCGCCGAGGTCCTCAACCCCGGCGCTTTCTGTTCAGGTCGTTTCCGACCTATCTTCATGACCGCTTTGGTAGCGAACGAACAAAGTCCAGCATGTCCGTCCCAGCCTTGGCTGGTGCGTACTTGATCACCCGCTTGCCCATCGCCTTCGCACGTTCAGCGAGCTTCTCGCCTGCCTGGAAGCCACGACGAACTCCCCGACCGTCGGGAAGATCATTGTCCTGGTAGATCCGAAGCAAATCGATGTCGTCGAGCACGGAGAAATCGAACTCCTCCATCCCGCCGGCGTCGACCATAGACCAGCAAGTTTCACGGCGGAACACCCGGACTGCCAGGGACGTTTCGATGCCCTCCGCAACACTCAGTTCCCGGCTAGTCGGAGCGTAGAGTCGAATGGCCCCTCCCTTGATTTCCAGAGAGAGTTCCTTCTTCCTCACGCTCGTTACCGGGGCCTTGGCACCATCCTCCGTGAGGAAGGTGCGATGAACGTTGCAACAGACACCATCCGGCCCTTGGATTGCCGCCACCATACCGGGGAACTTCCCGACAAGAACAAACTTCCCGTCCTCGTCCTCTTCCCAATACGTCAGCGCAGGGTGAAACCGAAGAACAGCGGGAATATCAGCCGGATCAAGCTCGGGAAGGCGCGCGATCAGATACTTCCAGACCGGGTCCCCTACCGAAATTCGCCGAGCCTCGTTCCAAAGCTTTACGTGGCGAGCCTTGCGTCGAGCAAACTCCTCCTTGCTCATCGGCTCCCCAGACCGGCGCGGTGCATCTGCACTGCGTGGACGTACTGGAGACTCGGCCAACCCCGCCCCAAGCGACTCCAACACCCAGCGAACACGTTGCATGAACGTCTTCTCCGGGAATACCACGCTCAGCAGCTTGAGGCCGTTGCCGCCGCCGCATCCGCGGCAGTAGTAACTTCCATCACCGTACTTGTCGGTAAAGGCATATCGGTCCTTGCCCCCACAAAAAGGGCACGGACCGTGGGCGGCGACAATTGTCTTGGCCGGTCGTTGACGATTGTTTTGGCCGGTGGTGAGGAGTTGGAGGCGGCGTAGCCGCCGGAGACGACGAACCACCGGCGGCGCCAGGTCGACGGGGCTTTAGGATGGGCTGATCGAAGCTTAAATAAAAAGCGGTCAGCTCATGTCTGGAACCCGCATTACCGACCAACAGGTTCGTCTCTACATGAACAAGCGCAAACACCATCCGCAGGAAGTCGCGGCCGCCAAGACCGGTATCAGCGTGCGTACGGCACGCCGCATCGAGCGCGATGCCACGTTGCCCTCCCAGAAGCCGCGTCAATCATGGCGGACCCGCCCTGATCCCTTCGTCGACGTATGGGACAGCGAAGTCGTACCACTGCTGCGCAACGCGCCCAACCTGATGGGCATCACGGTCCTGCGCAAGCTGCAGGATGATCACCCGGATCGATATCCCGATAGCATGCGTCGCACGCTGGAGCGACGTATCCGCCAGTGGCGGGCACTCGAAGGGCCTAGCCTGGAGGTGTTCTTCCCCCAGGAGCATCAGCCCGGCGTGCGCGGACTGTCGGACTTCACCGATATGAGCAAGCTGTGCGTGACGATCGGCGGCGCCCCGTTTGGCCACCGCCTGTATCACTTCGTACTGGCGTTCTCGCGCTGGGAGTATGCGAACGTTGTTGAGGGTGGCGAGAGTTTCGAGGCCCTCGCTGCGGGATTGCAGAACGCGCTATGGCAGGCGGGCGGCAGCCCGCACGAACATCGCTCTGACAGCCTGTCGGCCGCCTTCAAGAACTTGCAGGAGCAGGACGACTTAACGACGCGTTATGCGGCGTTACTCGACCATTACGGCATGGAGGGCACGCGCAATAACCGCGGGCTGGGCCACGAGAACGGCAGCGTGGAATCCTCGCACCGGTATCTGAAGGAAGCGGTCGACCAGGCTCTGATGCTGCGCGGCCATCGCGACTTCGCTGACCGGGCGGCTTACGATGAATTCATCCGTGAGGTGGTGATGCGCCGGAACCGGCGCAACGCCGCGGCGTTTCGCATTGAGCGCACACAGTTGCAGGATTTGCCTGAACGCCGTACCACTGACTTCGTCGAGGAAGAGGCGCTCGTGACCCGTTGCAGCACGTTCACCGTGCGCGGCATCCTGTACAGCGCGCCGTCGCGCCTGATCGGCCACCGCCTGAAGGTGCGTCTCTACGGTGACCGGCTCGACTGCTATCTGTCGGGCGCGCTGGTGCACAGTACGCCGCGAGGCTCCCGTGCCGCCGACAACCGCCACGCACTGGATTACCGTCACTTCATTGACTCTCTCAAGCGCAAGCCTCAGGCGTTCAGGGGACTTGCGTTTCGCGACGCGCTGTTTCCGCGCGATGCCTACCGCCGGACCTGGGAGCGGCTGGAGGCGCAACTGACGCAACGTCAGGCATGCAAGACCATGGTGGGGTTGCTCGAACTTGCAGGGCACCACGGCGTTGAAGCGTTGCTGGCGCAGCGGCTTGATGCGTTGCTCGTAGTCGGCGAACTGCCCGACCTGAAACAGTTGCGCGACGAATTCGCTCCGCGTGAGGCGCTGTGTCCCGAGGTGGTGGTCGAGATGCCTCCCATCGCAGTCTATGACGAACTGCTCGACAAGGCGGCCGCATGAACGCACCCGCCTATGAGAACGGTCGTCTGGCCCTCATGCTCAACGAGCTGCGCCTGCCGACGATCGGCAGGTTGTGGCCCGAGTTCGCGGAACGCTCTGACAAGGAAGGCTGGCAGGCTTCACGGCTGCTCGGCGCATTGCTCGAGCACGAACTGGCCGAGCGCGCCAAACGACGCATCGAGCGCCACCGAACCGAGTCGCATCTGGACCCGACCAAGACACTTGCTACCTTCGACTTCGGCATGGTGCCGATGGTCTCGAAGGCGCATGTCACTGCGCTGGCAACCGGGGAATCCTGGCTGGAGAAAGGCGCCACGATTCTCCTGTTCGGGCCGCCTGGTGCCGGCAAGAGTCATCTGGGATCGGCTATCGGACACGCGCTGATCGACGCTGGCTACCGGGTGCTGTTCACGCGCACCAGCGAACTCGTCCAGAAGCTCCAGGCTGCACGCCAGAGCCTGCAACTGCCATCCGCGCTCGCGAAGCTCGATCGCTTCGATCTCATCATCCTGGATGACCTGTCGTACGCGCGCAAGGACCAGGCCGAAACCAGCGTACTGTTCGAACTGATCGCCGAGAGGTATGAGCGCAAAAGTCTTTTAATAACGGCCAATCAGCCGTTCTCTGGCTGGAATGATGTGTTCCCCGACCCCGGCATGACGGTCGCAGCCATCGACCGGCTCGTCCATCACTCGACGATCTTTGAACTGAATGTAGAAAGCTATCGCCGTCGAAAGGCCAGCGACAAACAGAGCGCGCGCCGGCGACAATTACCCAACGACAATTACGATGGAGGCGCGACAACTATGAATTAGCCAGCGACAACTACACCCGTTGACCGGCCAAAATAGTTGTCGCTGACCGGCCGTGCTGCTTGACGCTGTCTAGACCGTTTCGCTTCGGTCGCAGATACTGTTCGTCCAGGCCGGCCACCTGCAGCAAGTCAGGCCAACGACCATCCGAACGCGACTGAGCTTCGGCAACCTGCCTTTCATTCTCACGCCGACGCTCGAGCACATCAACGCTCATCGTCTACCCCTTTTTCTACTGCAGTTGAAAAACCGGGGGATTTCCCCCGGGCCCGGCCTACGCTGCCTTTTTCAGAACTAGCTGCTTGCGAAGCAGCTCGAACATCTGGGTCGGCAGATCTGCAACCTCCTTGATAAAAATGCTGTTGGGAATCACACCGGAAATATCCTGGCCGATACCAACACCGATCACCTCGATCCCCCAGCGCTGACACGACGCAACCACGTCCACCACGCCTTCCTTGCTGTCAGGTACACCATCGGTTATCGGCAGGAGGATCCGCCGGGTCGCCTTTGTCGACAACAGCGAGTACTGGCCATAGAGCAGCGCGTCCGCGAGCGGTGTGTTGTGACCGTCCGCTCGAACCGCCGCGATCCGGCCGGCACGCTTGCGCACCGACTCACCGAAGCGATTCAACATGAGAACATCCCGATCGCACTCTCGCGATCCGGCCGGAAACGCGGACGTTGCCACCTGTACCCCGTCGATTTGCCCGAGAGCAATGCCGAGCGCGGTGCAGGTATCAATCGCCAACGTCATCCGCTCCTCGAGTTGCATACTTCCGGAACGATCGAGAAACAAGTGGATCGCAACGTCGATGCTGTTGCGCGACGACTCCCGCTCGAAGATGTTCAGGTCGCCAGTCGACAGCCTGAGAGCACCCAGATTGGAAAGCCGTTCACCCGCATACGCATCCCAGCTTCTGGTTTGCGTTACCGCTTCCAGAGCCGTCGTCAATCTCCGACGCAGCGCGATCGACTCGCGCTTGACGCGCTGGACGATTTCGCCGTTGTCATCGATCTCTTCCGTGAATGGGATCGCGTTCGACAGAACAGGTGGCGCATCCGACTCATCCGCCATCCCGTTCAGCATGCCCTGAACTATTTCCCCGAGATCTTCTCTGGGGTTATAGCCAGCGCCTAACGCCACACGAACATCGCGCGACGTCGCTTTCTGGGAAAGGTCCAACGACGACGCGCCCGAATCATTCACCTGGGCCGGCTGCTGCCCGTCGTCGGCCAAGGCGCACGCGCCCGTACCGTCTTCAGTAGCAGAGACAGAGCCAGGCTCCTGACTCGAACCGTCACCCGACTGCGAACCGTCACCGGGCTGCGAACCGTCGCCCGACTGCGAACCGTCACCGGGCTGCGAACCGTCGCCCGACTGCGAACCGTCACCGGGCTCCGAACCGTCACCGGAATCAGCCGCAGATCCAGCGCCGCTTTCCGGCTTATCGCCGTCGGACTGCGATTCGGCCTTACCGCCGGCGTCAGCAGAACCGCCTTGTGCCGAGGACGGATCCTCGGCCGCATCGGAATCAGCGTTCGCGAGACCTTGCGAAGGGTCTCCTTCGTCGGTCGACGTCGCACCATCATCCGCGGCTGAATCGTCACCGTTGGCGCCCGCCGAGGCCGGCTGCTCCGACACAGGAGCAGACTGAACGTCACCGTCACCACCGGATTCACGGTCTTGCCCGCTGTCCTCGAGCTGACCGCTATCGCCGCCGGATCCTGCTTCGCCGTTCGGATCGGATTCAGCCTTCGAGGAATCCCCGTTGGCTTCATCCTCACCGCCGTCTTCCGGGTCGCTCGAATCTTGATCCGAGTCCGAGTTCTCCTCTGCATACTGCTGCAGGAGGGAAACGGCCTCGACAGCGATCCGGGCGGCATCGGCCGACGTGTGTGCGAATTGAACCTTGCCGATGACCGTCAGATATGCGTTCGCAAAAGAACTATCGAACGCACTCGTAAGCCATTGCACGGCGATCGCCTCACGAGCCTCGAAAAAGGTTCGCTTGAGCAGCCGCCAGTTCAAGGTATGCACCGTCGCGGTAATCAGAGCTTCAGCCAGATCGGAGGAATTCGACATTTCGCGAAGCTGCCCGTCTTTCGACAGAGTTTCGCGCATTGCCATAAAAATCCGATTGGCACCGGGGTAGCGCCGCTCCACCAGGCCTTCAATGCGCACGTCCTCGAGCGCGTTGTAGATCCGAAAAGTGAAAGCCGCGAGGTCCATCGCCGCAACCGACTCGAAGTCGGTATGAACGATATGCCCCGCCCCTTCGTGGAGAACAAACCCGAGTCCGAGGACTCGAGCCTTTTCCACTTCGATTGGAAGATCGGGAAGCACGATCTCGCTGGGATTCGCGTAGGCTCGATTGCCGCCTATGCGCACCTTCAGACCGCACTTCTCCGCAAGCAGCCTGGCCGCGATCGGCAAGGCGCCTTTCAGCGTATTGATGTTCATGCGATTCCTTCGAGAAAAGAATCGCCCCCGAAGGGGCGATTGTTACGCCCCTTCGGGTTTAGATCCCGAAGCCCGTTGCCATGCCCGGTTGGGGCGGCAAAGGCAACGGCATCGACGAAACTGCCGGACCAGGACGGCCGACAGGTGCTGGCGAACCAGCGCTCACAACAGGCTGCATGGGCGCAGCCATCGGCACAGAGACCGGCGGTGCATCCCCCTCTTCGTCCGCCGCACCGAAGCGCGGGCCGACGGCGAGGTTGAACGTCGCGGCGACGTCACCCGACTCCAGACACTGCTGGCCAAACGCGCGCATACGATCCGGTCGTTTGAGGATCCCCGTCAGCCCCCAAAGGGTCGTCAGATGGATGCCCTCGATCTTGCCCTTCTCCGGCAGCAACTTAATGCTGTAGTCGATGGTCTCGATGATCGGACGTACACACGGGTCGAGGAAGGCGAGGCCCTGCATCTTCTCGCGAATCGCCTGCAGCGCGTTCTTGCAACGCTGCGTGACATATTCCCGAGCCTGGCCGTTCTTCTGGCCGCCGAACGACAGGGTGCGTTCTTCGAACGCCGCTGCTTCCTGGGCAATCTCTCGGAAAAGCGTCCCCGCCAGCCCTTGCTCGGCTTGCTTCAGGCCACCCGACAGTTGATCGAAATCTTCTTCCGACTCGCCGACGGAGCGAACCTTGAACGCCTGCCAGCGGAATCCCAGAGCGCCTTCGACGTACGCCTTTTCGGGCGCTTCGTCTTTGATGATATGGGCCCATTCCTGGTTTTGCGGGGCGTTCTGCCACTCGAGGATCAGACGGTCGTAGTTCGATACGAGATGGTTTCGCTCCTTCTCGTATTCGACTGCGATTGCGTCGAGATCATCTGCGACCAGCTTTGCCTTCCTGGCGGGGATGGCATAGCCGCCGAGGAAACGCACTCCGCGGCTTTCACAAGCCTTTTGCGCGCGCTTTTTGAGCTTGTCGAACACCTTGAGGTGCTCGCTGTCGATGACCTTCTTGCTACCCAGCGACGCAAGGTCGCCGTGCGGCAGATCTTCGACTTCGCCGATATCGGTCGTTTTCAGCTTGCGCCGGCCGGACCAGATATGGGCTTCGATACTGAAACAGAGAACCTTTTCGAGGGTTCGTACTTCGGTTTGCTGCGACATGGAGATCTCCTGGAAACCCCGAAGACTCCATGCCCCCTACCGGGCATGAAATCCCCGGTAGGGTTGACAAACGAATGGCTGACTTAGATAGGTGTGCCAGCTACCCTTTCTGCGCTACGCGCAAAAAACCTCTTTGCAAACGCCTCGCTTTGCAAAGAAGTCTCGCGACTAAATGGGCCGGCCAAGCCCATATGCACGGCCGCCGTACGCTATCAGCGTACAGACACGCCCCAGAGGCCTCCCTGTTGACACCGCGCGGCGAGTTTCCCCACCTGCTCAGCGCCCCAGTTGTCCGGTACCAGTACCTCTGCAAGGTACTTCGTGCCGATGGCTTCCGAAATCGCAGTATGCCATTGCAACTGCTGGCCGACCCCCTCCGCGGTTCGCACCGCATCGATACATCCGTCCGACGTCAGTCCGACGGCGTGCGCAGAAACCGGACGGTCCGCAACCAGGGCCCACCCGAAAATCTGCACGTTCCTGAGTCCATACATGCGGACGCGCTCCGCCACTTGTGGCGACAGCAGTTCCGACATGGGTCCGGCATCGAATTCCGCGCAATCGAACCATGCCGAAGCGCCACGTTCCTGTGCGAGATCGCACGAGGCGTCATGGGCTTCATCACGGATCATCCCAGCCACCTGTACAAGCGCCGCGTTGGCTTTATCCGCGTCCCCTGCGCTCCCAAACTTCTGGAGTGCCGAGGCAATGCCCGAGATTCCGATGGCGATGCGTCGGGCCTCACTGGATCGCTCCAGATTCCCGCCGGTCGCATGAACGTCGTGCATCGCGTCAAGATCGCGAACCGCCAGGCGGACGTGCTCCTTGAGCCGCCTGCCGTCGAGCTGGGTGTTCTTGCCAGGAATTTCCACGAGGTAATCACACAAGTTCAAAACGATCCCCGTGACCGCCTCGTTCGCGCCGACAAACCCGGAATTCGTTCCGAAGATGCCGCCGCAACCATCCCGAACCACTGAACTCTCGTCGAAAAATACGCCGCTGACCCCCGTCCCGAGAGACTCAAATGCGATCAGCGACTGCGCGACTAGCGCGCTTGATCCGCGCCGGCCGTTGCCGACACGAACATACGTTTCCGTGGTTCCCAACGATGCCGCGTCAGCAAGATGATCCTCGCTGATCACGACCATCGGAAACGCACCGTCCAACAGGCTGCCCCGTCGCGACGACTCATAGAGCCGTCCGATCGAGTGCAGAAGCAACCCGCGGGAGGAATCGATGAAAATCGTCTCATCCGTGGATGTCACTGGCGCCGACGTATCGACGAGCAGCGGCAAACCCTCGTGTCCGGCCATCACGACATCGGCCAGGACATCATATGCAGAACTCTCTCTTGAAGTAGCCAGACTGATTGCCAGTCTCGGGCTCAGACATGGGTCCGAGGCGCCCTCTTCTTCGAACGCGCGACGGGCCAACGCAGGAAAGGCGGAACGGGGTTGGGGAAGCCCATCAGCAATGCTGGGGAGCCCCCGCCCCGTTTGCACCATGATCTGGGTATCAGACACCTGGGGTTGGACGTTCATGTTGATCTCCTTGTCGAACGTGAACCCCGGAATCGGGGCCCCCCAGAACGTTGCGGATCGCTCTGGGGGGCCTCGAAACCAAGAACACATGAAAGGAGAATTGCCTATCCAGAACGGAAAGGCAGGACGTGAGGGATAAACCCTGAGGCCTGGGGAGTCCAGATCAAACGCGGGACGGGCATACCAGGCAGCCCTTCTGTGCCGTAGCACAAAAAACCTCACAAGCATCCACCTCATGCATGCTTGTGACGTCTCAGGAAGGGAAAAGTGCCGATTTCCGGCTCAGGCTAGTATCGACCCCCAGCTAGGTAGCAAAATTATAGTACAGGTGAATTCTTGTCGGGAAATTTTCGCAGCCATGTGGAAAGACCCTGCCGAAGCAGGGTCTCGGGTCACACTGGATGTCGAATAGGTAACCACTTTTACGTTCCCGACGGCTGATGCTTCAGGAGTTGCCTCCCTCGAGCCTCGAGCCGGGAATCGACCTTCTTCGCACCCCAGTACAGCATTGCCATCACGAGCATGACTACCACGATGATGGCCGTCTGGGAGCTCTCCCCCTGGATTTCAAACTCCGTTTCCAGAAAGGGCTTCCCGACTTCAAGAAGCAGGGCAATAACGAAGAAGAACAGTCCGTCCTGGAACACGTCCCTACCCAACTTCTTGCTGGAACCCTTTTCTAGAGCCTTCTCGCGAAGACCTTGTGCTTCGGATTCCAATTCCCCGATTCGCTTGCGAGCCAGCTTCAGCTCGGTTCTCGTCGATTCAAGGTGACATCTGGCATTGGCCTCGCGAGCCTTTGCCTGCTCGACGCGGATTGCCCGCGGATTCTTGCTTTTACTGCGCTTGTGTTTCATAGATTTCTCCATTTAAAAAAATGGCACCCGGAAATCCGGGTGCCGCACGTAGTCACTGCTGCTGGCAACGCCAGCGACCGCAACCATCAATCCCAGCTCAGAGCGCCGCCCGTTTGGTACTCGATCACTCGAGTCTCGAAGAAGTTGCGCTCTTTCCGAAGATCGAGCATTTCGCTCATCCACGGAAATGGGTTCGTCTCGCCCTCGAAATCCGGGTTGAGACCGATCTGCGTCTTTCGCCGGTTGGCAATGAAACGCAGATATCCTTTGAACAGACCGGCGTTCAGACCGAGGACGCCGCGGGGCATGGTGTCCTCCGCGTACTGATATTCGAGGCGTACAGCTTCCTTGAATACCTCGTCCACCTTCCGCTTGAACGATTCCGTCCACAGGTGCGGATTCTCCAGCTTGATCGCATTGATCAGGTCGATACCGAAATTACAGTGCATCGACTCATCCCGGAGGATGTACTGGTACTGCTCCGCCGCACCCGTCATCTTGTTCTGCCGGCCCAACGACAGGATCTGCGTAAAGCCGACATAGAAGAACAGGCCTTCCATCAGACATGCGAAAACGATCAAGCTCAAAAGCAGCTTCTGATCGTTCTCGACCGTTCCCGTCGTGAACGACGGATCGGTCAAGGTCTCGATGAACGGGATCAGGAAATCGTCCTTTGCCTTGATCGAAGCAACCTCTCGATAGGCATTGAAGACCTCCCCTTCGTCCAGTCCAAGGGACTCCACGATGTATTGGTAGGCGTGCGTGTGCACGGCCTCCTCAAACGCCTGCCGAAGCAGGAACTGGCGACATTCCGGTGCGGTAATGTGCCGGTAGGTACCGAGCACGATGTTGTTCGCAGCCAGCGAGTCGGCAGTCGTGAAGAACCCCAGATTCCGGGTGATGATCCGACGCTCGTCGGCCGTCAAGCCGTTCGGGTCTTTCCACAGCGCAATGTCCCGCGCCATGTTGATCTCCTGCGGCATCCAGTGGTTCGCGCAACCAGCCAGATACTTTTCCCAGGCCCATTTGTACTTGAACGGTACGAGCTGGTTCACATCGGTCTTGCCGTTGATGATCCTCTTGTCAGCAGCATCGATACGACCGGCGGCGCCACCTGCATGCGCGTGAGCAACCGCGCCGAAGGATGAAGATATTTCCATCTCAAACTCCAAAACGAGAAGAGGCAGGACAGCCCGAAGGCCGTCCTGCGATTAAGACATCACGAGTCCACCAGTAGACCCTACTGGCAGGCCTCGCACTCGTCGAAGCCCGGATCGCCCGGACGCATCGTGCAGACCGGACCGTCCGCTTCCAGAGCCGGCTCCGTGGTGACCTGCGGAGCAACAGCGGCCAAAGCCGGCGGGGTAACCGCGTTGAGCGTTCCCGATGCCACGGTCGACTTTTCTACGGACGTAGCCGCCATCGTGCGCAGGTAGTAGGTCGTTTTCAGACCGCGAACCCACGCCAGCTTGTAGACCTCGTCCAGCTTCTTGCCCGACGCGCCGGCCATGTAGATGTTCAGCGACTGAGCCTGGTCGATCCACTTCTGCCGGCGGGCAGCTCCCTCCACAAGCCACTTCGGGTCGATCTCGAACGCCGTTGCATAGCGCGCCTTGATCTCCTCCGGAATGCGGTCGATGCGCTGAACAGACCCGTCGTAATACTTCAGGTCGGCCAGCATCAACTCGTCCCAGATGCCGAGCTTCTTCAGATCGGCAATCAGGTACTCGTTGACCAGAGTGAACTCCCCGGACAGATTCGACTTCACGTACAGGTTCTGAAACTGCGTATTTCGGCGAACGTGATCAGCGATTTCGGTTGAACGTGATCGGTGGTTCCGATTGATGGTGATCGGCCGTTTCGGTCGAAGGTGATCGCTGATCACCGGTTTCCGAAACGAGCGATCATCTTGCCGAAACGGGTGATCACGTTCCCGGAATGAGTGATCAGTGAACCGAAACAGCTGATCACTCGACCGAAACGGGATAGCCGTTCTGGCTCGGCGGTGGTGTTGCGCATGTGATCAACGACGGGCGTTAGCCTTGATCCTTTTTAGGGGACAGGTTGATGCCGGCACATCGGATGAGCATGCGCAAACTGAAGGAAGTACTGCGGCTGAAGTGGGCGTGCGGCCTGTCGCACCGCCAGATCAGCCGCGCGATCGGCATCAGCGTCGGCGCCATCTCGGCATACGCCGCGCGCGCGAGCGCGGCGGGCCTCGACTGGGCTACCGTCGAACCGCTCGCCGACGACGAGCTCGAGATCAGGTTGGACCTGCCGGAGGAAACCGCGGTCCCGACCCGCCGGGTCGAACCGGATTACGCGGCGATGCACCGCGACCTGCGCCGCAAGGGCGTGACGCTGCAACTGCTCTGGGAGGAGTACGTCGAGGCTCACCCAGGCCAACGCACCTATCGCTATACGCAGTTCTGCCAGCGGTACAAGGACTGGGCTGCGGCGCTGAAGCGCTCGATGCGCCAGCAACACCGCGCCGGCGAGAAGCTGTTCGCCGACTTCGCCGGGCAAACCGTGCCGATCCTCGGCCGCGACGGCGGCGTCGCGTTCAAGGCCCACGTGTTCGTGGCCGTTCTCGGCGCCTCGAACTACACCTATGCATGTGCGACGCGTTCCGAGACCATGCCCGACTGGATCGGCAGCCTGATCGACGCGTTGGAATTCTACGGCGGCGTTCCCGAGTTGCTGGTGCCCGACAACCCCAAGGCATTGATCGCCAAGGCGGATCGCTACGAACCGGTGCTGGGCAACACCACGCAGGACTTCGTGAACCACTACGCGACCGCCATGTTGCCGGCGCGACCGCGCAAGCCGCAGGACAAAGCAAAGGTCGAGGTCGGCGTGCAGATCGTCGAGCGCTGGATCCTCGCACGCCTGCGCAACCACCGCTTCTACAGCCTGGCCGAGCTGAACAAGGCGATCGGCAAGCTGATTGCCGACCTGAACCGGCGTCCGTTCAAAAAGCTCGACGGCAACCGCCATGAATGGTTCGAGCGGCTTGACCGACCAGCGCTACGCCCGCTGCCGGCCCGCCGCTACGAGATCGCGACCTTCGTGAAGTGCCGCGTCAACATCGACTACCACGTCGAAGTCGACCATCACTATTACAGCGTCCCGCACAGCCTCGTACGTCAGGAGGTCTATGCGCGCGTCACACGCCACGGCGTCGAGATCCTGCACCGCGGCAAGCGCGTTGCCGCCCACGCCCGCAGCCGACTCCGGAACAAGCATACAACGTTGCCCGAGCACATGCCGGCGGCGCACCGTGCCCACATGGAATGGACGCCCGGGAGATTACTGAACTGGGGCGCGTCCGTCGGTCCCGGTGCCGAGGCAATCGTCAAACACCTGCTGACCAACCGGCCGCACCCCGAGATGGGATATCGAGCGTGCCTCGGACTGCTGTCGCTCTCGCGTAAGTACGGCAAGGAACGGCTGGAAGCCGCCTGCCAGCGAGCACTCGTGATCGGCTCACCGACCCGTCGCTCCGTTCTGTCGATCCTCGAGTCCGGCCTGGACCGACAACCGATGCTCCCGATTCCGCTCACCGAATGGCATTCGCCCGATCACGAGAACGTGCGCGGGCCCGACTATTACCACTGACCCAAGGAGGTCGCGATGTTGATGCAGCAAACCTTAACCCAGCTCAAATCCCTGAAGCTCGACGGCATGGCCCGCGCGTTCGAGGAACAAGCGGCGTTGACCGCCAGCACCAGCCTGTCGTTCGAAGAGCGCTTCGGCATGGTCGTCGAGCGCGAGCTCGCCTGGCGCGATACTCGGCGGCTCGAACGGCTGCTGAAGTCCGCGAAACTCAAGAATCCCCAGGCCTGCATCGAGGACATCGAATACCGGCAGAGCCGCGGCATCGACAAGAGCGTCGTCGCCGCACTTGCTGGTTGCGACTGGATCCGTAATGCACAAAACCTCATCCTGACGGGGCCGACCGGAGCAGGCAAGACGTGGATTGCGTGCGCGTTCGGTCAGCAGGCCTGCCGACAAGGCTTCTCCGTGATGTACGTCCGCGTTGCCCGGCTGTTCGAGGAATTGAAGATCGCCCACGGCGACGGCAGCTTCACGCGGCGGCTCGCGCAGCTCGCCAAGATGGACGTCCTACTGCTCGACGACTGGGGGCTGCAGGATCTCGATCAGGGTGCCCGAAACGATCTGCTCGAAGTGCTCGACGATCGCGTTGGCACGCGCTCCACGATCATTACCAGCCAACTGCCTCTCGAACACTGGCATGCCTGGTTGCAGGATCCGACGCTCGCCGACGCGATCCTCGACCGGCTCGTCCATCAGGCCCACAAACTCCCGTTGAAGGGGGAATCGATGCGAAAGACCAACGCCAAGCAGTCCTCCGCATCCTGATCGTGATCACCTTCGCTATAATCCATTGACCGCGCAACACCACCTTCCAAACTGATCACGTTCGCCGAAACGGCTGATCACCATCACCGAAATCCGCATCTGAAACTGCGGCTCGATACACGCCGACACCCCCACGATGTTCGAGATCGTCGCCGTCGGCGCGATCGCGATACAGTTGGAGTTGCGCATACCTTGCTTCAGGATCTTCTCCCGCAGTCTGTCCCAGTCCATCGTGATGCTCTGATCGACTTCGAGGTACTGCTCGCCACGAGCTTCAGCCAACAGCTTCAGCGAGTCGAACGGCAGAACACCCTTCGACCACAGCGACCCCTTGAAACTGGAGTAGGCGCCGCGCTCCACTGCCAGATCCGACGAAGCCTCGTAGGCGTAATACGCCAGAGCCTCCATCGAACGGTCTGAAAACTCGACCGCTGCTTCGCTGCCGAACGGGATGCCGAGGATGTACAGCGCATCCTGGTGTCCCATCAGGCCCAGACCCACCGGACGGTGCTTCAGGTTCGCCGAACGAGCCTTCGCCACCGCGTAGTAGTTCATGTCGATCACGTTGTCGAGCATCCGCATCGCAATACGGACGGTACGACGCAATTTCTCGTGATCGATCTGGCCATCCTTGACGTGGTTGACCAGGTTGACCGAGCCCAGGTTGCAGACGGCAATTTCCACGTCGCTCGTGTTCAGCGTGATTTCGGTGCACAGGTTGGAGCTATGCACCACGCCGACATGTTGCTGCGGGGAACGGATGTTGCACGGGTCCTTGAACGTGATCCACGGATGGCCGGTTTCGAACAGCATGCCGAGCATCTTTCGCCACAGTTCAACGGCCGGACGTCGCTTGTACAACTTGATAACGCCGGCATCCGCCTGCGCCTCGTACTGCACGTAGCGCTCCTCGAACTTTGCGCCGTACAATTCGTGAAGATCCGGCACGTCGTTCGGCGAGAACAGCGTCCAGTCGCTGCCTTCCATCACGCGTTTCATGAACAGGTCAGGAATCCAATTCGCCGTATTCATGTCGTGCGTTCGGCGACGATCGTCTCCGGTGTTCTTGCGCAGATCCAGAAACTCCTCGATATCGAGGTGCCACGATTCCAGATAGGCACAGACTGCACCCTTGCGCTTCCCACCCTGGTTGACGGCCACAGCAGTGTCGTTGACCACCTTGAGGAACGGGACGACACCCTGCGACTTGCCATTGGTACCCTTGATCCACGCGCCCATGGCACGGACGTTCGTCCAGTCGTTGCCCAGACCGCCGGCGAACTTCGACAGCAGAGCGTTTTCCTTCAGACCGTCGTAGATCCCTTCGAGATCGTCCGAAATGGTCGTCAGGTAGCAGCTCGACAGCTGCGACCGGCGCGAGCCCGTGTTGAAGAGCGTCGGTGTGCTCGACATGTAGTCGAACGTTGACAGCACTTCGTAGAACTCGATCGCACGGGTTTCGCGCTCGATTTCGCCCCGGGCCAGACCCATCGCCACACGCATCAGGAACGCCTGCGGCAGTTCAATGCGACGCTCGTTGACGTGCAGCAGATAGCGGTCGTACAGGGTTTGCATGCCGAGATAGTCAAGGAGTCCATCGCGCTCCGGCCGGATTGCCGAAGCAAGACGCAAGAGATCGAACCCCTTGGACATATCCTCGGTCAGCAGCTCGGCTTTGACGCCATCCTCGATACCGCGGATGAACGCCTCGCCGTAGCCTGCCGCTACCTCGTCCAACGTCACCGGCTTGCCGAAAACGTCTTGGCCAAGCTGGAACGCTAGCACGAGCCGTGCGGCCGCTTTCGCGTGTTGCGGCTCGACCTCGATCTTCGTACGCGCCGAAAGAACCAGCGCATTCTCGATCTCGGTCTCCTTCGCCTCGTTGTAGAGGTTCCGGACTGCTTCGTCGAACAGGTCCTTTGCAGACACGCTCTCGAGCCCAAACACCACGGACTCGACGATCGCAATCCAGAAGGCTGCATCGAACGGCACCACTGCACCGTCACGCTGGCGATACGACTTGATGTGATCGTACTGACCCAGCCTCGGCGCCGGCGTGCGCTTCTGCGCAGCCATTTCGCGGTAAAGCACATACCCGCGTGCAACTTCATGCTCACCGCTACGCATGAGCGAGAGTTCCACCTGGTCCTGAATGTCCTCGATGCGGAAAGCAGCGCTCTCCCCACGACGATTCAGGGCAGCACAGACGGCGTTGGTCAATTCCTCGACCTTCACACGCTGCGCGGCACTCAGGGACGACACACCGGCGCGATACAGATTGCCGTGTGCGTCGTACAGGAATGCCTTGGCGATCGCGTTTGCGATCTTCGCTCTGTCGAACGGTACGGTCTCACCGTTACGGCGGATGACCATGTGTGCACCAATCAGATCTTCGCGTTTCATTTCATACTCCTACTGTAAAACTCGAGAGTGCCGAATTCAGGCGTGGTTTTTCGGCTATGTGCCCAGGCGGAACATCTCGAATGTGTCGGGGTCCTGCCTTTCTGCGATGAATTTTGCGAAGAAATGGGTTTTGGCGCTATTCACGAGAAATTCGGGCAGGCATTGACGTAGTGCGTTGGCGACGACCAACTCCGATGGAGGGATGCCGGGGCGGATAGTGCGCAGCCAGGATCCAAAGGAACTCCAGACCTGTGAAGGGAACACCGCTGCCAGATAGTGAAGCAGTCCCTGACAGACGATGCCAGCGTGCATAAAGACGTGGTACGCGTGGATCTTGCGCTTGACGGCGTTGCGGTACTCGAGTGACTCGCGATGAAGGTATTGATCGCCGTTTCGGCGGGCGAGCGGCTTCATGTCCTGCATCCAGAAGTGGTACGCGAATGTGCCGATCCGATGCACCGCCTGTTTGAAGCTGTACTCGATCTTGAAGCGCAATCCATACAGGCGGATGATCTCGACGGCATCCAGACTGAGGTCGGTGCACATCAGCAGACACGAACCCCTGCTTGGGTGAGTCACTGCCACGAAGCGAACCAGCTGACCGTACGCCGGCCACAGCAGATCGCAGACCCGATAGTGAATGGTGACATTGTGCTCGCCATAGACCGGACTGGGGGCGGATTGCAAGGCCTGGGGATCAGCCAGTAGCGATTTGAGTTTGATCTTCTCACCGTAGCGCCTGGGACGCCCCCGTTTGCGCGGTCCCTGCTGCACGTACGGGGCACAGGCGACTGCATTGGACTTCACGCGTGTGACCAGGTGGTTGTCCCGATCGCGCAGGCCTTTGACGATCTTGCCAGCAGCGTAGTAGGCATCGGCCACGAAGTAGAACGGCTGCTGCACCGAGACGATGCCAAGCAGCGAGATCATCTTGTCGAGCAAGGTACGCCGATCGCGGTTGGACCACACCAGACCTTCGTGAATACGCACGGCCAGCGGTACGGCGAAGACGCTCTGGGCGGCCCGCACAAGCATACTGACCGCCTGCATCGAGTGCCCCATGATGTATTCGGGCTTGGTGTTGGAGTCGGACTGTTGATGCAGCAGCTTGACGCCGGGCATCTTCCTGCCGCTCTTGGCCACCTTGATGCCATCGCCGACCAAAACCAGTCGGCCATTGACGCGTAGCGGGTCAGGGAACAGGCGCAGCACCGTCTGGGTCCACAGCGCTGAAAGCTGATCGAGCTGCACGGCGTCGCTATGCAGGCTGTCACGCAGCTTGTTGTACAGGGCTGGCCGCAGTTTGAGAGCCCGCACGATGCTGGTCACGCCCAGCAACTCGGTGCGCACAGTCAAGCCAGCGACGACAGTTGCGAACCACATGAAGCTGCGCAGGCGAGAAAACGCTGGGCGTAGCAGCCAGATCGCGTCCCACCAAGCCGTCCAGAGTTTCATTGTTGTTCTCTACATTATTTTGCACTACGAAGTATCGCATAGAATATGCAATATAGGCAGCACAAACGGCTCCTTCAAATCGAAAGACTCATTGAGACGATCAAGGCGATGCTCGCCGCGATAGATGAAAGACGCGCGGGGTCACTCACCCCCCCCCCATTGCAAGGCCCTCCCGAACCAGTTCGGGGCATACTGACAGACGAGCGATACGCGGGACAGGAAGATCCGCACTGAGTCCTTCGTGGGCGATGCGCTGAGCGATGTGAGCCCCTGCAAGTCAACTACGAGAGCATCAACAAGGCATTGATTGAGGAATAGAGCAACGTGAGTTTGATCACTGCCGCCTGACGATGAATCTGGTGCACGAAGGCAACCGGCCACGCCGGATCACATCACCAGGAAATGGATCGGTGTTCAGATGAAAAGCGCCGAGGCCGGAGCGAGTCCGAGAAAAAACAAGCGAGAAGTCGGCACTCTCGAGTGTAAAAGTTGTTACCCAGGTGAGAAGGCGCGAGGCCCAGTTAAACGGCCTCGCATCGAGATCGCTTAAGTGGATCCCGAATCAAGTGGGTGACAAGAATTCGGCAGGAATCTTCCCCAACGGGAAAGTGAATCCCCGCCGGGTTAAAGAACGTCGACCTCGACGATCGACAACAAGAGAAAAGGACCGAAATCCCCGAAGCAGGTGATGCTTCAAAACGATAGTCAGCTACGTGACCGTGGCTAAATCCGTCAGCTCGGGAGCGAACATCGCTCAATAAAACCGGTTACTTCCCGAAGCGGATCCACTGGATCGGCTTGGGGAAGTCCGCTCAGAGAGCGGGCTTCGGTTTGAGTGCGGCACACGCACCACACACAGAACATGCGGTCAATCCAGCACCGCGGCGACGAAGACGCTGTTCGTGAAAACGAACTGGTCGGGATCGAGGGACTCGTTTTCCACCACCAGACCGATACCGTCGAACGCGACCTTCTTCACCGTCGACTTGCCGTCGGCCGTGACCGTCACATCGCAAGCGAACGTATTGCGCATGACCTGCTCGTTCTTGATGAATTCGACCAGTTCAGCGCCCGTCTTCACACGTTGAGTATGCATGTCCATCTCCGTCAAATTGAATTGTCGTAGGCGGGCACGTCCCCCGGTTGGGGGACGTGCCCCCTTCCGGGAAAAACTCAGTCTCAAATCGATTCAGATAGCGACCAAACCTTCAAAAGGCCGGACCACCATCTTCATCGCCGTAGCCACCCGCATATGCCGGAACTTCGTCACGGGATTGCTCGTTGCCACCTTGCGGCTGACCGTTACCTCGCGAACCTGCGTGCCCGTTGGACTGTTGGCGAACCAACTCGCCCTTCTTGGCAATCAGCTCCATGGACTGAACGTACATCTCCACCACCTTAAATTTCTGCCCGTTCTTCTCATAGCTACGAGGTTTTACGCGGCAGGTGATGTTGACAACGTCACCCCTCTGGTACTTCTCAGCCACCTTCTCCGCAAAGTCGCCGACCACAACGCAGTCGTGCCACTCCGCGACCTCCACCCATCTGCCCGCCTTCTTGTCGAAGTAGTCATCGTTCGAACAGAGCGAGAACTTCGCTACCGGCGTACCTGACGGAAGGAACCGTACTTCCGGGTCCTTGCCGATCCGGCCGTGAATAAAACAGACGTTCGTATTGCGCATACGGTTTCCTTTACTTTCAAAGCTTCACGACGTTGTAGGCGTTCTTCCAGGCCTTCCGTCCGTTCGGTTCTTCCCACTCGATACGGCCGAGATGTTCGATCCGGACGCGACTTCCAACCTCCGCTCCACAATCGGCGATCGCACGTTCAAGGTCCGTGCCAAAGACCGGAAGCACGTTACCGTGCAACTCATCAGCTTCGATGGTCACGCAGTACTGCTCGATCTCCTTGTTGTCGATCTTGCGAGGCTTGACCCCAATCTCGACAATTTGCCCCGTGTACACCTTGGACGGACGGCTACGTTTCTGCTTCTTTTCCACGGCTTCCTTGAACGAGCTCGGCATGACTGCAACATCGCCATCCTCTTTCTTGGAACGCTTTGCTGACTTTTCCGAAGAATCACCGGCATTACGTTTCGTGGAATCTTCGTCTTTCGATTCCGGCTTCGGGCCCGACGCAGCGACACGATCCGAAGAACCCGACGCAACGACTCGCAGCTTCACCTCATGCTCCCCGCGCAACAGCTTGTTCACCTGTGCAACGGTAGCCTTGAGGATCGACTCGATCTCGGACATACCTGAATACGGGATCTCCTCCAGTTCGCGGCGCTCGAAGCCGAGACGCTCGGAAAGGGTGCGGTCATAGATCTTCACCAGCCTCTTGACCTTACCGCCCGGGTAGAACCAAAACAGGACCGCCCCGAACCCCCTCTCGAACGTGATCGTCCGAGTGAAAGCAGCCGTGACCGGCCCTTTCGATACCGCAACGGTGGACACGGACTTCGCTGTCTCCACCTTTTGAGGGTTCGACGTCTCTGCCGGCTTGACCGATGCGACTTCCTCCGCACCCACTTCCGATACATCTTTTTTGCGGGAAGACTTCGCATACCGCAGGACGGCACGCGCCAACCATGCAACACCAACGGTCGTACGGTGCAGCGCAACGTAAGCCAGTTTGAACACGAGTTCAACCGCGTCAAACAGTAAGTCAACCAGCGATTCGGAAATAGTCTGCCGCTTCCGTGCCGTGCTAGCTTGCTGAGACATATCTACCTCTCTAGAAATTGACCAATGACCTCCCCACCGTAAAGACCGTTGGAGTGGTAATCAGTCCAGCCTTGACAGATGTTCCGTGGTGCTCCCCCATCAGGAGATCGCGTCCAAAGAACGACATCATCTCTTTCCCACCACGGCGGATGGGTACTTCATCGAGATCTTCACTCGTGCTATCCGGCTTCGCTACCTGAATGCCCAGACGCATCGCTGCGCCGAGAATTCCGATCACGGTTTGGGCGTTTGCACGTGTCCCTACAACGGTGACACCTTCGTAGGATTCGACAAAACTCCAGTCGGGATCGCTCCCGACGTATTCCGCCACCATCTCGCGGAACGTGGAATCGATCGAGCCGTTGACGACCACCAGCAGATCCGAGGCCTGATCCTGTTCGACACAGCCCTCGTTCAACGATCGCTCACCGACCAACTCGAACCCAATGGACTCGAGCTGACTCTGAAGCGCTGACGACGTCGCCGAAGCCACGTCCTCCCCCTTCAGTTGGCCACCGGTAACGCCGACGAAAATGCGTGTCGTGTTGTCGGTGGCCATCGGTACAGCGATGTCGATCCCGTCAGAGATCTTGCGATACAACTGGACGGGAATCATGGTCAGGCACCTGCGGGTTGCATCGTGTGCAGGTTGTCCTTGCTGGACTTGTAGTCACCGCCGCCGAACGTCTGCGTCACGAGCTCATGCACGGCAACGCGGACTTCATCCGAACAGGAAAGCGACCACGCGCGCTCCAGCCCGTAATGCATCGGCGACTCGACCAAGCTGCCCTGTGTCGAAGCACTCATCGCCTTCGAGACCCAACGACGTAAAACGCGCGTCGATATCGTCTTGTCGAGTGCCCCCGAATCGTCGGTCACGCCCGCGTACAACTTGCGGACCTGATTCGCGACGGCAACGAACTTTTCAGCGAGGACATTGGCCGGCAACGACGGCTGATACGGTGCGATCATCTCCGTGATCAACTGGACTTCGATCTCCTGCGGGAGATACCCGAACCAGCTGAACTCGAAGCGCTCGTCATTCGCGTTGTCCTGCGTATGACGTCCTTGCACCAGCCCCTTGTCGTCTTTCGGGTTGCAGGTCGCGTAGACGCGAAACCCGTGACGCGGAACAACCAGTTCGCCGGTTTCGGGAACGAGGTACGGCCGTCCCTCCAAGAGGAGGTTCAACCCGGTCATTTCGCCCGGATCGATGACGTTGTACTCGTCGATGAGAACCGACATGCCGAGGCGTGCGGCCATGAGCACGGGCCCGTCGACCCACGAAACCCCGCCATCCTTGTTCGGCACGAGGCGGCCAATCAGGTGATAAGCCTGGGTTCGCGGATTGGCGGACATACTCAGCAGCGGAAGATTCAGGGAAGCGTGAAACTGCTGGACGCCCATCGTCTTGCCGGTGCCGGGATGGCCCATTGCACAGAAGGCGTTGCCGCCCGCCATGTAGAAGTGAAGCAGATCGCGCAGATTGTCGATCGGCCACTTGTACGTCGGATCCTTTGCCGGAGTGAACACCGAAGGTTCGCTCAGACCGAGGATTTTTGCACCACGCATGCGTTCGATGCCGAAGCACGCGAACCCATCGAAGTGAACCCATTGCGGGCTCGCCTGCTGTTCAACAGGAGCCGCAGCAGCAGCGGCCGTCGCGGGTTCCTGCGAAGCCTTTTTGCGGGACTTGGTCGGAGCGGCGGCAGCTTGAGTTGCTTGGGTCGTCATGGAATTCTCCAGAAAATTTGGAGACTCCAGCCCTCTCGGGGACTGGAGCCCCCTGGGCTTAACTACTCAGAATCTGCGACTTCCTCGCGCGGATCTGTTCCCTGAGTTCATCAGGGTTCAGGCCGGCGACTCGGCAGCAGGTGACGAAGGTGAACGGGATCTCGCTCTGATAGAGCTTGACCCGCATCCGACGCTTCTCAACGACTTCGGTTTTCTGACCGTCGACGATCTCCTCCTTGGCTTCAGAAAGAAACTGGTCACGGTATCCCATGAAGTTCGGCTTCAACACCCAGTCAAGGATGTCTTGCTTCTCTTCCAGGTTACCGCGCATCGACAGCAGCTCGATTGAACGCTCGAGAAGCAAAGCGTGGAGCCACTCGACCCCCTCTTCACTCCACTCCTCTCCCGCACAATCTCCCCCGACGACACCAACAACCGGAACCGCCACTTCGCTTTCGCTCACCTCAAAAATCTCGGCAAACGACTCACGAAGCAGTGGCATATCCACGTCATCGAATCCTTCGGGGATCGAGCGAACCTTCGTCTTGCTTAAGGCGTAGGCAGACTGCCTGGCCTTTTTTTCGCGTGCCGCCTGATCCGCCTTCGCTTCCCGAACGACCTGCTCATGTTCGGGAATAAAGAAGAACGTACCCTGGACAGGCGCCATCTCGATCGAGTTCATGACCCGCTCTCCTTATCGGTGAACAGATCCGCGCCCTCTCTCAGCGCCTGAACGATATCCGTGATAGCACGGTTATCTTTCGTGACGCTAAGGTAGTGATGCTGCCCGTGGCCCTTTTTCTCCCGGTGGAAAATGAGGCATCCACGGGGATTCGACAACTCCCAGACCGTGAAAAACCGATCCCGGGTAATGTCGTCGACCTCGACGCGTGACTCGACACGAGAATTGCCTTGCAGACGAGAGACTTCCGTCCAGTTCATAGGCTTCTCCATCACAGAGACGCGAGAAGCCCATTCCCTTTGCGGAAATGAGATTCCCGCAAGGGTTGAAAACGCAGCACGTAGCTACGCCAGGCGATGCCTGAGACAGATTGGCTGGAGGACCAGCTATGCCGGGAAACCCCGGACTCACCCCCTGACACGACAACGGACAGAGGGCATTTCAACGACGTCTAACAGCTACGTCGCGCGAAATACTGGCTTTGGAATAGACAATGGAGGAGATGAGAAAGCGTATCAACGCCTATTCGAAAGCCCCCGGGAACCACCCGGGGGCGAGTACTTCTGGCAGTGCTTGAGGCACTCCCGGGTCCGCAGGACCCTTTTACAAAGCGATTTGGCAGTTTCCTGCCAGGAACCGACCGTCGTCAGTCCGCAACAAGGGGGCTCGAGATGAGTACCAGCTCCAGCTGCTGGGCACCGATTCTCTACCGGCGCGGAGTCGATTCTGTACTGGCCCACAGGAAATTGCAAGCAAATTCCTGACACGAAATACGCCCAACTATTGACTATTCGGTGCGATCCGGACCTACCAGCCGTCCCGAATAGCACCCGCCCGCAGCATGGAAAGACCGGCCTCTTAGATCACGTTTCAGCGTTGTTACAGCAAAGTCCGAGAATTAACCTACGCTGACCCACTTCCTATGAGGAAATATTATGACCACCGCGGAAAGCGTCAACCTCCTGCGCCCGTCCGTGACCATGCAGGTCGCGGAATTCGCCCGGGAGACCTTCGGCCGCCAAATGCGCGGCGCGCTGGAAAAGGAGCCGGTCGAATTCGGATCGAGCATCGTCCAGTCGTTCGTCCGGCGTGACTACACTCTCCTGAACAAGAACCTGCACTTCGCGATCGACGCGCCGCGCACGCTGCCGCGATTCGACACGACCACCTGCGACGAAGTCGACGAGTTGTTCCGCAAGAAGATCGGCGAATCGATCACCTACGTCAACAACCTGAAGCAGCAACTCTGGCAATTGTTCCAGGCCAACGCAGTCGACCCGAAGGCCGAATTCCCGAGCGTCCTCCGGCAGGATCTGTTCTACGTCTCGCCGCACGCGAAGAACTACATCAAGCTGCTCCGCATCGCCGACGAGTACATGCTGCTGCTTTGGTCCGCCTACCTGAACGGCCTCGTCTCGGCCCGCGATCGCCACGGCGAAGAGCTCAAGGTGCGCAAGCGCATCCGCTCCATCACGAACCTCGCTCGTGACGTCAAGTTCCAGACGTACAAAAAGTTCAACGCGTGGCAGGCGAACGAGCAGACCCGCACCGGCTCCACGACGGCCGGCGCCGCTTCCGCTCAAGCAGCCGCCGCACAAGCCGAACCGGCTGCGCCGACGAAGGACGCTGCTGCAACCGAGTCGGCGCCGTCCGACGAAGCTCAAGCGCAGGCGGCTTAATCCGTGAGCCTCAATCCTTCCCAACACCGTGTGGCCCATGGCTTCGGCAATATGCTTGCCGTAGCCGGGCCAGGTTCGGGAAAGACCAAGACGATCATCACGAAGATCGGCGTCATCCTGCAAGCCGATCGGAAGTTCCGGGTAGGTGCCGTCACCTTCACCAGCGACACCGCGAACGAAATGCGCGAACGTCTGGTGAAGGAGTTCGGCCCCGACGTCCTCAAGCGCGTCGACCTCGGTACATTCCACAAGCTGTCGATCGACCATCTCCGCCGGCATAAGATGCTCGGCAAGATTGCTACCCCGCCCGAGCAAAAGACGTTCCTGCGCCGGGCCATCTCGGCAACGAACACCGAAATTGACAACGAAGAAGCATTCAAGCTCTTCGAGAACTACAAGTGCGCTATCGAGCACGATGGGAGCGAGATTCCGCCGTTCATCCTGGCCTACAACGAGATGCTCAAGCGCAACCGCGTCGTGGATCTGTACGACGTCATGCGTGACTGCGCGACGAAGATGAGCAATGGGGAGTTGCCTCCCTTGCCCGTCACGCACCTGCTCGTCGACGAATTTCAGGATAGCGACGAAATCCAGTTCGTATGGATGATGGCGCACGCCAAGCGTGATATTCCGGTCACGATCGTCGGAGATGACGATCAGTCCATCTATGCCTGGCGGCGCGCACTCAGCTACAAAGGCATGATCGATTTCGTTGAGCAGACAGGCGCCGAAATCATCCCATTGGGGGAAAACTATCGCTCCCACTCGGAAATCCTTGCGCCCGCCGATCGATTGATTCGTCACAATGCCGGCCAGCGTGTCGAGAAAGATCTCGTGGCCAAGCGCGGGCCCGGTGGCTCAACGCACGTCTATGCCGTTTCGGCCGCTAACCGCGAAGACGGCGAAGAACACGACACGGTCGCGCTCCAGACGGAATTTCTCGTGCCATACATCATGGAAGCCGTGCTGCCCGAGGACGAGCAGCCTGGTGGGCGGCTCGCAGTCCGGCCCGGCGAATGGGCTATTCTTGCCCGGACCAACTTCCTTCTCGACTCTGTTGAAGCCGTGTTGGACGAGTTCAACATCCGCTCGAGGAGAAACGGCGGGTCGTTCTGGGACAAGGATTACATCAACACCTACCTGCAGTTGCTTATTTCGGTTGAAACGATGAACCGCAGCGGCATCGACCACGCGCTGGCATTTGTCGGTACAAGCGAGGAAGCACTGAGCCAGCTCCACAAGCGCATTCCAGGCGCAACGATGGCGCCGTTCTTTGAGCGGGACTTCGACGATTACGGCGATATCGCCAAGATTGATACTGAGCATATGCGCGCGCTCCAACAGTTACTCGTCACATGGCGTCAGGACGCTCTGTTCCGCAAAATTCCGGGGACGACGACACCGATGCGAGCAGTCAACCAAGCGATCGATTCCGCGGCGACTTATTTGACGATGGGGCTGCGTGCTGGCAACTTCCGCGATCGCGTGGCCAGACACCTGAGCAAAGCAGGTGACATTCTGAAGCGCCGCAACGGCTCACTTGTCTCACGCGTCCAAAGTGTCCAGAAGCCCAAGGGCAAGGACGACCCAGCATCGGTCGGCCTGTTCACCATGCACAGTTGCAAAGGACTCGAGTTCGGCAACACTGCCATCGTCGGCGCCGACAAGGATATCGTTCCATCGCTTGGCGAGGGCAGCACCGAGGTCGACGAGCGACGGCTTTTTTATGTCGCCATGACTCGAGCGAAGAATCGTCTTTTCATCCTTCACACGCCGACCAACGATACCCCCTATATCGCTGAGGCTGGCTTGGTTTCCAACCCTGCGACCGTTTACCCGGCGTAACGCCTTTCCCATATAGACGTTCAACCAAGAGAAAGCTCCCCGATGAACCGCATCGCGCTACCAACCGTTGACGACTACAAGCGCCTCTACCAGCAGGAAAAGGCGGAAGTCTATTCCGAAGACAAGTGGGCCGATACGGCGTGGATTTACGACGCTTGCGTCCTCGCGTGGAAGGGTCTCGTATATGCCGTCGTGCTCGTCCCGGTCGTCGCGTTCTGGGTCGCAGCATCGGATCTGCAGCACGCCCGGGAGATTCTCAATCAGGGCAGCGTCGACGATCTGAAGGCACTGCTGTTCCGGTACTTCGTCGGCTTCTTCGCGCTGAGTGTCTTCGGTCATGCCCTCTTCTACCGCTGGACCCTCCCGGCAAAGATCAAGCGTCGTATTACGGCAAAGGTCGTTGCGCAGTACATCAAGGACGACATCCGCAGCGGCCGCTAACCCGCTTCACCATACGGCGAAGTCCCCGGTTCTACGGACTTCGCCGTGCCAATGACCTACTGGTTCATCGCTATCAGCAGCGGCAGATTGAAGAGCCGCGCAAACCCTTCCGCGTAGCGGTGTTGCAATACTGGCTCTCCCGTACCCTTCGTCCACCACAGATTGGACAAGCCGACGATCATATCCGGCTTCTCGCGGCCGATCGAATACAGCACCTCCCAAGGCAGGAATTCCTCGTAACAGAAGAGGAAGAGCGCGCTCCTACCGTCAATCGGCACCACACCGCGCGCAAACCAGCCAGCCGGGTAGTGGTACTTCGACAGCGGATTCCACTCGGCAACGGGAACCGTTTGGCGAGCCTCGAAAATTGACTGGTGCACACCGCCCGACCAATATTCGTACTCCCGTGCTTGGTTAGCCATCCCGGCATCCGTGAGCTCGTTCGAGCCGAATATCACCGATACCTTGTCCCTCTCGGCTTCCTGCGCAATCATGATGTCGATCGCGCCCTGCTCGGACGAATCGAAAGTGCCGATGATGCTCTCGGGGAACACGATGACCTTGGCCCCGGCCTTTGAAGACTCGTGGATCGCACGATTCATTTTGACCAGCGTATCGGGAACAGTTTCCGGCGTTTGCACTCCCCACGTGGTCGACACAGCCAACCAGTCCCCGGCCCGCGAATGCTGCCTCTCCTTCAGGGGCGATAGGACGAGTGACAGCACCACCGCACCGGCGACCGCGAACCGTCCTCGCGTGGTATGGGCGTAGGCTCCGAGCAGCATCGTCAAACCTAGGCCAAGACCGAGGCCGAGCCACTTCGTTCCTGGAAACCAGAATCCCCACGTTGCGATCAGGGTGCCGGGCAGAAATGCTCCGACCGGAGGGTATGCCCACAGGACCGTCCACGCCAGAATTGCGATGGCCTTCTTCTTTGGACTCTCCGTGTTCTTTGGGTACAGCGCCGCAACTGTCGAACTGAAGGCAAGGCCGTACGCAGATCCGGCAGCAATCCCCAAGAGCCAGGACCCGCCGAAGAACTGTCCGGCGCCACCAAACCCCATGATTCCGATATCCAGGCCATACCCGATTCCGAGCAGCCATGCCTGCATCCGAGAACGACACATCACCATGAAAACGGGGAGGAGCGCGGCCAGTAGTGGAGCGGCGCCGCTGCGCCAACTAATCGAACAGACCGCAACGCCGAAAAGAAACGTACATCCGTACATCGCGGCCGGGTTCTTCACGAGATACTCGAGGCGTCTGCGCCACTCCCCTGCATACCTTAGAACGTGATCCGCCATCCCACCTTGCTCCAGAAAGAAAATGCCGCGACGGTCTTACAAGACATCGCCGCGGCTTCAATGCGTGAACCGGAATACCCGGTCAGTTGGTGTACCGCACCCCGTTCCCGGCCGCATAGCCGTCTTGGTGACCGTGGGTTTGCTGGGCCGATCCCTGCTCGTTCTCGGCAGGCATGACGATCCGTAACGGGACATGATTGTTGAAGTTCGCGACCGGCGACGGGTTGTTGGGCAATGCCAGTGGTGCCCCTGCTACCGGGGGCTGCTGCGGCACCTGATCCCGCTGAGGCTGTTGGCCGGGCGGTTGCCACGACGCGGTCGACTGCTGCTGAGGCGTCTGCGCCACCTGCATGTCGGCTTCCGTAATACGCTGAATCTGGCCGCTCACGTTCGTGGACGATATGCCGTTGTGCTGGATGTCTGCGTGCAGCTGGGCGATGTGGCTCACCAAGAGACCGTCTGCCATCTCGCAACGGATCACCGCCTTGCGATTGGGCATCCCAACCTGGCCGAATATGAGGCACCGCCCCTTCGCGAACACGCTCCCCTCAATGATCGCGTCCTGATCGATCACGAGCGTGCCGCTTTCGCTGTAGACGTTGCCCTTGATCACACCGCCGATACGACCGCCCTCCTTGAGGCGTAGCGATCCGTCCGATTCGATCGTCGCTCCAGCCGGGAAAATCGTCGTCACGCGTTCAAGCGTGGGGTCGATATTCAGGACGTACTGAACGATATCGACCTGCTGATCATTGCTCGTTGCATTACTCATTTGGAGTCACTCCCTTTCGAATCGGTCGCTTTGTTGCTGGACTGGCCGCCCACCAGGATGGGGGAATTCTGTTCCGAAGGCTGCTGACTGAGCTCACGCTCTACATGCCGCCGGACCTCCTGGACTGGATGTCCTCGACGATGACCGGGCAGCGGCGGCGCCGGCGGAATTGGCAGAACAGGAGTGGCCGACGCAATTACGTTCGCCGGCACTGGATTGACTGTCACGGTCTTGACGGGTTCAGCCTTCACGTTCACCGACGTAACCGTTGCCGGCGGCACAACTTGCGGAGTCGCGACGGCCGGCTGAACTTGCGGTTGCGGTTGCGGCGTGACAGGGGCACTTGCTTGAGCAACGGGCGTCGAAGCGGTAGCGGCAGACTGCACCTTCTGCTGCGCGGTGGTTTCCGTGGTCGGAGCCGTTCGGTGGGTCGGTGCGGCCGTCGTCACCGCGTTCGGGCTGGATTTCAACGGCAAATGCGCGGTCGGAAGGAAGTCTTCGATGAGCTTCCCGCCTCCACGCAACCAGATATCTCCGCCGACCATCACCACGAATCCCACGGCCACGACTGCCCAGGCGGTTCGCATCCGCTCGGCATCCAGCGGCTTCATCACGAAAAGCGCTCGCCACTTGCCCTTCGGTACGACGACAGGTTCAGGCGAACTTGGCGCAGATCGAACGACCGCTTCCGGAGCCGGTCGGGGACTCACCGCACGCGGAGTTCGGGCGACGTCCGGCGCAGCCGCCTTCGGCTGAACAGGCTGAACCGGCGCCGCGGCTGGCCTCGGAGGGGTCGGCGTGGCAGGAGTTCGCGGAGACACACCAGGCGAAGGGCCATCGAGTCGAATCGAGATCCTCGCCCCGATCACCCGCGAATCAAGTTCTTCAAAGGCCATAGCTTTCCTTTTGATCTATCAAAACGCTGCAGGCGCGGCATTCGCACGCGGCATTTCCGGGATACCGGACAGGGCGGTTGCTACGACTCGCGGAATCGTTGCGCCCGCCGGCGGTTGAATGACCGCCGCGGCCCCGATGCCCTTGACTGCCGTTTCCACGAGCTGAAGAGTCTTCGGGCGGTCTTCGGATACCTTTACCTCCACAGCAGGGTCTTGTGACTGAGACCGAGACTGAGTCTGCGTCGGCGCCGGCGCCGCTTCGCCTTCCTGTCCGCCCGCTAATGCGGCTGCACGCATCCGCTCGCGAGCTCCAGCAGCAGGCCCCACAGCCGACCAGCGCGTCGTTGCAACGTCCGTTTCGAGTACGCCGGCCACCGCCTGCCCATCCGACAACTTTTCACAGGAGTTAACGGCGGCGCCCTCGAAATGTTGAGCGCTAGCTTCCTGCGAAGAACGTCGAGCATCCTTTGCGTAGAAGTCTTGAACCTGGCCAAACTCCTCCGGTGGGGCAAACTGCGAGTGCTTCTTCAGCTCGAGCATGGCAGCCTCGAGTCCCTCTTGATCAAAGCCGGCCTCCAGTTGCTCCTTTTCGTGCTCCCGGGCCATCTTGACCGCCTCGATGGGGCTCACTCCGCGTAGCACCAAGTCGGCGTAGAAAACCGGACCTTGGGCCGAGTCCATTGATGCAGTGTTTCGCATCTTCAGCGACATCGGGATACCGACGAGTTTTCCGCCGAACGCACCATGCATCGCGTGAAGCTTGGCGACTAGCGTCTGTCCAGTGTTTTTGCCTGCCGAATGCAGGACGAAGACCGAGAACTGGTCACCTTGGCCGTCGATACGAAATTTCAACGAGGTCCGGCGCTGGCAAAGCACATCCTGGCTGTTGCCGAACGGGCATCGGTCGCAGCCCGGGCACTCAGCTGCGCCGGTCCGATTTGCGTCGACGATCCGAATCGCTTTCTTGCCATCGCCAACACAGACCCGCTTGCCGTCCGAAAGTCGGCGGGCCTCAAATTGTTGCGTCAGAAGCAACTCGGGGTTGTTGTACGGCAGCAGGATCGGGATCTCACGCAGCAGATTCGGCTCTTGGTTTTCGCCGTCGGCCTGTCTGGTCTCCTTCTGCATTTTGAGCAGCTTCTCGTGAAGAGCATGCTTGACCCACGTGCCGTCCAGTTCCTTTCGCCGGGTGTGGACCTCGAAGTAATCGAAATGCAGGAGTTCGTCTGCTGACCCGGCCTCGCCAGGGCGAACTTCGCCCATGCGAACCGTGCCGAGAATAGGAGTGTCGAATTCGAGTCCGGTAACCATTGCTTCCTCCGTAAGTCAGTGGAGGTCATTTCATCAGATTGCGATCCAGTTTCTAGCCCTGTCGTTCAGTGGCGAGTTTCGTGACCCCACACCGCCGCTTTTCCCGTCAGGAAGCGAATGCTTTCGTCCAGTCGCGCAATCTCCCCACCGACATCTCCACCGTTCCGCGCCGGCACATCGATCACACGGACGCTAGATCCGTTGTGGAGATGGACACGGTAGGCTTGATCGACGGTTGTGATCGTGACACCGTCGATTTCGCTCTCGTCGGAGATTGTTCGAGTACCAATGCTGATCAACATTCGGCGCGCGTCATCGATCGCCGCATCGATCCATTTGGCCTGGCCGATAACGGCACCGCCGAGTTCGGTCATATGGAAACCCAAATAACCCTGCAGCTTCAGCACCACTGATTGCCAAACGTCCGGCGCCGGAAGGCTGAATCGCGAGCTTCCGTTCGTCTCTCGTGCGACAACGCCGATCGCCATGACGACTTCGGGCCAGACCTCTCCAGGCGCGATCGCGTGGACATATTGTTCGATGCTTGCGGTACGGTTGTGCATGGCGAGCGACACCATCTCGCGCTCGAATTCCTTCATGGTCTCCGGCGAAATCACCGTTGCACCGGTAAGGGGAATCAGACGATCCAATGCGCGAACCCGGTAGGGCGTTGCGGCCCGTAGGATCCGCGTGACTTCGGTCATGAAAAGATACTGTCCGCGAATCGACTCCGTCTCGCATCGGCGATTCCTCGGCAAGAGGATCGGCACACCAAACAGAGCTCCGCTATGCGTTCCAATTACGTGTTCGGTCATGTCAGATTCCCAGAAAGAATGAATTGTTGGTATGTTCGAGCGCGTTCGGAACATCGCGAACAAGCCCCACCGTACGAAAGAGCACCGCAACCTCAGCTTGATCCAGACGCGGAAACTCCCTACAAAATTCGGTGAATCCATGCGTCTGTGATGACACCACGCAGCCCTTCTCGTCTTTCAGCGTCAAGTGATCCGGATATCTGTCCGTTGCAGACAAGAGCGTCGCGAGTGCCCGAGCACGAAGTAACGGAGGATTGCCCACGTTGTTGTAGATGGATCGGACTTCCTGGCAGACGTCGGTTGGCTGCGCGAAGTGAGTTTTTCCGAACTGCCTGAACGTCTGCTCGACGAATCGTTGTAGATCCGCGGCGCCAGGCCGGGATAGAGAGTTCACACGTTTCATGGGATCGACGATACGCGATCACTTTCGGATATCTAGTCCTCTCGCGATGGGACAACTGACTCACGAGGCCCCTTGAAACATCAACGCTCGCCTGTACGCTGTATTCAAACAGGAGAGGTATCGAATGAACGCACGCGCGCAGATCCAGCATCAAGTCGGCCAGACCATCTGGAGCGGACAGAAGAAAATTACGTTCGGTCGCGATCCGGACAGCTACACCATGGCGGTAACTGACGATGAGTATCACGGAGATACCGAGCACGTCTCGTCGACGCAACTCAAATCGATGCTGAAGACGCCGCAGCATTTTCTTGCTGCTGTTCAGGGCGCAGGAAAGGACACGGCGGCGCTTGAGTTCGGCAGGCTGGCTCATATGGCCGTGTTCGAACCTTGGCGCTTCGAGGATCTTGTCCTCCCCTTTGATGGCGAGTTCAACCGGCGCTATCGTGAGTGCAAAAAGTTCGTCGCCGACCATCCGAATCACATCGTCATTGGCCAAGACAAGTACGACGCGCTTCTGGCAATGCGGAATGCTGTCCGCTCGCATCGGTTTCGCGGTCGGGCGCTCGGGGAATGGTTCGATGAGGGTGAGCCCGAGAAAGCAATCTACTTTGTCGAGAGGGTCACTGGCGTCAAATGCCGGGTCAAGGTCGACTGTCTGCACCCGGAATTCATCTTCGATCTGAAGTCGACTCTGGACGTGCTTCCCCGCTCGTTCAGCTCGGCCGTTCAGAACTACCACTACGATATGTCTGCGTTCATGTACCAAACGGGGGTGCAGTACTTTACCGGCGACGAGCGTCCGTTCATTTTCGTGCCCGTCGAAAAGGATGCGCCCTATAGCGTCATGACGTATACCGCTGGTGATTCTCTGCTCGACAACGGGGCGCAGAAGTTTGAGGATGCGTTGAATCGGCTCAAGCACGCACGCGAGCACGACTCGTGGCCGGGATACGCGGGGGAATATGTGCTCGAGATCGATCGGTGGCACGAGTACAAATCGAACCACCACATTCTCGGCGACTGAGTCGCGAGCTACTAGCCTGCCCATGTCCGAAGCCGACCACTGTCGACGTGCACAAAATGCTTGGTGGCGTAGTACCCCACGCCACCTCCGCGCAAATACATACCGAGCCTCGCCAGATAGTCGGTAGGAACGTCAGGAACAAGAATATCGGCAGCTCGACCGACAAGATGCATGGAGTTTCGAGCGGCCCCCTCGGTCATGTTGTTCGTAGCGTTCGTGCGATATCCGGACGTTACGACGATCGGCCTTTCCATCCCGGCCTGCGCGAACCACCCATACACACCGCAGAGAATGTCCAAGAGCGTCGGGTTCATCTGAACGACAGATCCGGCCCGGACATCCCGCAGCAACGTGCAACACTGCACGTAAGCGTCAACGACCAGTTGACCGTCCGCCCAATACACCGTTCGAACCTCTTCGCCGGTCTCTTTTCTCTTCAACCAGAGAGCCCGCGGCCGCGACCAGTAGTCGCCACTCTGTTGCGCAAAAACCTCCGGAGCCCATGCGGCAGCGGTCAACAGCGCAGTGCTCCGCAGGAACTGACGGCGGGGCATGCTTTCGATCGAAGACGGGATGAGGAGATTTTCCATCTCCGCATTTTTTCTGGACTTTGACGCACCATCCAGTGCGAAACGAAGCCCATCGAGGGCCGCTTTCCACCGCTGCGGCGGCCGAAGCACGGGACCCCCCCAAAAAAAAGGGAGAAGCCTAAGCCCCTCCCCTTCTTACACATGGTGATGATCATGCCTGTTTTGCTCAGCGTAGTACGTGGCATCAGCTTCGATGTTCCGCCGATCTTCCTCAGCGGCGTACCACTCTGCTTGTTCCCGCACACGCTTCTGCTTTGGCGTTTCGTCCAGGTCAAAAAAACCTGCGAAGAAGCAAAACAGCACGAACAGGCCGACTGCCCATTCAAACAACGTTTTCATATCTGCTCCAAGGTGTTGCGGAGCAGCTCAACCCCGGGGGTGAGATGCCCCGTCGGTCGGTAAGCCGGTTTCCCGGATGGGCTGGATCCCCAGCTGGTCAGTTGAAACAAGAATCTTCGTCTCAGTGTGAGCCCTCATGGTATCGAAGGGTCTACTCAATGGCAACGACGAACAGCTTCTTGCCAGGAATTATCCACAAGGTCCGACGACAGGTTGCCGGTTTTACAGGAGTGGAGACACGTTTGTATACATTCTTTAAATATTACAGTCTTTGTTTAATTGTTTAGCGTCCGTCGAGCCGTGTGGGACAGGCGCTAGCGGGAGGAAAGGTAACCAGTCGTACAGGAAAGGGAGCCATTCACACGGCACCTCGTCGGCTCCAGGTTGCCATCTTTGCGAGAACACGGTACCCGAATTTACGGCACGTCATGTAAAAGTGGTTACCTGCGGGCAAACGTTGCACAGATCTTGAGCATGCTGACGCGTGGTCGTCAGGTAACCGGATTTACTGCCGGACTGCCCTCTTGAAGCGTGTGTCATGTTCCAAAACCTTCAGGCTGTGGAAAATTTGCAACGAAATCATCTCGGGCGGAAGAGAACTACTTGAGTTCTCAGCAAGAAGAAGTCAGGCGGCAAAGGTAACTGTTTTTACCGCGATTGCCACCTGTGGATCGAAGGCCTGTGAAACCGGGCGACAGCGTCCGTAAAAGCGGTTACCAATCCGTCGGGGCGGGGGTGAGCCGGGTGACTTCAGACCCAACTGGTAACCAACTTTATGGATTCCAGAAAGGCTTTCCGTCGGAAGCCTTTCGTTCCACCGTGGTAGTGGCGAACGGGTCAAATTCGCCTTGTGGTACGAATAGGCCCCCGAATGGGCGTTTCTTTCCCTCTTCCCTCCGTCTTGCCGTCCGTATATTTTTGCTTCCGGTCAAGAAGTTGCCGTTGCCATCAAGGCGTAACGTTACCCGTAAAACAGCGTCGCATGCGCACCGCATGGACTTCGCTTTGAGAAGGGTTTCCGGGCCCGCTCTGGGCGCTACTCGGTATTGGGATCGGCAGGAAATGAGCGACATCAGTACAAGTTCAATTAGGCAACTGGCAGTCACAACTAGCAAGCAAAGCGTTTCTGCGGAGAAGCGCGGCACGCCAGTCACGATGCGCAAGGCTAAGGAGGCGATCTTCGTCTTTCCTGAAAAGCCGTTGTCCGTACTGCAGCGTCGCTTGTTCAACGCGTGCGTCTACTTCGCGCAGCGCAATCCAGGCCTTCAGAGTTGGGTCGTTCAGTTGTCCCAGCTTGAGCCGATCATCGGGTACAACGATTCGAGTAATCGTCGGTACATCATGGGCGAGCTCATCAGCCTGATGAAGGCCCATGTGATCTGGGACGCGACGGTAAATCCACAAGACAGAAGACTCTCGGTCTCTACCCTTCTGGCCGATGTGACACACCTGGTCGATCAGCGAGCTTATGAATTCTCTTTCAGCCCGAAGCTTCGAGAGGTCCTTCTAAATCCAGAGATTTGGCAACGCATCGACCTCGCCATCTCCCAGCGATTCCGTTCGATGGGCACCGCGCCGCTCTACGAATGGTGCAAACGTTACGAACGGACTGGACTTACGAGTCGCTGGGCGTGGGAAGACTTCCGCCACGCCGTGGTCGGCATCGTCGAGGAAGATTCGATCTACCAGCAGTACAAGTTCTTCAAATCGAAAATTCTCAAGCGAGCGATCGCGGAAGTGAACGATCTCTCAGACATTGAAGTGACCCTGAAGGAGTACAAGAACGGACGCGTCGTCGAGCAAATCCAGTTCGAGGTTCGACGGAAGAACAGTGCCCGGCCAGCACTCGAGAGCGAACCCGGGGAGTTGATTAGCGCGCCATCCGTGACGACACTCCTCGAGGACGTGCTTCGAATCGGAGTAACACCGAACCGAGCTGCCCAGATCATTAACGAATACGCACCGGAAGACATTCGAGCGGCGCTGAACCATACCGTTCTCCGCGACGCCGCCTCCAACAAGGAGCCGCTAAAGAATCGAGCATCCTTCTTCATCTGCAGTCTGGAGAAAGGGTATGCAAAGCCGGTAGCTCTCACGCCGGCCGTCGCCACAACTGAACCCTCTGCCCCTTTGTTGACCGATGCGGGGCTTCGCGAAAGCTTCATGCGCAGCCGAGATCCTCTGGCCGAGGCGTCGTTTCTTGCTATGGCGCTCGATGAACAAGCGAACGTTTTACATGACTACAACTCGAGAGCGACCCACGAGCAGCTGCGCTACGATCCCGCGAAAAAAGCGAAGCTCTCAAAAACCGCATTTATTCGCTATCTGAATCTTCGCTTATGGGGCGAACCCTCAGACGCAGATGTGTATGCCTTCCACTTTCCCAAAGCGGAAGCGTGACCGACCCTCGTAGTCCCTTCCTCGTCGAAAGAGTTCCCCTCGCACCGGGCGTCTCGCCCGGTTCGCCTCTCACTCCCCTTTCCTAATCTGATCGCAGACCCGAAACGAGGCACTGGCCAGTTATCGGCCAGCTTTGGCCGCACTCCGGCCATGCGGTCTATTCCAACGATGGATAAATCGACAATCCACCTCTTCAGATTGTCGATCGGCCACTTATTGGCCAGCAACGGCCAATGAACGGCCTCTTTGATGATTCCTAGACACGACCGAAAACAACTAAGCACACTGCAGACTCACACTTGCTCGAATCCACATTTGATCGTCCCGCGGACAAAGGAAGAGAATCTACTCCCTCCAATCCCTCGCTTGCCGCATAACACATGGGAGTTTCAGCGCTGAAACCAGACGGCTGAGTGAGAGAAGCAACCCGCGACGCTCAGTTTCAGCGCTGAAAGTGACGCCTGTGGACTGGGCTACAAGACAGCCCAACGAACAACGCAACGTCGTAGATCCTGCTCGGCGACCACGCTAGTTTCAGCGCTGAAACTGGAACGGCTTGCCCAAATGCCGAGCGCCAGCATCTCGACCGCAGTTTCAGCGCTGAAAGTGGTCGGCGCAGTTGTCTGACCGTGATTCATCCGAACGCGGGAACCACAACAACACCTACGTTTCTTAACGTTTCGGTCGCTCTTTGTCCGCTGGCTACGAATGCCACGCTACGCCAGTTTCAGCGCTGAAATCACGGAAGGCTAACTCGCTCGTACTTGTTTAAGTCTAGGACTCAGATCTCTGCTTGTCTTCGTAAGGCAGTTGCCGCTTGGCTGTCGCCCACGCCTCTGTCCCGATATCGAGTTTCAGCGCTGGAAGTCGAATTTTCAGCGCTGAAAGTGGGTGCCACCCTACGTTCTCTCTTGATTTTTGTAACGTAGCGATATATTGTTCGTGAAAATCTTTAAAGGAGGACTGCATGGGGATGGTATTTGCTGTCGCCAACCAGAAGGGCGGGGTTGGGAAAACGATGATCACTCTCAATTTGGCCGGCGCATATTCGCATGATGACCCGAGCGCTCGAGTCCTCGTCGTCGATGCGGACTCGCAAAACACCTCGATGCGATCTTCCGGAGTAGGAGAGGAACCGTATCCTTTTGTTGTGACGAATATGGCGGCGGCGGGCAAAGGACTCGGACGAGAGATCAGTCGAATGGCACAAGACTATGATCTTGTGTTGGTCGATTGTCCGCCGAGTGTCGATAACCTGAATACCGAGAACGTTCTTCAGGTTGCCAATTTCGTTCTGATTCCAATGGATGCTTCTCCGTCCGACGCTTGGAGTACGCAGGGAATGATCCAGTTGGTCCGCCGGGTCATCGGCCCGGATCCCAAGCGCTGCGGCATCGTCTTCAACAAGGTCAACACCAAGAGGGCGTCCTATCGGGACGTCAGCGAGGTGATCTCAGAGGACAGTCCTTACCCGGTATTGAAGAGCGTGATTTCGATGCGGGAGGTCTATAAGACCGCTATCGGTTTCGGTGCGACAGTCTTCAGCGTGAAGGGGCAGTCGACCAAGCAGGCTCGCCAGGAAATCACGAATGTCGCTATGGAAATGTTGGGAATTATGGGTATTTCGGAGTAACTTCAAATGAGCGATCAAAACCAAAGTGCGCCGCAACGCAGAAGCAGCCTCGTGTCGTCGCTTCGCAAAGGTATGGACATGGAGCGGGGCGCTGTCGACGCCAGACTCAATGCTCAAGAGGTCGGCTCTGCCCCGATGGCTGGGGCCGGCTCAACTCACTCGCCGTCAGTTCCGGCGTACGGTGGCCGTGGCAATACCGCGTCGGTAAAGCCTCGCCTCACGTTGCCGCTGAGCGACCTCGTTTCTAACCCCTACAATCCGCGGACGTTCTACCGCCCCGAGAAGGTCGACGAGCTCGCAGTAAAGATGAAACGCGACGGGCAGTTGGAAGCGATTAAGGTTACCGAGAACGCGCGCTTCCCCGGTAAGCACGTGATCATCGACGGTGAGTATCGTTTCAGGGCGAAGAAAAGCGTCGCGGACGGGTTCATCGACGTCGAGGTTTTCCCCGCGCTGAGCGACCGTGACCTCTTCCTGATTGCGAACAGCCTTAACAAGGATCGCACGCCTCAGAGTTTGTTCGATGATGCGCTGGCGTACCAGAAACTGCTCGACGACGGTGTATTCCCGGGCCAAGAAGACCTGGCTGCAAGTCTCGGCATCAGCGAATCGCTCATGTCAAAAATTCTAAAGTTGAAAAAGCTGCCAGAAACGCTGTTGCGCCGTATGGCCGAGAGTGATGAGCCGCTGGGAATTTCTCACGCCTACAACATTGCGCTGATGTTCGAACGCAAGGGATTGCACACCGCGGAGGAGGTCCTCGACAAGGTACTCGCCGGCGAGATGAGTTCGAAGCATCTGCAAGATCTGAACTCCCGCAACGACAATGGCGAGGGCTCCCGGAAAAAGCGTGCCCACTATCTCGCTCGCGTCCAGTTTGCAGGAGCAGACGGCACCGAATACGGGCAACTGAAGCGGTTTCGGGACGGGCGCACCGAGCTCAAGCTCACCGGCCTCTCAGAAGAGCAACAGGAAGCACTGGGAGAGCGGCTGGAGGCCGTCGTGAGGGAGTTCATGACTGGCAACGCCGGTTCGGGCGCGTAAGGCGCCCATAAGCTTTTTCGACCGGATTGCGGCCGATCACAAGCTGGCAGGAAACGAAACGAGAAGAGGGGAGGGCGAATGCTACGGCTGAGGAGGGCGATTCGATTGACGAGAGAGGAGGGGAGGTTGTTCGAAACCCTGACAGGGCAATCAACGCTTCCAACAAGCATTGCCCAATACAACAGGGCTCTAGAGCAAACGGCTCGGCATTACCACCTGCTGGCCGCGCAAGAGGACTCCGCAGATGCGGAACTTCTTGCGCGGATCGCAGAAGGGGAACTGATTACGGCTGAGCCGGCATCAGAACCAGACGAGCGATGACGCTGCTCGCATAACGCCCGATACCAGGCGCGTCGCAGAGCGTTGCCATCTCTTTTGCAAAGCCCTTTTCCACCAGAATCTCCACCACCTCTTCGAGGCACGAGAGATCGCCGACGAGCGACGGATACCGGCGGAAATTTTCGAGCAGCTTCTCCGGATACTTGCCAGCGACCTCGAGGAGGTGACTGTGGGCTTCCGAAATAGCTTGGCGACGCAGGGCACGTTCCGACATAACGACGTTCGACATGACAATCTCCATAGGAGCTTGCGAAGACGTCGTCCCCCACGAGGGAATCGAGTCCCCGCGCGGGTTGAAAACACGCCTGAGCCGCATCCCGATCAAATCGAGATACAGCCGTAGCAGTGGCACTGCAGATGACAAGCCGCCAGAAACGACGACGTCAGACAGGAAAATCCCGAAGGACTTTCTAGGCTACCGAAGTAGCAAGCCGTCCACCAAGGGACGAGCAAGATCCAATGGATCTCGCGGGAAAACCAGGCACGCACGCATGTGTCCCGAATCCAGCTTGCAACGGAGGAAGCCAGCAAACCCAGGAGGGCTTGGAGAAAACCTTGGGAAAGGCCTTGAAGCTTTTCCCAAGATCTCCCCGAGTGGATCTGCGTTCTAGGAAGGGCTCGAAAGGGTGCGAGTTCCAGCTGCTCGGTACGTCAATGCGCGTATTGTTTTTGAGTGCAGCCAGAAAGTCAAGGGGTTACTTCCTGACAAGAACTACGATGCCTTAGCAGATAAATAATTCTCGTCAGTTTGCGTGGGCTGTAGTCGGAACGGCCTCGAGGAGCATCAACCGTTTGGTCAGTTGTTCCTCGACCCACGATGACTTGCTTTCTGCGGTAGCGGGTACGGAACCAGCCAGTTCCCCCAGCACTTGGCGTGCCTCGGCCGGCGAGTTGGCCTTTTGCTTGAATCGCTCGACGAGGTCGGTATCCAGCCACAGGGAGGTTCGCTTGCCATCAGCGAGTCGAACTGGAACAGACTTGCGTCGTTGTCGTTTTTTTCCGCGGCCTTCCTGACTCTCGCCGGTTGCAGAAACCACTTCTTGCAATGCCTCTTTCACCGCATCTTTCACGTCGGCCCGCGTGACCCGATCTGCCATCCCAGCAGTCGACGTAGACGACGCTATGGACGCAAGCCTCTGGTTCACGATTGGCGTAAAGCCGAGCACGAATTCCGCCAGCGCAACGCCGGTCACGCCCGACTGCGTGAGCAGCCGGACGGCTTCGCCAAGCAGGAAGCGCGCATTCGCGTCGGTGAGGTCAGATGACATAGTCCAAGTTCCAGCTTGGAGTGTATCAGCATAGGACTATGTGGGGCTAGTCGGTCAGCCAGAACAGGCTATGCCTTGCGATCCGGTCCTATATCGCACAGTGAACCTATGCAGAAATACCATTTTTCGCTATGAGAACTTGGCATTTGGCATAGGAGCATAGCCTATGCGGCTATACCATCTATCGCGGAGGGCGCCGAAGAATAGCCGTATGACATGGTCCGAAGGCCCGTCGAGACTGACGGTGCGGTGGTTTGGGGATTGTGGGTGTTGTTTCTACAGGACCCACGTCTGTGTTCCGACAAATATCTCAAAACTTCCCAACTTCCAACACGTCAAAGCCTTACCAGATATGGCTTTGACGCTGGGATGATGGTATTTTGGCATAGCTACGATGGTGTTCCTGCCGGGGCATGATGGTAAGTCCGCCGTGGCATCGATGGCACTTTGGCATAGCCGCGATGTTCAGCGGCTCGATCGATGGTATTTTGGCATAGGCGATCGGTGGATAACTCGAACGATGGTTGGCCAACGCTGGTCTTCACCATCATTAGACGCTATGATGTTGACGCATTTCAACATGCGACCACACCACTGCACCGATGCCAAAGAAGCCGCACCAACAAAACCTTACACCAGAACAACAGGGCCCCGGTCTCGAACTCAAATGGCTGGAGCAGGAGAACGCCCCGGATAGCGACAGCTATGAGGTGCTCGCGCGTGACGGGGAACCAGGGACGCCCCAGACGCCGCTGTTTTCGGCCGACGAGCTGTTCCTGCCAGAGCGCCCCGGCACCTATCGCAAGCCTGTCGCGGCTATTCACGCTATTCCGGTCCAGCGCGACAAAAACCTCAAACTGTCTGCCCGCAAGCTCATGGACGCGCTTGCGCTTGCCGTGCAACTCGATTTGCGGGCACGCGGCCGTGAAGCAGCTCAGACGCTGATCCGAAAGATCCGTGAAGATCGCGCGGCACCCCTCTTCGAAATCCGTACTCATCGGCTTGCCGAACTCGCAGGCCTATCGACCACGAATAAGGATCGGATATACGACACCCTTGCAGAACTGCTCAACTTCCAGTTCATCTGGAATGTGCTCGGCGAGGATGGCAAGGTGCAGTACGAGTCTATCGCAGCATTCATTATCCGTCGCGACAAGGGCGTCGGCAATCAGGCTGGGATTACGCGGTTTGCTTTCGAACCGGAGGTACTTTTGTGGTTCCTCGAACCGACGATGTGGGCGAACCTCAACTGGTCAGTAATGGCCAGTTTCGGGCGTGACGCGGGCTCGGGCGAGGCCGCTTTCGGCCTGTATCAAAATGCGTGGCGCTATATAGGAACCAACGCCAAGGTCACCCCGATACTGGATCTCGCGACGTGGATAGACTTGATTCTTGGCCCCTCGCGGTTCGTGATCATCGGCGAGAAAAAAGAAAAGCAGGCCCGCGAATACGGGGAGTTCAAGCGAACTTACCTAAATCCGGCAATCGCGATGCTAAACGCGCATCCAGCGCTGACTCACACGATCGCGGTGGAAGAGTTCAAGTCCGGCCGCAAGGTTACCAAATTGCGTTTCAAGTTCACGGAAAAGCGCCAGCAAGCTTTCGAACTGCCCCTTGGTTGGCCCGATGACACAATCCAAAAGCTGAAGGATCTGGGATTCACGGAAAAGGACATGTCGACCTTGGCCCAGCTCTATACCCATCCGCAAGTCAAAGAAGCAATGTCGCGTATGGCGGTCTCCGAGACACGGCTGAAGGCTCGAGGGGAGGTGATTCAGTCCCGCGAAGCGTTCTTCCGCGCCATCCTTCGTAATGTATCGAACGAGCAGACTCAGACAGAGGAAGCAGATCAAAAAGCCCTCGAAGAGGCTCGTCGACTTCAACAGCAAACCGAGTTGCAGCGCCGGCAGGAGGCCCTGGAAGCCAAGTTCAAGGCACACCAGCGTTCGTTGGTAGCAAGAGGGTTGCAGTCACTGCCCGAAGACGAGCGCAACCGCCTCATTCAGGCGCACTTGAAGGCTAATCCAGCAGATCGAGCGCTGTACAAGGAGGGAGAAACTCGCGCCGCTTGGCTCATCCTTTTCCAGCAGTGGCTCATCAATGCGAGGCAGGACCTTTTCCAGCAATGGCTACCCGAACTGCATGACAGGGATTTCCAGACCTGGCTCGTCTGGCAGTTCACCGCTAGGACCGACGACGAAGCCGGTGCGTAGGCGGACTCGTTTAGCGCGAAGTGATCCCGAAACTTCTCACCCTTGGTGGGTTATATACGCCGTGGCGCACTTCATGCACCCATGCGGTCGAATCTTCGATTCGTCCGAACCCCAGGTCTACAGGAAGAGCCCCCGATTCTGCATCAGCGAGACGTAAAAAAACCGGCCCGCAGGCCGGTTTTCAGGGAAGAGAAGGGCGCTGATTTAGAACGCGAAGAATGGCCCCGTTCCACCCGAATTCGTCGTGCCCGCGATCGCCGTATAGATCGACCGACCGTAGAAGAAGGGGAGTCCCCAATCGAACAAGTTCGCTGAGCCGCCTTGAGCCGCGAAATCGTTCATCGCGTACGCACCATTGCCCACCATCGTGTTCGCGTTACCCACGTCGAAATTGAGTGAGACGTTGTTCCCGTTCAGTCCTTGCATCACTGCGGACAGACTCATGGTCGACGCCGGGCAGTAGAAGGTACTCCCTGAACAGGTGGTGATCGAGTCATTGAAAAAGAGACCATTCGATCCGCTGTCGAGGAAAGATTCCGGGAATGTGTTGCCGTTGAACGAGGTGGTCAGGTCATAGTTGTTGTTCAGCGTGTAGACCTTCGCGGATCCCAGCGCATTATTGGCTTGCGTGTCGATGCCGAAAGTGAGGGTCCCGGAAACACTCGATACACCACTAGACGGAATGCTCGGCAGCGTCAACACGACTCCGTTGTTGTCGTGCGCAAACATGCTTACCGGATTCGTCACCTGGTTTGCCAACGGAACAGTCGTGCCAGGGCACGTCGTCGCATTTGCGGTACAGCCAAAATACCACCCCGGTGAAGTCGTCGCCACGCAGCTCGCGCCACAATCAGCAGCGTTCAAACCAACGCCAAGAATGCCGTTCGCTCCCAAAGCTGCGGGGCTGTTCACGTCCGTCACGCCGGCAGGAATGCAGTTGTTCGCGGCCGAGCCGCTGACAGCCGGATCGGCTATCAACTGGATCGGGGCCTTTGACGCCACTTCGCCTGCGAGCTTGATGTCCGCTTGCGCGACGGTGCCCCATGCCGTGCCGGAACCAAAGGTCGTGCATTCGGTAAGGGTGCCGCCGACCGTTGCCGAGACCTTCTGGAGCGGAAGCGTGACCTGTGAGTTGAACAGTCGCAGTCCAAAGGAGCCGGTGTCGACAAGAACGTTATTGATCGTCTGGCAGTTAGATGTGCCCGGCACACAGATCGTGACCGACGTGTAGAGCACGTTTTGCGCGTTCCACGTGTTTGGGCCGACCGTTACGGACATCTGGTTTGCAACCGGAGTAGGCGAAGCACCGGTCGACGGTGTCCCCGCGGTCGGCGACGTCGAGGTACTTGACGGCGGACTTTGCGTGCTCTGGGCAGGGGAGCTAGAACCTCCGCCGCCGCCACCGCAAGCTGTCATCAGAGCGAACAGGCACGAGGCCGCCGTGAGCATCAGGATTTTGCGCATTGTCGAGTCCTTTATCGAATGTCCGAGCTCGTGACGCCGCTGGGAATTGCACTCGGGATATAGGCACGGCCGGCGTAGAAACCCATGTGGCCGCCCGACTGAAACACGAAATCCCCGGACGAGACCGAGACCGGTCCAATGCCACCGTGCGCCTCGCGAAAGGCTTTGACGTCTGCGCTGGCCTGATCGACATACGCGCCCAGCAGTTGCCGGACGTTCGGCGCCGACGGGCCGCTCCAGGTCACTGCGAAGACCTTTCCGCCGGCGACGTATTCCCGCACGACCGTCTTACTTGGCAACACCATCTCGCTGACCGTGTAGCCAGCGCCAGCCGTTGCTTGTTGATTCACGGCTTGGTGGTTAGCGACCAGCCGAACTTGATCATCTGATACGGTGGGAATACTGCCCCCGAGTGACGCGTAGGCAAGCGTACTGATCGAACAACACGCCGTTGTTGCCATCGCCAGCAATTTCTTTTTCATCGTCAGATACTCCGACTCGTTTATGGAAATAACCAAGGGTCACGGACGTCGATTCCGCAACTTCCTGACAGGAAGTATAAAAGGAGGCGAGTCCAAAAACGAGGGGTGTCGGTTTCCCGTGACAGATCGGGGAAGAGTGGAGAGGGCGGGGAATGTGAAGTTTCCTGTGGGAAGTTATTTCCCACAGGATGATCGGCCTTATCGGTCCAGTAGCAACCTCTCGGTGTCGAGAGCCCGAGACGTTTCCTCGTCATCGATGTACACGAGACTGGTATTCACGTCGGCGTGACCAAGGTTTCGGGCGATCGTCATTAGATCCGCGCCAGCCGACACGAGGCTCTTGGCAAAACTGTGGCGCAGCCAGTGCGTGGAGGCGCGTTCGAGCTTGGCCGCTTCGACCGGGTCGCGCGCATCCCACCAAGCCAGCGCCTCACGGAAAATCGCCTTCACGAGCCGGTACAGCGAGGAGCGGTCCGTGACGCCATCGATGGTCCCGAGATCACGCCTCAAGCCGCGAAGCCCTCTTTCACTGACCTGCCTGCTGAGCTCGGGCGTCCGTCGCCGGGCGCCAAGGATGAGAGGGGTCGTTTCTCCCGGGATGGGCAGTGAGGAGAGGCCATAGGCGATCCGATAATCCTGAAGGCTACCCATGATGGCCGCGCACGAGACCGTCCGTGCATGGCCGCCTTTCCCGGATTCCACCTCGATCACCCAGACGCCCTCCGGATAGTCGGGGTTCTTCGCCCGCTGCGCGGGAGTGAAGCGCGCGTACTGGATTGATCCCATCGTTGCATTGATCGCCTCGGACGTGCGCAAGCCGGTCTTGGTGAACAGGTCAACAATGAACAGATCGCGGGCCCGCTTGGCCCGTTCCCGGTCGGTGCGACATTCCCGGCCAACGACCGCATCCCGGGCAAGCTCGATGCCATCCTGCCCAACGAACCGTTTCTGTTTCTTGGCGCGCTGGCGCTTCTTTCCCGCCAGCCCGTAGCCGGCGAAGGGATCGGCCCGAAGGTACTGCACGGCGACGAGCCATTTGAACAGGCTGCCGGCGATGACCTGGCTCTGGCGCGCAGATGCCGTGCTCAGCGCCTTGCGGAAAGGCGTCCAGCGCGGATCGCCGCGCGGCACGCGCTCCGCGCAGATCGCAGCCTCGTCCGGAGCCTTCAGGAACGCGAGGTAGTCGCCGGCTTCCTCGAGCGTCCATTCCGAGATCGGCGTGTCGATCCATCGCGCATACCAGAAGAGCCTCCGGGCCTCAACCACATACTGGGCGCGCGTCGTTTCTGCCAGTCGGCCGTCACCGGCTTCCTTCGTCTTCAGCCACTGGATCACGACTTCCTGCTCGGTAAGTCCGGCCGGCAGGATCGGGCTGGTCGCCCGGTTCCGTCCGACGAAGTGAAACTTGTACCGGCTCGACGGCGCATGATCCATGCGGAACGTGGTCGACCGCGTTCCAATGAACAAGATTCGCTTCTTTGATTTCGGAAAGAAGAGTTGGAAATCTCGTTGCGGAGAAGGAAATGTTGGAAATCTCAGGTGCTCGACGGGCTGGATATCGCAGTCCCGTGGAACATCGTAAGATTAGGGTTGCTTGGCCTAACGATTTGTTTATAAAAGCTATTCAGCATTTCGTGCGCTGATGTTTCACGAACCTGCTAAGTGAGGCGCGTTTTTTAGTGCCGAAAACCCCTCTGAAAAGACGGCTCTTCCCGCTCAAGGCCGTGCGCTCCTCAATTCGTATCATTTGATACGTGTTTCGTAGTATTGATGTGAACCGCCGCGGTACCTTCTGGCCCTGGCGGTTTCCCTATCCGTCACTCCCACCTTTCTTGTAGTAAAACGTGTGCATAGCTTGCATGGAGCGCGCGATGCGTTCACCACGTTTCCGAAAGGCGGCGACCGATGTGCGTCCGTACGGCACGCATCGGTTCGACGTGTTCGGTCCCAAGGTCGGACGGCGGCTGACGTTGTTTGGCCGGAGCGCGCTTCAGCTATGGCTGCGGTTGGAGTCCACCCCACAAGTGGTTACCTATTGCGAGCGGCCGCTGCTCGTCCCGGAGGCGAGAGGGAGCCGGGCTGCGGACTTCTGGGTTTGCACGGACGACGGCGAGCAACTGCATCTGGTTTTGCGATCATCCGAAGCGACAATCGCAGCAAAGGGGCTTCGCGTGTACCCGGCGCTCGATGCGTGGTGCCGGGCGAACGCGATGACGGTACACACCATCCTCCCGGGCGAACTCGACGATCCTGAACCGCTGTGCCAGAACAGGCTCACGATGCTGCAATACCTCGCGGCAAACACCGCGGCGGCCGGGGATGAAATCTCTCGCGCTATCGCGATTGCGTGCAACGACGGCCTGACACTGATCGAACTCGAACAACGGTTTGCGGCCCTTGATCCTGAACTCGTGCGTGCCTCCGCGTTCTCGCTGGTTTTGAAGGGCGTGCTGGACTGTCCAACGATCGCCTCGCAGCCTCTCGGACCCAATAGCCGCCTGGTGATGTCATGAGATCGATGGTCTTCGGAACACTACGCTTCGATCGCCGCTCCATTCCGGCGGAGCTGGCTGACCTCAGCCAGTGGCCCAGTGCCGACGACAGCGCTCTCGATGAACAGGCGCGGGGACTCGTCGCGCGGCGGGTACGCGCGATGACGCTGTTTGTCGACGGAAGCACGACACTTCAGGCGATCGGCCGCGAAACAGGAGTGCGGATCAACGATCTATACCGGCTCTTCGAGCGGTGCATCGCGCCTCACGAAGATGGCCGTATTCACGGTTGCCGGGCGTTGCTTCCCTGGCTGCATACTCGCCGGTATGAGCGACGGGCCCGCGTGGCGACAAGTGGTGCCGACGGCACGAGCGGCGCTTTCGGTCAGCTGCTGCTTCGATACCCGGAACTTGCGCGCTGGATCGAGCGCAAGGTCGCTGCCCGGAGCCGCCGCGAGACCAAACTGGAAGAGGTCCACCGCCAGATCTGGCGGCTGCATGCCGGGTTTCTTGCCGAATGCCGGAAGGCCGGTATCCAGGCGCACGAATATCCGTTCAACCGGAAACATCTCGGCGAACGCTCTCTCGCAAAACACGTCAACAAACTCGCAGGGCAGCAGTTTGCATCGGCGGCTCGCGCGGCGGGCGCGGAGCAGATCAGTCACGAGTGGCAAGCCGATTCAGAAGATGTACGCAGGACTGCGACATATCCTTATGAGGTAGTCGAGTTCGACGGACACAAGCTCGACGTGCGGTTGACGCTGCGTATCGACGATCCGTTCGGCTTCGAGACGCTGCTCGTCATGCGCCGGATCTGGATATTGGTGCTGCTCGACGTGGCGAGCCGCGCAGTCGTCGGCTACGCGCTTGCCCCTGGGCGAGAGTACAACCGGGACGATGTTGCACAGGCGCTGCAGGCGGCACTGATGCCGCACGTTGCCCGCGAACCGAAGATTCCCGCACTGCGCGTCAAGCGGGGTGGAGGGTTCCCCTCGGAAATCATTCCTCAGGCCGCATGGGCATGCTGGAACACGCTGCGCTTCGATGCCGCCAAGTCGCATTTCGCGAAGGCAACGCTCGAGCGCCTTACGACAGTGGTGGGCTGTGCGACGGACAACGGGCCGCTGGGCCAGAAAAATGAGCGGGCCTTCATCGAACGCTTCTTCGACCAGTTGGCGTCGCACTTCGCGCACCGTCTACCGGCGACCACCGGTCGAGATCCGCGCTCCGTTGAGCGGGCGCTGAGCGACGTCGGCGGCAACACGTCGCTGATGATGACGCTCGACGAACTTGAGGACGTGATTGACGTCGTGCTCGCCAACTACAACGGCGAACCACACACGGGACTTGGCGGCCGATCGCCGCTCGAGGCGATGCAGTTCCAGCTTGCGAGACGCGAGGGCTTGTTGCGGACGGTCCCGGAAGCTCGGCGCGGCACGCTCTGCTTGTTGCAGGAAGCGCGGATCGTGACCATTCGCGGCAACGTCAGCCGGGGCGTGCGGCCCCACGTGAATTTTAAGTACGTGCGCTACGACAGCCGCCTGTTGTCCAGCATGACGGGGCTGATCGGCCAGCAGCTGCGCGTCTATTTCAACGTGAAGGACGTGCGCCAGTTGCACGCCTTCTTCATGAACGGCGCCGAGCTGGGCGTGCTCACGGCGGCCCGGCCATGGTGCTTCACACCGCATTCGCTGCGCGTCCGTCAGGAGATCTTTTCGCTCATTCGCCAGCGCAAGCTCGTGTGGCGGGAGGGCGACGATCCGGTTAGCACCTGGTTCGCGTGGAAAAAGGATCAGGCACGGCAGCATGCGCGCGATGCAAATGACCTCGCGCGGATGCTGACCGACCGCGCGAAGGCACACGCGCCACAACAGGGGACGCTCGCCGTAGCGAATGTGTCGTCGGCCGCATCGAACGGGGTGAGGTTACCGACACTGGCTCGCCCGAAGGGCGAGCCGGCACCATGGCTGACGAAGATCTTCACGTACTGAAGCCATGCTCGACACACTCAAACGTCCGGTCGACCCGTCGGAGCACCCGCTGCTTAACCAGTCGTACATCGTGCCGACGCCGGCGATCGCGGCCATGTACGCGCGAATCCGGCACTGTCTTCGCCGGGGCGTGACGGGTTCCGTGATCTACGGGCATACACGCTGGGGCAAGACCTATGCGGTCCGATATTGCGTGCGGCTGCTGCGGCACGAGCTGCCGCGCGTCGTTGTCCTCACGCTCGGCATGCCACAGAATCCCACGCGCTCGGAGTCCCTGTTCTTCGGGATGTTGCTCGATGTCGCCCAGCATGCCCGCCCGGACAGCGGTACCGCCCTGCAACGGCGCTTGCGGCTCTATCACAAGCTCGCCGAACTCGTGGCGCGCGTTTCGGGTAACACGCTGGTTATCTTCATCGACGAGGCACAACGACTTGAGATGGAGCACTACGAGTGGCTGCGTGACGTCCAGGACGAGCTTGGTCGCCGCGGTATCCGCGTGTTTGCGTTTCTCGTCGGCCAGCCTGGTATCCTGAACCGCAGGAGCGCATTCCGGCAGAACGTCGATACCTCGCAGATCGTCGCCCGTTTCATGATTGACGAGATGCGGTTTGCGGGCATGCAGCAGGCGGCTGATCTGAAAATGTCTCTCGCCGCGTACGACAGCTCAATCTTTCCGGAAGGCAGCGACTGGACCTATACGCGCTTTTTTCTGCAGCGCGCGTACGACACGGGCTTTCAGCTCGGCGCGCAGCAGAAGGTGCTGTGGGATGCGTTCGAAGCGGCGCATCGAACCGCGAGGTTCGATTTTCCGATGGAAATCCCCATGGAGTATCTGGCTCGCTCGGTTGAGATCGCGCTGACCCGCAATATGGAACACGACTCGGCGGGGTTTGAACTGAGCCGCGCCTGCTGGGACGAGGCCGTCGAAGAATCCAGTTTTATTGCCGCGCTTGAGGCGTTGCGGATCATCTTCGTCGATGAGGCGGGGTCGTGACACGGTACTTCGATATCCTGCTGACAGACAGTGCGCCTCCGGTCCGTGATCCGTGGTGCTGGCGAGACGACTGGCATGCTCCAGGAGAATCTGCATTCTCGCTGCTGGCGAAGTTTCAGCGGCTCAACGCGCTGTCCTGCACCGCGCTCACTGAGTCCTTTGCAAGCTGGCAGGGTCGGCGCACGCTGCCGCAGTATCTCGATCTTCGCGACGCGCGTGGCTTTGATCTGCCACGCATGAGCGACATGCTGCGCCTGCCGCTGGCAGAGATCGCCGCAGCGTTCATCATGCCATCCGGCGCGATTCGGAGGATTTCGTCGCCGGCGCTGCGCTGGTGTGTGCAATGTGCGCAGCAGGGTGTTCATCTGGCCGTATTTCAGTACCGCCGCGTCGATCAGTGCCCCGTGCATCGAATACCGCTGGTCGAGCGCTGCGAGCGGTGCGAGGAACCCATTCCTTACCGGTTGCGGGCCGACTTGTTCAAGGCTCCGTTTAACTGCCCGTCGTGCGGGCAAGCATGGTGGGTGCCATCCCAGGGTCTGGATGATATTCGTGTAGGACAGCCGTATCGACGACGATTGGGAAAGCGTGCGAGGCATGTCCGGCTGACCATTCAGGAGCCGACAGGATCGGAAGAAATCTGGTGCGCCATGGGCGGGCTACCCTCAACGCCGGACGAACTGCTCCCGGTTTCGGAGTATCAGTTGCCACTGCAGGAGGTGTCCTGGATCAGGTTTGGCACGGGCGGGCAGGCTGAGCCTGACGATCCATGGCCACAGGCGGTGACGCAGCAAAAGTTTTCCAGCGATCACGACGCATCGGCGCACGCGTGCTACAAGGCGGTGCGGCGACGGATCATGCGAATGTATGGCCGGAGCCACCTGGCCTGCATTAAGAGTGCTGCCCTTCACCTCGCATGGCCGCTTTGCGGAGGTACGACGACATCGTGTTGTCCGGTCGCCTTGGCCTTCCTGCGATGGCGTTGCAAATGGGAAGGCATAGGGATACCCCGCTCCCTGTTACAACAGCCCGTGCATGGGCCGCTCGGCCTGACAGTCTGGCTGTCGCTTCACGCACCGGTCGCGCCACGAGCATGGAGCAGGGAGGCGGCTCACTGGCTGACGTTGCACGCCTTGGCGCTTGCCTGTATAGACAGCTTCCGTACGTATCTGGATGAGGCGCAGGGCGCGGGTGCGCGGGGTATGCTTTGGCTGCCATTTCCGGTGCACGATTTTCTACGACGCGCGATGGTGATGCGCGGCGGCGCATCTCTGCAGGACGTGCCGCAGCAGCTCTGCGTTATGCCGCTTGACCGGAGATATAGCGATCACTCGCCAGGGCCTCAGCATGGCACGGCCAAACATCATCGTGAACACCTCGACCGCCTGAGCCACAACCATAACCCGATGCGCGACGCGTTTCATGTTCCGCGGTCGTGAGCACAACGACCGAGAGACGAGCAACTAGTTCAACGATGGCTTCTGGTTCGATTACCGCTACCATCTAAGCTCGACAAGGGGGGGAAAGCGATGGCAGTGCACGCTATAACAGCGGTTCGGATGGACGGGAATTCGCAAAGGGTCACACATGTGCTTTGGGGGCAGGTGTCCGTGAGCGGAGAACAATTTGAGGTTGCTCCGCAAGCGTCACCAGTAATCGAAGTGGTAGAAGCACTGGCTAAGGGCGACACCGTTGTAACAGTCTTCCCGTTGGAGGGACAGCGCGTCGCCGGTCCAGAGGTCCGACGCGTCGTCGACGAGGCCGGACGCGAAGGCATAGAAATGGTGGTCGCGGATACCGATGCGGGCCGAACGCTCGCGGACCTGCCACGGCTTGATCACGAATAGCGCGCTCATCGGGTCGGCGCGCTATCGGGCGGAGTTTAACCACCCGCATTCACGAATTGGCGCCGAGAACTTGCCCCCAAGGTTCGCGCGCGTCGACATCGTCTGAGCATTGTGGGCTGGTTTGTCGTGCGTTCCCCAGTAGGCAGTGATCGGCCATCAAGAGACATTCGACCTATATGATCGAATGGCCGAAGTCCAGCGTAGATTCGACGCGGAATATCTGTCCATGTCCTAAAAAGAAAACCGTTCGATCTCTTCAAACTGGGCCGCTCTCGAATATTGGTTGCAGTGTAGTGTCAACGCATGATTGGCCAACTCTGCGCCTTCTCGAGCGTACCGCCGTTCTTCAAGTACCCAGTTGATGCCCGTTGCCCGCGACGTCGGGCGCATCCCCAGTTACAGCGGCGGAGTTACAAATTGGACTTGAAGTTGTCCACGTTTGACGTTACAGTGTCTCAAATGGACGCACGTCCGTCTGGTAGCGACACTATGATAGGGGCCTTGGTATGGAAATCCGGTACGCTTTTTGGAACAACAAGGGAGGCACCGGGAAGACCAGCCTGGCTTTCCAGTCAATCGTGCGCTATGCGGAGAAACACCCGAAAAAACGGGTGCTCGCCGTCGACATGTGTCCTCAAGCAAACCTGTCGGAACTGTTGCTCGGCGGTCTGAACAGCAAGGGTAGCGAAAAGCTCCTGGAGCGGCAGGGGCTTGTTCCTCGCTGCAGTGTTGGAGGGTATTTCCAGCTCCGGCTACCAGCACCGTATTCGCCGCCCGCCTTTGACGCTCAAGACTTCATCACGCTCCCGCATGAGTACAACAAGGGGGTTGCGAAGAACATTCACCTAGTATGTGGTGATCCGCTGCTTGAATTGCAGGCGAATGCGGTCAATACTCTCGCCAACAACCAGATTCCCGGCACGAATCCCTGGATTGCCGTTGTCGACTGGCTGAAGGACTTCCTGGCCCAGGTCGAAGACGAATATGACACCGTGTTCCTCGATTGCAACCCCAGCTTTTCTCTCTACACCCAGATCGCACTTGCAGCGACCGACCGCATCGTCTTGCCGGTGATGGCGGACGACTCTTCGCGGCGCGCGATCCAGAATGCCTTTTCTCTTATCTATGGACTGAAGCTGCCGTCAGAAATCTACGCGGCTTATGCTTTTGCCACGAAACTCAAGGCTGCGGGTCGACCGCTTCCCAAGGTGCATCTAATCGTAAAAAATCGCATCACACAGTACATGGGAGCCGCATCTGCCTACGCCGCCGTGCTGGCCGCAATCGAGACGGACATCACAAAATTGCTGAAATCAAACCCTGAACTCGAGAGTGCCGAATTCAGGCGTGGTTTTTCGGCTATGTGCCCAGGCGGAACATCTCGAATGTGTCGGGGTCCTGCCTTTCTGCGATGAATTTTGCGAAGAAATGGGTTTTGGCGCTATTCACGAGAAATTCGGGCAGGCATTGACGTAGTGCGTTGGCGACGACCAACTCCGATGGAGGGATGCCGGGGCGGATAGTGCGCAGCCAGGATCCAAAGGAACTCCAGACCTGTGAAGGGAACACCGCTGCCAGATAGTGAAGCAGTCCCTGACAGACGATGCCAGCGTGCATAAAGACGTGGTACGCGTGGATCTTGCGCTTGACGGCGTTGCGGTACTCGAGTGACTCGCGATGAAGGTATTGATCGCCGTTTCGGCGGGCGAGCGGCTTCATGTCCTGCATCCAGAAGTGGTACGCGAATGTGCCGATCCGATGCACCGCCTGTTTGAAGCTGTACTCGATCTTGAAGCGCAATCCATACAGGCGGATGATCTCGACGGCATCCAGACTGAGGTCGGTGCACATCAGCAGACACGAACCCCTGCTTGGGTGAGTCACTGCCACGAAGCGAACCAGCTGACCGTACGCCGGCCACAGCAGATCGCAGACCCGATAGTGAATGGTGACATTGTGCTCGCCATAGACCGGACTGGGGGCGGATTGCAAGGCCTGGGGATCAGCCAGTAGCGATTTGAGTTTGATCTTCTCACCGTAGCGCCTGGGACGCCCCCGTTTGCGCGGTCCCTGCTGCACGTACGGGGCACAGGCGACTGCATTGGACTTCACGCGTGTGACCAGGTGGTTGTCCCGATCGCGCAGGCCTTTGACGATCTTGCCAGCAGCGTAGTAGGCATCGGCCACGAAGTAGAACGGCTGCTGCACCGAGACGATGCCAAGCAGCGAGATCATCTTGTCGAGCAAGGTACGCCGATCGCGGTTGGACCACACCAGACCTTCGTGAATACGCACGGCCAGCGGTACGGCGAAGACGCTCTGGGCGGCCCGCACAAGCATACTGACCGCCTGCATCGAGTGCCCCATGATGTATTCGGGCTTGGTGTTGGAGTCGGACTGTTGATGCAGCAGCTTGACGCCGGGCATCTTCCTGCCGCTCTTGGCCACCTTGATGCCATCGCCGACCAAAACCAGTCGGCCATTGACGCGTAGCGGGTCAGGGAACAGGCGCAGCACCGTCTGGGTCCACAGCGCTGAAAGCTGATCGAGCTGCACGGCGTCGCTATGCAGGCTGTCACGCAGCTTGTTGTACAGGGCTGGCCGCAGTTTGAGAGCCCGCACGATGCTGGTCACGCCCAGCAACTCGGTGCGCACAGTCAAGCCAGCGACGACAGTTGCGAACCACATGAAGCTGCGCAGGCGAGAAAACGCTGGGCGTAGCAGCCAGATCGCGTCCCACCAAGCCGTCCAGAGTTTCATTGTTGTTCTCTACATTATTTTGCACTACGAAGTATCGCATAGAATATGCAATATAGGCAGCACAAACGGCTCCTTCAAATCGAAAGACTCATTGAGACGATCAAGGCGATGCTCGCCGCGATAGATGAAAGACGCGCGGGGTCACTCACCCCCCCCCCATTGCAAGGCCCTCCCGAACCAGTTCGGGGCATACTGACAGACGAGCGATACGCGGGACAGGAAGATCCGCACTGAGTCCTTCGTGGGCGATGCGCTGAGCGATGTGAGCCCCTGCAAGTCAACTACGAGAGCATCAACAAGGCATTGATTGAGGAATAGAGCAACGTGAGTTTGATCACTGCCGCCTGACGATGAATCTGGTGCACGAAGGCAACCGGCCACGCCGGATCACATCACCAGGAAATGGATCGGTGTTCAGATGAAAAGCGCCGAGGCCGGAGCGAGTCCGAGAAAAAACAAGCGAGAAGTCGGCACTCTCGAGAAACCCTGAAATTTTCGGCTTTAAAACGATACCCAAAGGTTTTGTCGAAATCCGGGACTTCCAGACGACAGGCGTCGTTGCATTCGCAAAAGGACTTCCTTTTTCCAAACTGCAAGTCGGAAAGCAAACCATCAACGGCCACCGCGTACAGGTTAAAGACGACTACCTAGAAAACGCCAAGGTAGCAATGGATGAGCTCGTGTCGCGTCTTTAACTTGCGACGCAACGTGCTGGCCGTTTGCCAGCAAGCCAGGAGGCAGGTGATATGAGTAACAGTCTGTTCATAAACGAAAAAGCTTCAGGTTTTACCGTCGAGCCGGCACATACCAGCGTGCCACTCGCAACTTTCAAGACACAGGCGGAGGCGATTGCTTGGGCAAAGAATAATCACCCGGCAAGCCCGCTGCATGTTGCTCGCGTCCGGCATCTGAGTGACAAACGAATGCCCGACCATTGGCGTAAGGTCTGAGCTGAGCAATGGCGGAAAGCTTTCTATTCGCCCTCAGACTTGGCAAGAGCTTGGCAGAGGTCGATGGAAAGCTCTAATCGGTTGGGCCTGTCTGCCGCTGATGTATTCAGTCGGCGCGGACATCACCACTCGCAGGCAACGCGACGACAGATGCGATGAGCGCCTCGTTTAACGTAAATCCCGGTGAGCGTCGACAAAACAAAATGACCTCAGAACGGGGCCGTCAGTCGCACCGATCAGCCTGTATTAACCAGAGTGGCTGCTTTGGAGCGTGATAGTGACATTCGCAAAAATTCGCTGAAGGGCGCCAATGGGTCGATCTGAGCCGATCGTCATCCGGCTCCGGTCGGCCAGCAAGCGACATTCGTCATGTATTGTGTACTGCCCTAAGAAAGACTCCTGCTCACCTGGGAAGAGACGCTCACTTGCCTGTCAATGTGCATTCTCATGGGAAGACAATACTTACAGGATCGGGATGGCTAGCGCCGAGTACATGCCCTGGAACTGACTCGGGGCCCGCGGACGACGGGCTGCCCGATCAGCTTGACAGGTTAAGCCTATGTTCGTGGCGATATACATTCATTTCCCCAGGCGCCGGTTCGTGCACAGGGTCTATATGCGTCATGACATTCAGTACCGGATGTTTTTCGACGAGCACGCGCTGCACCGCGGTCGAGATGTCGTGTGCCTCGACAAGCGACAACCCTGCATTCACTTCGAGGTGAACGTCGACCGCGATCATGTCGCCCATCTTGCGCGTTCGAAGGTCATGGAAGCCTGCGATGCCAGGCATTGCCGCTAGCGTCTCCCGAATTGCAGCGACTTCGTCCTCGTCTGCCGCGCGATCCATCAAGTCGTTCAAAGCGGCCCACGCGAATTTCGCACCCATGCGTGTCACCATCACACCCACGATGAGCGCCGCGACAGGATCGAGAATCGGGTAGCCGAGCAGGCTGCCGACAATGCCGACAGCTGCGACCAGCGACGACGCGGCATCCGACCGTGCGTGCCAGGCATTCGCGGCTAGCATGCTCGACCGAACGCGCCTGGCAACTGCGAGCATGTAACGGAAAAGCAGTTCCTTCGCCACAAGCGCGACGGATGCAACCCACAAGGCGGCCACGTGCACGCGCGGTATCGCCCCGGGATTGCGGAATTTCACGACGGCGGTCCAGAGCATTCCAACGCCGACGGCAAGTAGAAGCAGTCCCAGAAAGAAAGACGCGGCGTTCTCGAAGCGTCGATGTCCATAGGGATGGTCGTCATCCGGCCCTTTCCTGCTTTGTTGACTTGCGAAAAGGACAACGAAATCTGAGATGAGATCTGACAGCGAATGGACACCGTCGGATAGCAAAGCCTGCGACCTCGCAAAGACGCCGACGATGATTTGCGCCAATGAGAGGAGCAGGTTCACGCAAACACTTACCATTGTGCTGCGCTGGGCCGCCGCGTGATGGTTAGCTTCAATCGAATCTTTAACGCTCATGAGTCTGGCTCCGCAGGTCTCCGACTGCACGCAGAGACTAAAAAATCAAAGCACAAATTGTCGCACAAACGAACCAAATAATCACGTAACTTATTGATTTATATGGAATATAAAATGACAATAATTCGCGATATCTTTTTCGTTAATTGTCCGCTCAGTGAGGCGTCTTTCTATCGCTAATTTGCAGGTCCTAAAATAAAAAACGGGTTCGGCGCCGACTCCGAACCCGTGTGGAAAGCGAGGCAGGCACGCGCCTGCCCGATCCGTTTGACAGTCTCAGTGAATGGCCATCTGCACGACCTTCACCATGACGAGACCCACCGCGACGATGAGGTAGCCGCGCAGTACGCCCATCCACACACGCGTCGACAGCGTCAGATGCTGCGGCGCCGGCAGGTCTTCGAGCGGCGACATGCGCCACGTGTTGCGCAACGCCTTCAGGGCTGGCTTATTCAGTGCCGGCGCATCGTTGGCGGCAGCCGTGCCGCGCGACTTGCGCGAGAGTTCCACCGCGGCATACACGGCCACGGCAAGCCCGCATCCGCCCACGAGAATCCTGACGATCGTCGCGCCGCTGATGTCCGGATACACGGTGGCAGCTGTCAGGACGACCGACAGGACGACGAGGACGGCAATGACGGCGCCCGTGAACACGTTCAGCTTCTTCGAGTTCACCCACGGACCGAGCACAGCCTGGTCATTGCACAGCAGCAGCAGGAACACGGTTGCGCTCGGCAGCAGCACACCGGCGAGCGTCTGCACGGCTTCCGTCAGGAGGCCAAGCGGGCTGCCCGGCATCAGCACAAGGGCGGCAGCGAGCGCAATGATGCCGAAATAGACGAGATAGAAGCCCTTCGCGTCGAGTACGCTACGGTGCAGCGAGTGTTTGACCTTGAAGACATCGCCGATCGCGTAGGCCGTCGAGAGCGAGACAGCGGCAGCGCCGATGATCGACGCGTCGAGCAGCGCGACAGCAAAGATCGTCGCCGACGTCTGGCCGACATACTTGTGCAGGCCGGCGATCACGCCGCCAGCGTCGGTGAAGTTGCCGAACTCGGGCTTGCCGTCAAAGAGCGCAGCCGTGAAGGCCATCATCGCCACCGCGCCAATAATCACAAAGGCGATGCCGATCCAGAGGTCAGCCTTTTCGTACTTCATGAAGCGCGGGGTGATGCGCTTGTCGATCACATAGCTCTGCTGGAAGAACAGCTGCCATGGTGCGACGGTCGTGCCGACGATGCCGATGACGAGCAGCATCACGTCGGAGAGCTTCGAATCCTTCGGCCATGTTGGCACGAAGAAGTCACGCGCGATGACGTGGACCGGCGGGTGGATCGACACGAGCACGGGAATCAGGAGGAGGCTCAGCAGGCACAGGACGATCGCGAAGCGTTCGAAGCGCCGGAAGTTGCCGGTACTGACCGCGGCCATCGTCAGGACTGCGGCGATGCAGACGCCGAGAACCTTCGAGACGCCGAGGAAGTCGAGCGCAAACGTGATACCGATGAACTCGGTGACGATCGTGAGCGCATTGAGCAGGAAGAGGTCGATGACGCTGAAGGCACCCCAGAACCTGCCGAAGCGTTCGAAAATGAGGCGTGCGTGACCGACGCCAGTCACGGCGCCGAGGCGCAGCACCATTTCCTGATTCACGTAGAGAACCGGGATCAGCAGGGCGAGCGTCCAGAGCAGCGACGTGCCGTAGTTCTGGCCGGCTTGCGTGTAGGTGCCGAAAGCGCCAGCGTCGTTATCTCCGACCATGACGATGAGGCCGGGGCCAAGGATGGCGAGCAGCGTGCGCAGACGCGCCATCCAGTTGTGCCGCGGGGCGGTGTCGTGGTGGGCGATCGTGCCGAAGGCACCTTTGATATCGCCGACGTGCGCGTCGTCGAGCACGGCAGTTCGGCGCGGCGCGATGTTTGCAGGTGTGGCGGACATTTGAATTTATTCCTTATCGGTAATGCTTTAAGTCGTGCTTGAACACACGGCGCAACGTTGCCACGCGCCGGTGTTCGTGCCAGTGCGCAGGCGGGCGGCAACGCCTGGCGGCGTCAGTGAGCGAGCTTTTTGAGCGCCGTCCGGATGGCGGCGACCAGGCGGGCCGAAACGTGCGGACGGGCGTCGAGCACGAGCATGCCGTTGTAATGCATGCGAGCTTCCTGGACGCGCGGGAGTTGCGAAACGAGCAGAGCGAAGTGCATGGTGATTCCTCCAATACTTGAAACGTGGCGCCTTCAATCGGGCCTGCCTTCGTTTCAGTTCACACGGGCCGAAGTGCTCGGGCGTGTGGGAGGAACGTGTGCGGCCAGGATGTCAGGCGAAGCGGGCGGCGTTCTGCGAGAACGCGCGGCGAGTCGTGCAGGGACCAGGCTCGGGGTCGGGCATCGTGAACTCCTCTGTCGTTTGGGTCCGATTCTCGTTTGACGGACGTGTTTAACCGCACGCTGGGTCCGCGCGGCATTCAGGGTGCGCGAAAACGGCGTGGGCAAGCGGCACCGCGAGCCAACGGCTCGACGCGCCAGGTCGTCTCGACGAATGCGCGTTACAACGCACGCGTCAACGACGGCGGCCAATCGAAAAAATGCGCGGGGGAGAAACTGCGGAAGCTACTGCGGCGCGCACCGTCTGCCTGCTGGCAGGACGGCAGCTCGGGAAGAATCCAGGCGGGCGTCGTGCCGGTCAGGCAGAAAAACTATTCGAAGGTCGACTACTGCAACTGTCCAAGGCATATGCCCCTTTCGTGAAAACAGGCGAATTCTAGTGACGACGCGCGAGCCGAGTCAACGGATATTTCGAAGATTTTTCTTTCGAATCCGTTACTTGGGGTGGATGCAAATCATTTGCACACCTCCTCGTATTGCACTCATGCAGCAGTGACCGTTGCTCGTGAACGCGTGCCGCATCGTGCGACGCGGGGCGCGCTCGTGTGCCGTCCTGCCGTCGTGGATGTCATCCACTTCGCCGGGGCCGGTGCGTTCGGCATCGCTCTTCAGGCTACTAAGCACTGCATGACAATTTCCGCTTGCGCGTTCACAGTCGGCGCGAATAGAATCCGCCCCGTCTTATCAACAGGAGAGTCCTTCGTGGACGCAAGCTCTAGTAGTCGATCTTGTACGCCGGCCTGTGCCGGCACCCAGACTGCAATCGCGCGTTAGCGACGCCCGGACTTTCCTTCCCGCCGCTGACTCCGATTGCCGGGTCAGCGCGCTTCTTCAGGACCGCCTGTGCGGTCCGTCTGTAGCTCGCTCCCTTTTTGCGTAAGAACGCGGACAGCAGCGTTTAAGCTGCCTGCACGCGCGTCGCTTATCGAACGTTGCCCGGCCTGCCCGGGCCTGACGGGAGTTGAGTCATGCATATCGAACGCTTTCTACGCGACTCGCGCGCTTACCTGCGCGTGTCGTCGGTCGCCTCACTGCGCCGGGACCTTGACGGACATGGCCAGCTCTGGCGACGCACAGGCAGCCGCACAGGCCAGCCAGTGCAACGCAATGCCTCGATCGCGTCCCTTTGGATGACATCACAACACAACATTTCCGGCACATCGTGGCCGGCCTGAGCGCTATTGTCGCGAGTGCGGTGTCACCAAACAGCGGACCAATGGCGCGCCGGAGGCGCACAGTGCTTCGGCATCGCCCATTCGTAAATTCATTTCCCAGAAAAAGTAAAAATGATCTCCTCTACCACGCTCACACAAAACGGCAATGGCTGTGACAAGCAGTGCCTCCTCGCTCCCTCATCGAGCCTGAAGCCGGTCTGCGCCGCCGCAGCGCTGGTGATTGCACTGGCCGCTGGTGTACCCACTCCGGCTTGCGCACAGTCAGAGTCCGCTGCGCCGACAGAGCCAAACCAGACCTCCGCGCCGGCCTCGAACGCCGACGCAAACCCCACTCCGGGTGGGGCCGCCGCCGCTCCGACCGGTTTCTGGGACCGCTCGAACCTGCTCGGCGACATGGGCGGACTGCGGACACTGCTCGGCGACCACGGCATCACGTTCAACGCGCAGGAGACGAGCGAGCTCTACGGCAACTTCTCAGGTGGTATCTCGAAGGGCGCTTCGTACAACGGCGCCACGCAGTTAGGCCTGAACGTCGATACTGACAAGGCGTTCGGTCTGAAGGGCGGTACCTTTTTCGTCGATGCCTTGCAGATTCACGGGCACGGCATCACGGCGGCACGCCTGGATGCGTTGCAAGCTGTGAGCGGCGTTGAGGCGGAAGCGTCGACGCGTTTGTGGGAACTCTGGTACCAGCAGGCGTTCGGCGACAGGTTCGACGTCAAGATTGGTCAGCAGAGCCTTGATCAGGAATTCATCGTCAGCCAGTACGCCAGCACTTTCGCGAACGCGACGTTCGGCTGGCCCGTATTGGCTGCCACCGCCCTGCCTGCGGGCGGTCCCGCCTATCCGCTGTCATCGCTCGGCGTGCGCCTGCGGTTCAAGCCGAGTGATTCGATGACGATTCTCGGTGGCATCTTCGACGGCAACCCGGCGCCGGGCAACGGCGACCCACAGCAGCTCAACGCCAGCGGTACGCAGTTCAACCTGCACAACGGCGCGATGATGATCGGTGAGATCCAGTACGCGATCAACCAGCCGCCGGCAAACGGCTCCGGCGCGGCGCAGCCAGGCGGGCTCCCCGGCACCTACAAACTGGGCTTCTGGTACAACAACAATCGCTTCGCGGATCAACACCTCGACACAAACGGCATCTCGCTCGCGAGCCCGGCGTCGAACGGCGTGCCGGCCACGCATCGCGGCAACTTCAGCATTTATGCAGTCGCAGACCAGATGGTGTGGCGCCCGAGTGCCGACAGCCCCCAGTCGCTCGGCGTATTCACGCGTGTGATGGGCGCGCCGGGCGACCGCAACCTGATCGACTTCAACATCAACGCGGGGGTGGTGCTAAAAGCGCCGTTCAAGGGCCGGGACAACGACTCGGTCGGTCTCGCGCTCAGCTACGCGAACATCAGCTCGAGCGTGAGCGCGCTCGACCGAGACATCGCAACCGTCCAGACGCCGGGGTACCCCGTGCGAACGGCCGAGACGGTGATCGAGGCGACGTACCAGTACCAGGTCACGCCGTGGTGGCTGCTGCAGGGCGAACTCCAGTACATCTTCCATCCGGGCGGCGGCATTCCTGATCCGAACAACAGTGGCGCACGCATCGGCAACGAGGCCGTGGCCGGACTGCGGACGGTGGTGACGTTCTGATGGCGTGACGTTCTGAGGTGCCCGGGCCGTCAACGATCTAGCGAACAGGCCCGGATAAACGGTCATTCGACCGACGCGTTCGCCGCGGACATGGTCCCGCGGTTGGCGGAAAGAGTGTCCTCTAGGGGCCGAACGGCTGAACCGCGCGCGAACACCGCAGTAGGCATTCAGACGTGTCCTCGGGCCGATAAGCAGTCGTCCGAATCGAGCCCACCCTGCCTGGCCGGCTGCGGTCCTCTGGCCTACGAGCCGCAGGGCAACGTTTTCCACAAATCCAGATCGACACAAACGTATACCCCCGTACCCTATCTAGGGTAAGATAGCCCCCTACCGTATTCAGGAGGCTAACCGTGAGCCATACGATTCGCGAAAAACAGAAGCTGCTCAACCGGGTTCGCCGCATCAAGGGACAGGTCGAAGCCATCGAGCGCGCACTCGAAGAAGAGCGCGGCTGCATGGATGTGCTCCAGCTCATCACCAGTAGCCGTGGCGCGATGAACGGATTGCTTGCCGTGGTTCTCGAAGACCACATCCGAACGCATCTCGTCGACGCAGAGCCGGACGATGAGCACGGCAGCGGCACCGAGCAGCTGATTGAGGTAGTCCACAGCTACTTCAAGTAAGAGGGAACCATGAGCAACTTTGAAGATTCCGCTTTCGGAGCGGGGCACGACCACATCTTTCTGGGTGCAGCCCACGAAGACAACGAGCGCAGGACCTGGATGGTCATTGCGCTGTGCAGCGCGATGATGGTGGCTGAAATTGTCGGCGGCAGTCTTTTTGGCTCGCTGGCGCTCATCGCCGACGGTCTGCACATGTCGACACATGCCGGCGCGATGCTCATCGCCGCGTTGGCGTACACCTACGCGCGCAGGCACGCGACCGACAACCGCTTCGTATTCGGTACGGGCAAGCTGGGCGATCTCGCGGGCTTTACCAGCGCCATCGTGCTCGCCATGATCGCGCTTCTGATCGGCTACGCAGCCATATCGCGCTTTCTCTCGCCTGTGCCCATTCACTTCGGTCAGGCTATCCCTATCGCGGTGCTTGGACTGCTGGTCAATCTCGCGAGCGTCTGGCTGCTGCGCGGCAACCACCACGGCCACAGTCACGGGCATAGCCACGGTCATAGCCACGGTCATGGTCACGGCCATGAAGACGAACACGGTCACGAAGACGAGGTGCACCGCATCTTCGGCAGTGGGGGTGTATTTGCCTTGTCGGTGTTCGAAGACGGAGTACCGCCTGTCTTTCGCATCATGCCCGAAACGGCTTCCTCGAAACTGAACGCCAGCGATGTCTCAGTTACGACGATCCGCCCCGACGGCAAGCACCAGACCTTCGCGTTTGCCGATCGCGATGGCTATCTCGAGTCGAAGGACGACATTCCCGAGCCGCACGCATTCAGGGCCATTGTCCTCCTGCCCGATGGTGAACATGAGATCGAGTTCGAGGAACACGAGCACGATCACGACGATGCACAGGCGGCCGCGAACCGTGACCACAACATCCGCTCGGCCTACATTCACGTCATTGCCGACGCGGCGGTTTCCGTGCTGGCAATCATCGGCCTGCTGCTGGCGCGTGCGTTTGGCTGGGTCTGGATGGACCCGCTTGCGGGCGTCGTCGGCGCACTGGTGATTGCAAACTGGTCGTGGGGCTTGATGCGCGATACGGGCGGCATTCTGCTCGACATGAATCCGGACGAGCGCATGGCCGAGAATGTCCGTCATGTCATCGAAGACAACGGCGACACCGTGCTCGACCTTCATGTCTGGCGCGTCGGTCCGGGGCACATGAGCGCGATCGTATCGGTGGCCACCGGCGAAGCGCAGCGCAACCCGGGCTTCTACCGCGCGGCACTCAAGCGTTTCAAGGGACTATCGCACGTGACAGTCGAAGTGAATTCGCCCGCCGCCGCTGCCTGACCGATGACAGTCAAATCGCCTTGCATCGATGTATGTGCGTTTGATGGCAAGACTGGACATTGCATCGGCTGCTTTCGGACGCGAGACGAAATCCGGGGCTGGAAGCAGATGACGGACCACCGGCGTCACCAGATCCTTAGCGAGAAGTCCCGGCGACAGGCAAAGGTAGCACGTGCGGCGCAGATGGCTAAGGTGGCAAGTTGAAGGAGTAGACGTGTTGCTCGACATCGCTCGGGATGTCCGAAGTACGCCATATTGCGGCCGTTTGAGTGGGCGGCTTGTCAACGGCAGACACGGGTCGTCCACGGACACTTGCAGGTGCCCGAGTTCTGCAGGTGAAGTCGGATATCTTGCTCGATGAAATTTCCCTGTTGATCAAGCATCGTTGTTGCGGCAGGGTGGGTGCTACCAGTCCATACGATGTTTCTGTTCGGTTTCCTGATGCCGATCGTCATCGTCGGCATGCAGGTACAGGCTCGTCGTGGTGAGCGAGGCGTGTCCGAGGTTGTCACGGATCATGCGCAGGTCGACATCGCCATCCGCCATGTGCGACCCCGCGCTGTGGCGTAGCCAGTGCGCCGAAGCGCGCTCGAGCTGTGCTGCCCGGGCAGCGTACTCTTCACCGCGCATACGCAGCTTTTCTGCCGCTCCCGCGAAAATGCCCTTGACGATCGTGTGCAGGGCCGCGCGCGTGAGCGGCTTCATGGACTGGCCGAGCGGCAGCACGAGCGGGGTGTCCTCATGTGGGGCCGGCAGAAGAGGCAGGCCGCGCTCGCGCCGGTAGCGGCCAAGCTCGATCATCATTTCGGCCGAGGCGGGGACAAGGCGCGCCTTGTCCCCCTTGCCGGTAATTTCGAGCCACCAGCGCTCGTGCCTGTCGGCGTCGCGCCGGCAGAAGAAGTCGCCCATCGTGTTGCCGCTGACTTCCGAGATGCGCAATCCAGCCAAATAGAGCAGGGTGAAGAGCCACCGCGCGCGCCAGTAGCGTTCGCGCTCGCGGTCCGTGTCGCGCGGGAGACTGTCGATGTAGAGCTTCACCTCCTGCCAGAGGTCGCGTTCCAGAAAGCGCGTCACGCGCGGGGCCGCGCGGCGGGCGCGCTGGCGTGAGAGGGCAAGCGGATTGCCGGCGAGGTAACCGGCGCCGACGAGCCACGAAAACAGGGTGTTGAGGATCACCATGGCCTGTCGCTGGCTGGTGGCGGCGAGCGGCCCGTGGAACGGGCGCCAGCGCGCATCGTGACGCGCAAACTTGCGGCCGGCGGCAACCCAGCGCTCACGCGGCTGCGGGTCGGCCAGGAAGCGCTGGTACACGAGCAGGTCCTCGTGTGTGAGCGACGACAGCGGCTTGCCAAGAGCGACGAGCGACCACAGCAGCAGGCGCTCGGCTTCCTTGCGGTAGTTCTCGAAGGTGGTTTTCGTGTCGGCGACGCGCGCCAGCCAAGCGCGTACAGCCGCGAGGTCGTCATCCGCGGCGATCTGGCGGCGGCCGGTGGCGCGGTTGACGCCAGTGCGGCCGTCGAGGTCAGCGGGCAGCTCGAGTGCGTCGAGCGGACGCGGCGCGATCAGGGCAGTTTTCATGGAGTTCCGGACGGCCTCAGGTGTCACACGACGATTCTCTCACCCTTGTCGCAACTTTTCAACATTATATAAATAATGTCAAAATATGAGTGCACGAAAGTAGGAATCAGACGGTTTATGACGTAATATGGTAAGTACCAAAGCGACCAAAAATGCCATGTCCGACGCCGCACCTGACGAAATCCGCCTTGCCGCCGAGATCGAGCGCCTGAAGGTCGAATTCCCCCAGACTTCGCAGACGCGCGAGCTGTACCGCGAAGCCTGCGTGCTGCTGTTCTTTCGGTTCGGCATGACGCCTACGGCGAATCGGCTCCACCAACTGGTGCGTCGCGGCAGCATGAGCACGCCCGTGGCCGTGCTTGCGGAGTTCTGGTCTGACCTGCGTGAAAAAAGCCGCGTGCGGATTGAGCACGCCGACCTGCCCGAGGATCTGCAAGGCGCGGCCGGCGAGCTTGTTGCCGCGTTGTGGAAACGTGCCGCATCGGCCGCTGAAACGTCGCTCGCCGCTTTGCGCGACGACGTGGAGGCAGTACGCCTCGCCGCCGAGGCTTCGGTTGCAACGCTACAGGCGGATCTCGCGCGCACCGAGGCCGCGCTCGAGCAGCGGACGACCGCCCTGCTCGCGTCACAGGTTCAGGTGAGCGACCAGGAGCGGGAGCTGGCCGCCGCCGCGGCGACGCGCAGCGCGCTCGAAGGCGAAATTGGACGTCTGCAGCAGGAAGGCCGTGAGCGCGACGCCGCGCTCGCGCAGGCCCGAGTGGATTTTGCGGCCGAACTCGACAAGGTGCGTGCGAGCGCCGAACTGGCAGAAACACGTCTGCAGGCGGCAGAGAAACGCGCGCTCCTTGAGATCGATCGCGAGCGCAGCGCGACGGCTCGCCTGCAACGCGAACTCGAAGGCGCGCAGCAGCGCGCAACGCTCGACGGCGAGCGCGCTCAAGGGGAAATCCAGGCGCTGCAGAAGCAGCTGGGCGATGTGCGCCATCATGCGGGCATACTGGAAGGCCAGCTGGGGGCGCTCCAGGCGAGCCACGATGCGCAGAACCAGACGATCGAAGTGTTGCGGCAGAAATTGACCACTGCGGCCGGTCGGCCGCCGGAGCGGCGCAAGTCGCGTCGTGCCATCGCCGGTGCAGTGAAATCCGTGCGCAGTTCCCGCAAAGGAGCCGCAGGGACATGAGCGCCGTCAAACGGCAGCGGCACCGGCCAGTCTGTCCTGAGATAGGTGCCTTGATGCGTTACGGGGTGCGTGTTGTACGCGTGGTGGCGGAGGCAAGTGGCCAGCGCGTGATCGTCGAGTCGGTCAACGGCGACGGGAGGCTTTTTCGGAGCGCGGTGAAATGGGCCAACCTCTCAGCCCTTACCACCCAGTTGTTCTGATCGCGAGACGGTTAGTTGGTACAAGTTTTACTTCTGCAACGGAACAACTTTTACTTCGTCGGACGTCAGATCGCCTTCGCCTGCGCGTTTGTGGCTGCGCCTACCGCACTCGCTGGTTTCATCTGTCGTGACGTCATACTCGACCCTGCGCTTGCTCCCACGATGGAGCGGCTACGGGCCATCCTGTTTGGCGGTGTCTACTTTGCGCTATTGCTACTCGGCGGTGCGCTTTGGCAGATCATGTCTCATGCGCTCCTCCCCTTGGTCGGGCAGATCGGGGTCATGGCCGGCTTGCTATGGCTGCTCGCCGTATTCATGCTTGCCTTTCATACCCTCGATCGCCACCGGTCGGCTACGTAACTTTGCTTCGTTTGACACTCATGACGTCCTTGCTTTGGTGCAGAATGCAGCCCAGAAGGTCCACCGGCTACTGAGGGCAGGGCGACCGACGACGAAACGGGGGCGAACAATGTTGCAGTTCGATCAGGCGTGGCGATACGAGTCTCCGGGTGTGATGCCTGATGACGCCGTCGACGCGGTGTTCTCACAGGTCATATCCCGCCTGCCCGCGCACGGCAGCCGGCAGGATATTTACGAGCTGTTCAAGCCACGCTTTGCCGCGTGCTGCGGCGAGTCTTCCAGCCGAAGCTCGAGCGAAAGCTGGGCCGCGAGCGACCTCCTCGGCTATATGAGGCAGGCCGGGCGGAACGCGGCACTCTTCGTAGAGGCCCTGTACGACGCCCTGCAGGACTTCGCGAAGAAGCATCCCCATGCAGGCCTGCCGCCGTGGCATTACGTCAACGACGCGCTGGCTGCGAGCGGATACGCGATCGATCCGCCGAGGCTGGTCGTGGGACGCATTGTCATGCCGGTCGCGGTGCCGGCCAAAGTGCCGTCGTTAGACGAACAGGCTAACGACCGTATCCAACGGTCGCTTGCGGAGTCCGAGCGATTGCTGACCACCGGCAAGTATCGGCTCGCCGTGCAGGAGATCCTTTGGTTGCTCGAAACCGTGTCGACCGCGTTCCAGGGGCTGGAGCACGAAGACGGAACGGTGACGGGTAAATACTTCAACCGGATCATCGGCGACCTCAAGCGGTTCAACCGCGGACGCGTGCTCAGCGAAGCCATTTCATGGATGGAAAAGTTGCACGGGTATCTGTCGTCGCCGACCGGAGGTGGCGTGAGACACGGTGCGGTGCTTGGTGACGCGTACGAGTTGACCGAGGGCGAGGCGCGCCTTTTCTGTGACCTGACGCGTAGCTATCTATCGTACCTGCTGCACGAACATCAGCGTCTTGGAGGCCGCTAGCCCCGCCTTGCGCGCTTCTGCTCAGCGGGGGAATACCTGAGACCTTCCGCATCCACCGTCGCAAGTCGCGCTGATGTAGCCGCGGGAGCCGGGCTCTGGCAGCCCGGCTGCTACCGCCGGTAAGCCGCTCACGAATGTCCTAACTCCGAGCGCAAAGTGCCGACACCCAATCCGGTATGCCAGCTAGCGGCTCGACGCTCATCGCCTGGATGATCTGCAGCAGGTTTTCGGTGGATAGGTCGATTTCGCATGCGAAAAGCCGGTGAGCCATCGCACTCCGTCGATCGCCGTCACATAATTCTGCATTTTCAGTTCGCCGGCATCCTGCCGGCTGACGTAGAGGACAATCATGATTGTTTTCCGTGCCACCACGCAGACGACGACCCAGTGCGCAACAGCGATTCGCGCGTATGCCGCTCACCCGCAGCTCAAACACCTTCGGCTCGCCTTCACGGAGAGATATGTGCACCCAAGCGATTTCCCGGCCGGATTTACAAACGGGTCGCTGATACAGAACTGCCCGCTCTTGATCGCAGTGGCCGATCTTGACATTGATCTTCCGTTCGCCGACGCTGAGCAGGTCAGATGTCCTGTGGCGATGGTGATCGATTCACCGGGCATGACCATGAGGCGTTCTCCGCGGGATCAGGAAGTGGCCCAGTTGCTCGATGATGTGTTGGCGCTGAAGTTGCCCCACGGCAGGGTCGCCTACGCCGTACAATCCGTAAGCGTCACAGAGCATCTAACGCCGGCTGCCGCCAGACAGACGATTCTCGCTGCGGATTACATGGACTTCCAGACATCGCCAGATGCGTCTGATCTCAAGCGTCGTCTTGGAGCATGACTTAGACGAAAACACCGCAAAGCCAGCGGCGCTGCATGGATAGAGGCCCGGCGGAGCGGAAGGGTCATCGAAAAAAGAGGAACGGAGTAGTGCGCTGCCGGCCACACGGTGTGGGCGGACTACCAGGAGAACGTCTGCATGGCCGGCTGCACGCGTCTCCGCGTAGGCGCTCGATCGCTATTGGCTTCTCCTGAGATGCGCTCCGAACTGAATAGGAAAAAGTCGAGGCACCATGCATTTGAATCTGTCACTCCTCGCTGTCATGTTACTTGTCGGCCTGGTGTTCGCAGTTGGCAACAAAAGAAAGACACCCGACCCGCGATATTGCGCGAGGCCCTTGATGACCTCGAACGAGATGGAGTTCTTTGAACGACTGCGCCGGGCGCTTCCGGACGAACACATATTTCCGCAAGTGGCAATGTCCGCACTAATAGAGCCGCGTCCGGGTACGGGCAAGCGATTAAGCGATTTCAACCGCATCTCCCAAAAGCGCGTCGACTTTGCGATTTACGACACCGCGCTGCAGTTGCTAGCAGTCGTCGAACTGGATGATCGGACCCATAACCGTAAACGGGACGCTGCAAGGGACGCGGCGTTGGCGACAGCGTCCATACGGACAATACGCTTCCGGTCCACGCGAAAGCCGACAGAGGCAGAGATTCGGCTCGCGATGTTCTCCGATGGCGACGTCGCGCCGGTGGACCCGTCCAACAAAGGGCCACTGGTCGTTGAGCGAACGGCAGGGATACGTGGCTGGCGTGCTTGATGCGGACCGTGTGTTATTTCCAACCCTCGAGCCGCTACTTCGCACGCCGATACCGCTCGCGGTGTGCAACGCGTTGATTAAGGAGTGCATCCGACGTGGCTTCAAGGGCTTCTAGCGGTTCGTATCGAGGACCTGACTAGTCCGAAACCGAAAAGCACCGTGATAGAAGTGCGAGCTTGGCCTGAGCGAGGGGGCAAAACAACTGCAAGGCTCTTGCTCTGTTCCCCAACGGCCAGACGCTCATTCTGAACAGCCGTTGGGGATTCCTCTCGCGTACTCATTCGCGACCGTCGAAAAGCGTGCCGTGTGCTGCACGCAGTGATGGTTTCCCGTTTAGCTACCGATCGACTGCAGCTTTCGTAAGAGCGTATCGTAATAGTCGCGGCAACTCTCAAGCCGTAACGCGACGCCCTCGAGTATGTGCCTTGCGGCCCGTGGATTCGAGCGCGCAAGCGGTGCGATTACGTTATCGAGCCATCCGCTGCCATGCACGACATCGATCTCTACGTGTTCCGAATAGTATTCGGGCACGGGTAGTCCTACTCGCCTGCAGCCCTGGATAAGCTTGGAATATTGAGGTGGGTCTAGCAGTTCCGTCGCGGCCATGAGGCCCATTGCTCGGAATGTATGCTTCCGGTTAGAACACAGTGCAACGAAGAGGTTGTGGCCAGCGAGGGCCTGCCATTCCCACGAAGCCAAGCTTTCGATCGTGGGTTCTCGCCCGCCCACTGCAGCGAGCGCTTCCGAGAATAGATGGACATGGCCTCGTGCGTTGTTGCCTCGCCCAGCCTCGTCCCAAAGATTTGCTGCAAGCTCGGTTTTCGCCGTGCCCGATGTGCCGACCAAGCACATCGCGAGAAGGTCAAAAAATCGCTCGTTCAGCCTCGCGTCACTCTCAAAAAACAGGCGGATCTCGGCCACTGATGCTCTTTGTTCCAAGTGATCGAAGAGTCGATGTGCTCCGGCCGGATGTTGCCGAACCTGTTCCCGTATCGCTGAGCCTAGTTGATCTACGGCTTCGTCGAGTTCAAGCTTGGAAAGCATCCGATCGATCATCACGTCTTCCATGCTGCTTCGAAGGGCGACCGTGAAAGGCGAAAACTGGGAGGCTGCGGCGACATCGTCCGGCGACGCAAAGTGAGCGGACTGCAGCATGTAAAGGGCGTGATGCACGTCATGTAGAAGCGCCGAGTCTTCCGATTCGTACGCCGTCGCTATCGCGCTCGTGCCCTTCGATATCAATCCGGGCAGCTTGCCCCAATCGATCGCGGAATCGGCTCGGAAATCCGAACTAAGCAATTGCGAAGCGAGTTCAAGCAGGGTGGGGGGCCGCGGTATCCCAATCGCGCTGCCTTTGTCAGAAGTGGGCGTTGCGAAAAGCATCTGTGTCGTCATCAGCCAACCTCGCATCCGAATGAGGACCATTTATCAACGGCCGAATCGGAAGACGTCCTTCGCGACGGCCGATACATCACATACAGACAGGTTCGTCTATTTGCGCGTCAACAGTATGTCAGGATTGGGCGAAATTGCCTATCGGAAGCGGCTGCTTCTCAGCGCGGCCGGGCGGCGGCGGTTACCAGTGCTTGCATTGCGACCCAGGCCTCTTTCGCGGCGGCGCTGCGGTCGTGCAAAAGCGCCGCGGTCACCGCACCGTCCAATAACATGACGGTTTGTCGGGCGAGCCGGTCGACAGACCTGTGTTCTACCAAGTCAGAGAGGATTTCGGAGATGAAACCGGTGAGGAGGCGTTTATGCTCCGAGGAGCACCGGGAGACCTCGGGCTGAGAATTATGAAACTCGGCCGTCGCAGCGATAAACATGCAGCCGGTAAAATCTGCTGACCCGAACCACCTTGAATGCCAATCGAAAACGGCCTGGAGTCGCTTCATCGGTGTGCTTCTGCCACCCACGAATGAACGGAGAGACGAAAGCGCTGCGGCAGATCTTGCATCAAGCACTGCGACAATGAGTTTGTTCTTCGACGGAAAATGCTTATAGAAAGTCATCTTGGCGACACCCGATTCGGCGATGATCCGGTCGACGCCGACAGCGTGATATCCGTCGCTTGCAAACAATCTGGTTGCGGCCGCGAGGATGTCTTCTCTCTTGTGAGCCATGAGACGATCAAAAGTCCATCGGACAAGGGTTGTTCAGCTTGCTTGACCGCAGCAAGCGCCCAAGACCGCCAACCTAACGTTGGCTGAGGGGAGGATACCACGCCAACGGCGAGCCCCCTCCCGCGTCCTTCAGCGACGGTGTGCTTTGCTTTCCCTGCTTCGCCTTCATACCACGTCAAAAAAAATTCATTGCCTTCTTAAAAAAGTTGACTAGGGTATACAGGTCTGTCTGTCTACCGGCGACATAACGCGAACTCTAGCCACAAGCGATAGGTACGCAACGCTCCTGTTGGCCCACACGATGGGCCTTGCACGGCGCGGTCCAACCCGATCTACATGCGCTAATGACGACGCGGGCCGCGTTGTCATTGGCGCATTGCTATCCCATCTACTGACACATCCAAACAGAATGAGGTGGAAGAGGCATGCCGAAACTTCTAATAGCGAATCTCGACAACCCAAGCATGATGGGCGATCAATACCGATGGTCCCCAGATTTCTATCGCAGCAGCACGACGCTTGCGATGCGTCATGCATGGTTTGCAGAGCCGGGCGACATTGTGGTGCTACCGAGGCCACTTAGTCACCAAATGCAGATTTACATCGCAGAATTGATGGAATACGACGACGGTGACGTGACGTTCCTCGCACCGGAGCTGCCCTCGGATTTTTGCGGGCCAATGGGCCTTGACATACTTCTCGGGTCGGACTTTCTTCCGCGGGTGCGAGAGGCTATTGATACTGACAATGAGTGGACGATCTGGCCGTACTACCACGACCGGGACGTTGACACTTTTGTAAATGCGCTCGGCATAAGAAGGCGTGAAGGCACTAATCCGTTCCTGTCGGAGGGCGGCGCCGAGCTCTTCAATGACAAGCGAATTTTCCGGGCGATGGCCGCTGGACGCCTCATACCGATCGCCGACGGATGTTCGGTCAGTTCACTGATTGAGCTGTCACAGGCTGTGCAGCACCTTATCGAAGTAACTGGGTCCGTTATCGTCAAACAGGATCGCCATTCGTCCACGGACGGGAATCTGGTCGTGACCAAGGTTCGCGGCATATCCGGGCAAGGCGCAAGCGAGGTATTGGAGTTTGTTGGCAACGGAGCGGATGCGCTCAATACGATATGGGAGCGATTGGGGTACGAAGGAGCTGCGCTCGTAGTCGAAGCGTATTACCCGGTAAAGAAAATTCTCTATGCCGAGTTTCTGATCGAACGGGCTACGAGCAGCGTCCACTTTAGGAACTGGGGTTCACCGAGGATGAATCCCGGTTGCTTCGGACTTACGATTCCGCCAGGTGAAGTGCCGCCGTTCCTCGCGGCAAAATTTATTTCGGGTGCGACTGAAGTTGCTCGGATCGCGTGCGATCTTGGATTCGACGGCTTGCTTGACGTCGACGGGATCGTAACCAGTCAAGGCGATGTGATCTTCAACGAGGTGAATGGCCGCACCGGAGGGTGCTCTCACGTACACGCCATCTGCGAAAAGCTCTTGGGGAAAGGCTACGGCAACAGGGCAGTCGCTGCAACGAGCAATGAAGTCAGGACGCGCTCCCTGTCCAGGTTGATGTCACGGTTACGGGAAACCGGTCTTGCCTTCGACAAACGCACCCAACGGGGCGTAGTGATCACAGCAGAAGACGCGAATCAGTCCGGCCGCCTCGAAGCGCTGTCAATTGGAAAGTCGGAGGACGAGGTTTTGGAAGTCGAAGCTTCTTTAATCCGGCTTACTCAGGAAAGCATCAGCTCGAAGGTCGCAGCTTAACGACACAGATGGAGGACGCAATGCTTATCAAAAACCTCTCTCTTGAGCTGAAGCGCCTTCGAGAGGGCTATATCCGGGAGCGAGTTGCCTTCGTCTCAGGGCACACCATGAGGGAAATACTAAGCGAGATGGGGGCGACCGACGGTGACTTCGCTGAACTCCAACGAGTGAGCGAATCGCTACCTCCCGACCCGACCTTACCGTTTCGCAGATCCCGCAACGGGCGCTTTGTCATCGACTTCGGGGGCAGACGAATCGAACGAGCCGAGTATCAACCATTCATCCTTTCGAAAGAAGAAGACTTTGTTCGCCACGATTCGGGCAAGGTCAGGGAATTTCGGGCGATCCAGGATGACCTTCAGCTAAATGCGGCGTTCCAAGGACTGCTGCGTTTCAAAGCCTATGTCATTGATGGGATCGCTATCCAGGGTCGTCCGAGGCTCAATCACACGTCGCGATTGTGGGTGTCTACAGTGTTCAACCTCCGGACCGTTACGACGCCGGACTTGCTTGGCGAACCGGCGCTCGAGGGCGTCCACAGCGACGGTGTCGAACATACTATGACAACACTGCTCGGTCACTCGAATATGTCACCGGACAGCGCGCAGACGTATATCCATGACGTCAAGGAAGTGAACGGAACGCCAAACGCACAGGCAAGCCGCGATCTGATCCTGGGAAAAGTCCAGCATCGCTCATTCCTCGACACTTTGCTCATCGTCGACAACGAACGCAAGCACAGTCTATCGCCGGTGCGTGCGGTAGACACATCGCGCTGCGCTACCCGCGACATGCTGATTTTCTTCACGCGTCGTCCGACGGAACCGGGGCATCCTACTCATCCCTACGATTCCCTAAGACCGCATCGAGAAATGCCGATGGTTGCGAGCTTCTGATAGACGGCCACACTAACCTGGGACATGTGATATGGCGTTCAAAGACTTCAAGGCGCTTTCCTTCGATTGCTACGGTACGCTCGTAGATTGGGAGGCGGGTATGGTGTCTGCCCTCCAGCCGTTGGCGACTAAGGCGGGCGCTGAAATTAGCTCCGAAGAACTGCTCCAACTGCACGCGCGGCACGCGATCGCGTTAGAACACGCGACTCCGTGGAAGCTCTACCGGGACTTGCTGGCGACGGTGTACAAGCGGGTGGCCGAACAGCTATCGGTACCCGTGACGTGGGACGAATGCCAGCGGTATGGGCGAACCGTAGGGGACTGGCCGGTGTTTCCCGATACCGCGAACGCGCTTCGTCAACTGAAGAAGCAGTACAAGCTGGTAGTACTGTCTAACGTCGACAACGAGAACTTCTCCCGGACCGAGGAACGCCTGGGAGTGCGCTTCGACGCTGTCATAACCGCGGAGGACATAGGCACCTATAAGCCCGACCGAAAGAACTTCGAGTACTTGATCGAGCAGGTCAGAGCTTGGGACATCCGACCCGACGAACTGCTGCACGTGGCATGCAGCATCTTTCACGACGTAGAGCCCGCTAAAGATTGCGGATTGACAACGTGCTTCATTGACCGCAGGCATGGGATGCAAGGCTCCGGCGCAACCCCGGGTGGCAAAGACAACACGCGTGCTGACTTCGAGTTTCGAAGCTTGGCAGAGTTCGCAGAGGCGATATTCCGCAGGGCTTGAACGGCCAGATTCTGCGAAACTCATTGGGGAAGAACATGGATGAAATCAGCGGCAAGGTTATCAATAGCCTCAAGCAGTTCCGGGACAGATTCAGCGCCCTACGCCCTGACCCAGATACCAGTAGACCTTTAGAGTGGCTTGACTCGTTGTGTATGCGAAGCAGCCCAAAATCGGTTCATGACTATCAGCACCCTCGTCTCTACTATCCTGGGCTGTCCGACACCGCATGGCACGAGCCGGACGCAGTGCCCTTTTGCCAAAAGCTCGCCAGAAACTATCGGCAGATTAGGGAAGAATTTATGACGCGGTCCGCCGAAGCATCACGCTCGGCCTACACCCAAAACAACGCCCAGTTCATCACAGGCACCGAGTGGCGGGCGGCGGTTCTCAAACGTTGGTACTTCAACGACGAAGAGACAGATCGCTATCCCGTTACAGCGGCCGTACTGCGAGATGCGGACGTGGCAGAGACAGCCATGTTTTCGGTCCTACGCCCGGGTGGAAAAATTCTGCCGCATTGCGCCCCATGGAACACGAGGCTTACGTTGCACCTTGGCCTCAGCATACCGCCCGACTGCGAAATTAGAGTGGCCGACGAGGTTCGCGCTTGGAAAAGCGGCGAAGTGCTAGCGTTCGACGACAGCTTTGAGCATGAAGTTTGGAACAGAAGTTCGGAGTCGCGCGCCATTCTTCTCGTAGACGTTTGGCATCCTGATCTCACCCCGGTTGAGCGCGCGATCCTCGAGCCGATGCTCAAACTGCTGGACGACGATTACAATGGCTCCTTCACCGTCGAGAACGCAATGCAGGATATCAAGAGCTCCTTCGCCCGGCTCCGCCAGAGCAACGGCCGCCAAGATCTGACCATGGGAGAGGGGCTCGTCTAGGAGAGCCCATGATCAGCAGGCGCGAAGCCGATGAGAAGCGAAAGGCTGGAGTCATAGCACTCGCCCAGAGTCTTTACGATGACTTCGCGGTGCTGCCCCGCGATGTCCGTCGACTTCTGTTGGCGCAGTTTATTCTCAACGTGTCTACGTTCATGGCCTTCCCGCTCATGGCCGTTTATATGGCGCGTGGACTGCACTTCTCCGCTGCCGAGGTAGGCACAGTGTTGTCGATTCATCTCATCGGTGCGCGCGCATTGCCGATCATAACCGGGCCCCTATCAGACCGCTTTGGCTTCCGAGGGCTGATGGTACTTGGGCTGGCGTTGCGCGCCGTCGGCTTTTGCGGGTTTGGCATCGTGAGCAGCTTCGCCATGATCTCGGCTACCACGCTTGCAATAGGGCTTGGCACATCGCTGTACGAATCGGCGGTCTATGGCATCTTTGGCCGCCAGCCGGCAGGCCAGGTCCCCCAGGTATTTGTACTCAACAACTTGCTTCTGAATCTTGGAGTGGTCGCTGGTCCGATGTTCGGCGCGTATCTCCTCGGCTTCAACGCGATTGCGCCGTTTTACGTTAGCGGTGCGCTGTTCGCCTGTATGGCGGTATGGTGCATAGGATTCGGTCACCTCGACCGAACCTATCTCAGTAGGTCTGCGTTCCTCTCGGGGTGGGGCGCGGTCGTCAAAGACCGCGTCTTCCTGCTTTTTCTGCTGGCCACGTTCGCGTGGTGGTTCCTCTTCTCCCAGCTCTTTGTCCTTTTTCCAATTCTCGGCGCGAGATTGACTGGCTCAGAGGCTGGGGCGAGCGCCGTCTTTACGGCCAACGGCATTGCGGGTCTAGTGTTCGTGGGCGCGTCGTTGCTTGTCTTCCGGCGAGTCTCGCGGCACCAAGTTTTGCTGTGGTCGTACATTTTTCTCGCAGTGCTTTATTCAGTGGCCGGACTCGGAGAGGGATTCGCCTGGCTGCTAGGTATTGTCGTCGCCTACACCTTTGCGGAAACGCTGATATTGCCAGCGATAGAATCGCTAACCGCAGAGCTTGCCCATGAAGGCAAGCAAGCGACTTTTTTTGGCGCAGTGGGCTTGTCATGGGGACTGGGCGGTGGGTTGGGCAACTATGTCGGTAGTTGGCTTGCAATCGGCGATCGGAGCGCGGCGGTGATATGGGGTACGCTCGCTTTGGCGGCTTTAGTCGGCGTTGCGCTTTCAGCCCGTTTCAACATGGTCGCACGAGGGAAAGCGATTCGATCGAGGTAGCCGCCCAAGTCAAGCGCTAGAATTTGGATCGCATCTTCCGCAAGCAGAGCGCAATGCCACTTCCCACTACGGAATACTTCGACCGCGTGCTGCGCGCCCCTTATCAAGCGTTGTGCGGGACGCTTTTCGCATGCGAAACGAACAGGCCTATCCATGACCATTAGCGTAGGTACGGCATCCTGGACGGACCCAACGTTGATCGCAAGCAAGCGGTTCTATCCTCCCGGCTGCACGAGCGCCGAAGCGCGACTGCGCTTCTATGCGACCCAGTTTCCGCTGGTCGAAGTCGATTCTAGCTACTACGCGATGCCCAGTGCCTCGAATTCGGCGCTGTGGGTCGAGCGAACGCCGCCGCACTTCACGTTCAACATCAAGGCATTCCGCCTTTTCACCGGGCATCATACAGACCGGGCCAAGCTGCCCAAGGATATACAGGCCGCGTTACCAGCAAGCGAAAAAAAGAACCTGTATTACAAGGACACTCCTGGAGAGATCCTGCGCGAACTCTGGCGTCGGTATGTCGAAGCAATCGAGCCGTTGCGCATAGCGGGGAGGTTGGGCGCTGTGCACTTCCAGTTTGCGCCGTGGGTGGTGAACAACGCCGACGGCAGGGCGCACGTCGAGCACTGTGCGGACGTGATGGACGGCTACACGCTCGCAGCCGAATTTCGACACAAGTCCTAGTTCTCTGAAAATGCACGCGAGGCGACGCTCGCGATGGAGCGCGAGCGCCGGCTGGTCAATGTGATTGTCGACGAACCGAACACGACGGCCAACTCGATCCCGGCAATCTGGCAGGTAACGAACCCGCGACTCGCTCTTATCCGGCTGCACGGCAGAAATCATGAAACGTGGAACATCCAGGGTGCAGCTTCAGCGTCCTCGAGGTTTAACTATGACTACACCGAGCAGGAGCTAGGGGAGCTAGCCGTTTCAATCCTGCAGATCGCGAAGGCGGTGGGGCGCACTCACGTCGTGTTCAACAACAATTTCGAAGACCAGGGACAGCGCAACGCGAGGACCCTGATGGGTATCCTCGGTTCTGCGGCGATCTCGCCGTGAGCGTCGCAAGGGCGATCAGGGCAGACGGAGCCCACAGTGACAGGCGCCGTGTGGTCAGACAGTTTTTTTCAGACGGCGGAATCGCGCGGCGGCGCATCTTTCAGCCACTCCAGAAGTGACGGGCGGAAAGTGAAGACTGGCGACTTGAGCCAGTCGTCGACCGCTTCAGCGATCTCCGGAAGCACCTCATCCGTGTCGAACGGTTCGTCGACGGTCCCGGGCTGGTCAGCGGAAAGGTGCGCGCCGGCAAGCTCGTCGCCATCCCAGTACAGCACGCAGTACTCGGCAATGTCAGCGGTGGTTCCCGGCGGGTGATCGCGCAGGAGCATGCCGACGTTCGCCCGGGCCTTTGCCAGCTCGTCGTCGATTGGCGCCCATCTATACCCTCGACGTCCCAAGCTTGCCGTCACATATGCAAGTCTGACGAATGCGAATGCCCCTTGACCTAGGGCACCCTCATTGCAGCCGCTATACGCGCAGAAGTGTTCGAAGTCGTCGAGCGGCGTATGCCCCAGATCGTTCTTCGGAAGCGCGCCATCAACGATGAACAGCTGCAGCAGCTCATCCGGCGCCATGTGGGCGGCATCTGGCGGCGGCGGATCATTCCATTCAACGGCGCGTCGGAAGCTGGCGCGGCCAAGAGCGGCAGTTACGTACGCGACCTTCACGAAAGAAAAGGCCGTGATCCTCTTTGCAGCGCGTGCGGGCGCAGAAGTCGCGAAAGTCGTCCAGCGGCGTGTGCCCGAGGTCGTTTCTCGGCAGCTCGCGATTCCCGAGAACAAGTTCGAGCAGCTTGTCTGGCTCTCCGTAGCACATGGCGGTTCTCCCTCGACGTTACACCCTCGGTCAGCAAGACCGATTCCCAAGTACAGTTTCGACGTCCGTGTCCCGAGCGATACTGCTGCCATATGGAAATACCTTGACTCCCATTTGAGACAGTACTAATCTGGGAGCTATGATGTTCTCATTTGGGAGACTCGCATGGCACTGAATCAACCCGCCGGCCGCGACCCGGCCGCCGGCAAACGGGCGAAGGCGTTCGCAGGCTCCAACGGCCTCGGCGCACAACCGCACGACTTCGAATCATTCCGGAAGATGGACCCGCTTGAGCAGCGCCGCCAGATTCGTGAGGGAATGGAGGCGATCATTATCGATCGGGTCGCGAAGGAGCTGTTGCATATTCCCGTACAAACCCTGTTGAGCGGTCTTGGGCTGCCGAGTTCGACGATCCTCCGCAAGATCTCGAAGGAAGAACGCCTGTCCGGACCCGAGTCGGATCGCGTCGCGCGAGTGCTCTATGTATTCGAGCAGGCAGCGGAGGTGTTCGAAGACGACGCACTGGCGGCAGAATGGATGCAACGGCCGCATATGGAATTGGGCGGCCTGCGGCCGCTGGAGGTACTGGATTCGCAGCCGGGCTACGACCGCGTGCGCGACTTGTTGCTTCGCATCATCCACGGCGTGTCTGCATGAGGCTGTACCGACTGGCGAAGGAACGGCGCGGCCATTATCGGGCCGATGATCTGAGCGGCAACGGCGCGGCGTTGGCTGGCGGTCGCTGGAACCCGCGAGGCATGCGGGTGCTGTACACGTGTTGTCACGCGTCGACCGCGCTGCTTGAGGCGCTGGTACACATGTCGGGCCTGCTGCCTGCCGGCGGCTACTTTCTGGTGACGCTCGATGTGGCGGACGCGGTCTACGATGCGGCGTTCGTGCCTGCGTTGCCGACCGGGTGGGCGGACCTGACGCGCGATCCGGAAGCGACGCGCGCCCTCGGCCGCCAGTGGATAGAGACGGGCGAACGGCTGGCCATGCGGGTGCCGTCGGTCGTCTGTCCAACCGACTTCAACCTGCTGTTGAACCCGATGCATCCCGACATGGCGAGCGTAAAGGTCCTCAGCAGCGAACCCTTCACCCTCGACCCGCGGCTCTTCGGCCCCGCAACAAGGTAGCACCATGCGCAAAGAATACGACCTGCAGACTGACGTGCTGGCGACGATCGTCGCCGCGACGTCAGTCACAAAAAACCACTCCGACCTCCTGACGGCTTTTGCCACGCGCACGGACTATCGAAGTGCGCGCTACGTCATGGCCCGCGACGTGTACAGCGAGCGCCCTGCGCGCATCCTCGACGCGGAAGATCGCGAGATCGCGGCCGACTATCATGCGTGGATTGACGCGCAGCTCGAAGCGCATGGCGGTTCGGTGCGCGCGGTGTGGGAAGCGTACAGGAATGCTGGCTATCGGCTGACCGAGATCCGGCCGCTGCTACATTACTTCGTGCATGACCGTGGTGGGGAGCAGGACAACTTCGTTCAACTCGAAGTGTGGGAAGAGCAGGAGTTTGTCGAGCGCGAGCTGTTTCCGCGCGACGACAGTTGGGGCTTGCCCCGGATCGACGAGCTTCGGAGGGGCGCGACCGGGATGGCCTTCATCGAGCGCAGCGAACCGCGCATGCTCGGCACGCCCCGATATCGGCTTGAGGGTGCGATCGACATGCAGCAATTCATTTCGCTCGCCACTGCCATGTACGACCGGCGCCGGCGCGCCGACGGCGACCGCCGTCTGGTGGAAACCAACCGTTCGACGGGCGAGCAGCGAATCGTGACGGTGCGCGAGCTCACGCCCGGTTACGATCAGGTGCGGTGGTCGGGTCGCCGCTTTTTCGACGACTGGAGCGCGTCGAGCGCCGGTCGTGCAGGCCACCGGGCCTGCCTGCGCTGGACCTTCAATACTTCTGATTACACCGATCCGAGTGGCATGCGGGAGCTGAGCTTCGTTCCGCAGTGGGCTCATACGCGCAAGATCGCGGAACTCAAAAACACCGGTAAGCTCGACGTGTACAGCCTGTACGGCAAGCTCACACAATTCGATGAGCGCATCGGCATGCCGTTCGCATGGTACTTCTACGGCCTGCACGGCAACCTCATAAAGAGCGGCCAGATGGAGCGGGTGCTTGAGGCGGCCGAGGACGGGCTGATCGTGCTGCCGGAGCACGACTACCAGGTGCTTCGCCGCTGGAGCCAGCATCCGTACGGGTTCTGATACACCTGTCTGTTGTTGGCTAGTGGGCGGCTGATCTGTCCGGTGAGCTGTGACGGAGCGCACGGGATAAGGGACAGTCCGTTTAGTCGCACGACACGCCGTTCGCCGGTTGTTAACCCTGCCCGGCACCGCTATACTGTAGACACGCCTGAAACAGCAGACGTCGGGTTTGGCGACCTGAACAAATCAAAGCGCACACGCCGCGCTAAGCGGCTTTTTTGTGCCTGCGCCTCTGCACGCCGGTTCTATGGGCGGGCCCTGGTGGGGAGACCTTCGGGTCTGCCGGTTTCTTTGGTTCCGGTTCGCCAACCCTGCCTTGTGCCCGCTCACCCCATTTGGCGATGGGCAGCGGAGTTCGACCGCAAACCAAAGAGGCCGCATCATGAGCAACACCGCCGCGCTTGGCTTCAGGCAACCTTCCCGTCGTTTTCCTGCCTTCTCAGTTCGCATACCTGCATTTCTTCTCGCCGTCCTAGCGACAGGCATTTCTGCCTGGATATCCATCATCGCGGGAATTGAACGAGGGGGAGCAGCATCAGAACGTCTCGCGTGGGCTGCCGTAGGGCTTGTCCTGTTGCTCGGTGCACACCTGATTCCGGCGCTTAGTCATGGGACGCCGTTGCATGTGCGTTGTACGGCCGTCCTGCTATGGCTAGTGTGCATGGTCAGCACCGGCTACGGGCACGCGACATTCTTCCTTGCCGCGCAGCGCCATGCTGGCGAGGCGCGGGCGGCTCTGGTGGAACGTGACGTGCCCGCAGTGCCCGCGCTTCCAGGTCGTGCGCCGGACGCGATCGCTCGCGAACAGGCCCGCGTAACCCATGCACTGCTCGTGGCACGCTCGACACATTGCACAGTCCGCTGTGAAGCGCTCGACATCAAGCGTGAATCGCTTGCGGCCCAACTGGCCGCGCTTGAAACCGAAGCGAACGAAGCACGCCGGCGTGAAGAAACCGCCGACAGGGAAGTTGCCGCGCGCGATGCACTGAACGCTAAAGCGGATGCAGCGAGAAATGATCCAGTAACGTCGCGGGTAGCCGACGTGCTTGGAGCACCGCGGGGAACGATCGATCTTGTGTTTGCTCTCTCGATGGGCTGGTTGCTGGAAGGCGTCGCCTGCCTGGGCTGGATGATCGCGCTTTCCGGCCCCTCGCGCATCAGCAGTAGCGCAGCAGACGTCTCAGTATCGTCGAGTAACGCCGCCATCCTTGCCGGTAGCACGCCGCTGCGCGCCAGTCCGGCAGAGGGCGGGACGGCCGTAGAGGACGAGCATGGTTATCGGATTGAGGTCACCGGTAGTCATGCGATTCAGACCGGGAGTAGCGGACGCACCGATCATCGGATGCACAGCGTCGTCAATTCAGAACTGGTCCAGCTAACGAGTGCGATCGCCGACGGGCGAGTGCGGCCAACCGTCAAGGAAATCCGAAGATTCATGCAATGCTCACAGGCGAAGGCCATGCGGTTGAGACACCAGTTTCTGGAGGTCGCCGGTGAGCCTCAGGACGGCCTGCGGCTGGCCGCTTCGGGAGCCGGTGCGGGTCCGGTTAGACCGCGACTTGTGCATTCCTTTGCCGAGCAATCGCAGGCCGCGTGAGCGAACGGCGCTGCGTTGCGTGAGCCTGCCCTTGCCGTTACGCTGATGGACAAACTTTACTGGGAAGAGGATGAATACAGTTTCCCTCGACGCGATCGGGGCAGGCCTACCGCTTGCCGCCGCCGTCGCATACCTTCCGCGCACGCTGGATGTAACGACAAAGTTCACGTGCGCGATGTTCGTACTATCGGTGGTAATCTCATCGGCGTTTTCGTACTGCGATGCGAACGCCGTCCACGTCGTGCCGGGTGCGATCCTCCTGTGTGTGAGCATCTGGCTTCCGCGCGCGCGAGGTCATAATCGCGAGATTCCTGCTGCGATGATCTTCGCGTTGACGTTCATATCGATTTTCCCAGTCGATATCTACGGTGCCTACACCTGCCATGCTTCGAGTGGGCAGGCCCGGATCGGCGGTGCCGGTTTTGGTGATTCTCTTCTTCACACGCCGCTGTCCCTCTCAGTAATCCACAGTCTGATCTACTACTTTTGTGAGCGGGACGAAAAGCGTGGCCAAGTCCCGTTCGGCAACTTTCTGCGACGGCAGTGGGCGTTTACGCTGGGCGATGGAAAGCCGGGCGCGGCCGCTCCGGCGGATTGACGACAATCGGTTCCGGTGATCATCACAGATCGATCGCGGCCGGTCACGGTAGCTGTACCCGCACGCTCTCGCTACTCGAAAGAGTCCAGCGCGAACAGGGAGCGTGCGGCCCTCGCGTCGCAGGCCCCGGCATTCCGCATGATGCTCTATACTGTATAAACATACAGGGTTTGGAGGGCTTATGGGCGCGTTACCGGCACGTGTCGAGGAAATCCATCCGTCACTGTGGCGCGGTGCGCAGCTGGCGCGCGGCGGTGGACGGACGGTCGATACCGGCTATGCCAGCCTCTCGACGGAGCTGCCGGGCGGTGGATGGCCCTTGGGCGCACTCACTGAGGTGATGCTCCAGCAGACAGGGATTGGGGAGTTGCGCCTTCTGGCTCCGGCTCTCGCCGCCACGAAGCGACCGATCACCTTGGTCCAGCCACCACAAGAGCCGAATGCTCCGGGGCTCGCGTATGTGGGCGTCCCGCTGGAAAACACCTTGCTGTTACGGCCCAAAACGACTGCCGACTCCCTCTGGTCTGCAGAGCAGATCCTCCGCGCGGGAACATGCGGAGCGCTTCTTTTCTGGCAAAACCACGTCAAAACCGAATGGCTGAGGCGCCTGCAGGTTGTCGCGAAGTCAAGTGAAACCCTGTTTGTCGTTTTCCGACCGTTGGCGGCGGCTATGGACCCATCGCCGGCTGAGTTGCGGCTATCGGTCCGGCCGACAACTGACGGCGTATCCGTAGAAGTCGTAAAGCGAAAGGGCCCTGCCGCGGCGCAGCCGATCGTGGTCGAGCTTCACCCGTCGCCCGTGCTACTCAGTCGACACCCCAGAAGCCGCCGTCCTTCGGCGGTGGGTCGACGAAGCCTCGCCGAGACCACGCCGGCCTGACGAGCGCGGACACGGCGCGTCGGTCGTATTAACGTTACGGGCACCACCCCGAGGTTAGTCTTTGCTGCCCAGCTCGCTGTGTTTGTGGGAGTGGGTCGCACCATGAATCAGTTCGTAATGCGCGCCCTTGCCGCTGCGGGTTGGGGGGAAATGCTCGCCTTCGACACACGTCACTTCAAAGCCACTTCCGCCGTCGCCTTCCCGGACTACCTTATAGATGCCCGAGGTCTTCACAATCTCGCCGGGTTTATGCTGCTCTGCCATGGGGTCCCCTTGATTTCAGTGCAATTTACGACGGTAGTCAGGTCAAAGCCCGGTGCCGGTTTGCGAGCCGCCCCTATTAAATTATTCCAATAAATCAAGAGCTTCCTGTCTGGCCATAAGATGGCGTCACGGATGTTCAATGCTGGGGGCTGAGGCGCAGTGGAACGGAAAATCGGGTTAAGCGTGAGAACACGCTGGCCGCGTGAGGCGGGAATTTGGGTAGCTCGGACAGGGTTCGCTCGGCTGACTCGGTCCGGCTTCAGAATTGGACAATAAAGTCGAATGACGCTGATCGACCCGGGGCGGATATTGAGGTCGAGACAGGGCAACGTCCGCTCTGGAATTTATCGAGAATGCTCGGCGGACCTGTAGGCGGGCGCGTTGCCGTCAACTATGCTGCCAAACCTTTACCGACGAAATCACGAGAATTGCGGCGAGCACCGGTAGCAGCACGGCGCTGGAGACGATGCCGACCAACTGGCCACCTACGAATGCGCCGCCAATTGAGCCGACCGACATGAGGAGCACGAATGCCCGGTTTTTTCGCAGGACGGCGAAGCTGCTGTCCTGGCTGTAGCGCGCAAATCCGGTCAGCATCGTCGGCAAGCTCACCACTAAACTAAGACTGCCGGCCAGCTTGATGTCGATACCGAAGAGCAGCACCAGCGTCGGTATCAGCAGTTCTCCGCCGGCGACGCCCATCAGAGCCGCGACGGTGCCGATGATGAACCCGGCGATGACCCCCAACGTCACCTGCACGATCCCTGTCACAGGCACGGCATCGTGTTGCGTCGCGCTATGCCCGAACAGCAGGATCATAGCAATCACGACAAGCAGGCCGGCTATCACCCGGTACAGCAGCTGGGGACGTGCTCTTGTTGCCCAGCCTGCGCCGCGCCATGCGCCGAGCAGGCTGCCGGCCAGCAGGTTCACGATGACGGGCCAGTGCGCAACCACGGCGCTCCACGGCACTGCGTGCGCCCGAAAAGGCAGGGCCGACGCGACCACAACGAGGCTCATCGCCTTGTTGAGGATCACGGCTTCCAGCGCGCCAAACTGAAATGCACCAATGAGCAACGGCAGGCGAAACTCCGCACCGCCGAGGCCAATCAGGCCGCCAAGGGCGCCGATGATGGCGCCGCCGCTGAACGCGGCCGGGCGGTTCCGGGGCATGGTGTCCGGCGCTGTCATGGGTTGTCCTTTTCTGCTTTGTTTGAGGCTCGCGCATCCGCGTCCTTGAACACACGATGCACGCCTTCAACGATGCGCCGTGGTCGCTCGCCGACGCCAAAAGCCTTCGACGGATCGCCCCGCGGATCGATCTCGGCTACCTTCGTCCCACTCGCCACGGGCACGTCGTCGTGCGTGAGGCCCCGAATGACACCGGCGAGCGGCGCCAGCAGAACAGTGTCTGCGATGGTCGCGACGACAGCGCCCTTCGCAACTACCGCCCCGATGCGCGCCGTGGTGCGCAGACGGCCAGCGACCGGTGCATAGATGAATCGTTCCCGACCCACACCACCGAGCGGCAGTGGCTCACCGGCAAGCGGCGAGGTCGAACCAGATTCAACGATCATGCCTTGGCGCCCATCCAGACTCGTCTCGATTGCGAAATCGACGGTCTCGCCCGCGACGAAGTTCGGCCCGACGCCGATGGTGATCGGCGCCAGACCACGCAGCGGTTCGGGTATCGCCCGTTTGCGCAATCGGGCGTCGATGATGGCCGACCACATCGCCACCGCAAGCACGTCGTGAAACGGCGCGCAGGAGTCAACACGGCGTGCAGTGACGCCGTCGAGTACCGCCGTGCCGTCGAACACCGCGTCTGTGAATGCCATGCCGCGCCGCATGGCGGTAGGTGCCGGCCCGTCGTGCAGCAAAATCGGGTAACCGTCGCGAAATAACGCCAGGGCAATCGCCGAACCAATGTCACCGGTGCCGCGCACCAGCACTGGGAGACGTTCAGCGTCTGTCGAAGCCATCAGGCATGCTCCTCGGAGCCAGGGCAATTCACGTACGGCCAGCACAGAAGGCTGCTACTGCGCAGATCAACAGTGATCTCGTGGCCGGGTGCCAGGCCGTGATGGCGTACCAGAGTAACCGGCGCGGCCAGCCACAACTGTTCGGCGCCGCAGCGCAAGGCAACCTGGCAGTGCGCGCCGAGATTCAGCAGCGTTTCAACGCGGCCGATGACCGGATTGTCGCTGCAGTGCTGTTCGGGCTTCGCAGACGGCAGTCGTACCGCCGCAGCAGGGATCATCCAGTGCACGCGTTGACCCGCTGCCAGCCCCGACTGCTGCGGCACCCGCAGGGTCACCCCGTTCGCCGATTCCCAGTGCAGTATGGTTGTTCCCTTATCAGCTTCATGCCCGGTGACGCGAGCCGTGAACACATTGCGATGTCCGAGCAACCGCGCGACTGCCACACTACTTGGTCGGGACAACACTTCCTCGGGCGTGCCCTGCTGCACGATGCGCCGCCCGCTCATCACCGCAACGCGGTCCGCGAGCATTGCAAGATGCGGATCATGACTGACCGCCAGCGCGGGCAAGCCGAATTCGTGCATCTCGGAGATGAGTTCGGCCATGACTTCGTCGCGCGTCGCGGCATCGAGCGCCGAGGTCGGCTCATCCAGCAACAGTAGTTGCGGCTTGCGCGCAAGCGCCCGCGCCAGCGCGACGCGCTGCTGTTGGCCGCCCGACAGCGCGGAGGGGTAATGGTCGGCGACCTGCGCGAGTCGAACGCGCGCGAGGAGTTCAAGCGCGTGCGCGCGCCGCTGCGGACCACGCGGCAGGGCAAACGCCACGTTTTCCCAGGCACGCAGGTGCGGAAATAACGCGTAACCCTGTGGCAGATAACCGATCGCACGATGCTGCGGCGGCAACCCGCCGAAGGGCTCGCCCTGGGCTGGAAGCAGGCCCGCGATGGCGCGCAGCAGTGTGGTTTTGCCCGCGCCGCTTTGCCCGAGCAGCACGGTGAATCCCTCGACCTCGAAGCTGGTCTCCAGACGCACAGGACGGTCGATGCGGTAATCGATGCGCATGGGTTCAGAACAGTCGCTGGCGACGGGAAGCGAGGCCAAGTATCAAAGGCAATGGCATCGCCACCAGAAAGAACACCCACAGCAACGGGTACACCGCAGTCAGGCCAATGTCCTGCAGGTTGACCCAAAGCTTGACCGGAATGCCCTGAGGGTAATAGGCCAGGATCAGCACGATACCGAACTCACCCAGTGCCCGTACCCACGCCAGCGCGATACCGGCAGCGAGGCCCAGACGCGCCAGCGGCATGCTCACCTGCCAGAAGGTTTGCCACGGCGATTTGCCGAGCGTGAGCGCGATATGTTCCAGTTCGCGCGGGACGCCCTCGAACGCGGCGCGAGCCGCGACCACGTAGTAGGGCAACGCTCCGTAGAACTGCGCCAGCACGAAAGCCCCGGCGGTGTTGGTCAGCTCGACGCCGGTGCGTGCCACCAGACTGCCCACCGGACCATAGGGGCCGAACAGCGCCGTCAGCAAAATGCCCATCGCCAGCGGCGGCGTCAGCAAGGCCAGCAGGATGATGGCTTCCAGCATCCATTTGCCACGAAACGATTGTCGTGCCAGCCACCACGCCAGGGGCGTGCCCAGTGCAATGATCAGCAGAAGCGAGATCAGGCTGTATCCAAGCGACACAGCGATCGCGCCAGTATCGCCCGGGGCGAAATGAAAACTGCTCCAGTGCGTGACAAACGCCAGACCGATGAACGGCCCGGCGATCAGCAGCAACGTGAGTGCGCCGATCAGCGCCGGCGCGCGTGCACGCGGCAGGCCATCTGCCGCTTCGGGACCGGCCAGCGCGTTCATGCTGCGTTAAACCTCACGTTGATAGTAGAACGGCTCTGCGAATGCAGATCTCCGCATGTCCGACCGTCACTGAATCGGGCCGCCCTTCGGCGGGCTATAGCCGTTGTCCTGCAGCATCTTCTGGCCTTCGGGGCTTGCCAGGAACTGCACGAACTTTTCCGCCAGCGCGAGCTGCTTGCTATCTTTGAGCACCGTGGCATAGAACACCAGTGGCTGGGTGTTCAGCGTCGACGTCTTGCCGCTGGGCAGCTTGATGCTGAACCGCACCGTCTTGTACCACTTCGCGTCCATGTCGGGGTTACTCAGATTGATTTCATCCGGCAATGTGATGAACGGCAACTTGTGGGAGCGCGCGGCGCTCAGATAACCCGACGAGGCATCGATCTGCCCGGCTTCCAGGCGAGAGAGCAGCGAAGGTTCGGCGAAAATCTGCTGCGGATTCTGGTAGTCACCAAGGATCTGCTCAGCCAGCCCCGGCTGCTTGTAGAAACTCTCGGCCAGCAGCATCGTGAAAATGATGTTCTGGCCTTGCGGATCGGTAGCAGGGTCCGTGCGGCCGAAGTGCAGGCCCGGCGTGCGCAATACCTCGTACCACGGCTTTTTGCCCTCCGCTGCGGCTGCGAGCTGAGGGGCGAATTTGCTTTGGGGACTGTAGGTGATCACCATCTCGGTGCTGGCCACCGGCACGGCCGGCCCGATCATATTGGCCTGTTTGAGGATGTCGATCGGCCCCGGTGTGATGGAAATGAACACGTCGGCCTGCAACAGTTTCCCCTGCAACTGCCGCGCGAGCCCGTAAGCGCCTTGACCAATACCTTGGTATTCGACGCCGTTCTGCTTCGCGAATGCCGGGCCGATGAAGCGGTCCATCACCACGCCCATTGAGCCGGCATAGGCAACACGAAAAGCGTCGGCCGCGTGCGTTGGTGCTGTCGCAAAGAGGCCGGTACAGGTCACCAACATGCCGACCCATTTGTGCAGCTTCAACGTCCTCATTCGGTTTCTCCTCTAGATTCGATGTGGCTCAGGCAGTGGACTGGGGTGACTGGTCGAATGCGTCCATCCGACCATCTCCAGATGCGATGGCGGTCATGGTTGCGCTGCCCCCGGACTTCAGGCGTCGGTCTAAGGCCGCAATCGGGCCGGCCGGCGAGGGTCCGTGTGTCAGCATTAATTGCCCTTGTAAACCCGCAACCGCAACGCAGCAACGTTGCGGCACCCGATATGCTAAAAATAGCATATCGCATCGACTGCGGCGCCCGCAAGCCATATCATTGACCCATCATGGGATTGGAAGGATAGCGATGAGCGAGATCGACGTAGTCCCAACGCTGCGCTTGAACATCGCCGCAGGCGTCGCCATTGGTCCCGGGAAGGCGGCCTTGCTCGATGGTATTGCGAACACAGGTTCGATCAGCCAGGCCGCAAAACAGATGGGGATGGGTTACAGGCAGGCGTGGGCGATGATCGACAGCATGAACGATTACTTTGTGGCGCCGCTGGTCGAACGAACCAAGGGCGGTCCGGCCGGTGGTGGCACCAAACTGACGACGTTGGGCATTGAAGTCCTGCGACGGTATAAGGCGATGGAGCGAAAGGCGATCAAGGCCATCGAAAAGGATGCGCGCGACTTCGAAAAGCTGTTGAAGGCATGACCGCAAGGTCGTCGCTAGATGCAGCCAGCAGAACCAGGATTCGAACTTTGCCGGCGAACGACCGATGCCGGCTGTTCTTCGGTCGATCGCGGCAAGGCTATGACTGTCTCTTGTGGCCGGTTTGCGACGGTGCTTTCCTACTGAACCCGACAGCCAAGATACATAGCCAAATAGGCGCCGGCTAATTAACATCGGGGATCGCCGTTATTGGCTATCCGGTTTCGGTCTAGCCATTTGACGTGCACTCATCTTGGCTACGTGATCCGGCAGACAGCGATTTATAACAAGTGCTTAACCCGGTTTTCCGTTCTGCTGCACCTCAAACCCCATGCTCGCGTCCATGGGCGGAAATGACGACAAGAGTCGGTTGCCTTGCCAGTTTTTTGCCGCTACGCTCGTCGGTCCGTCATACGCTGTGAGGCGAGCGCGATGGAACACTGGCAAGTCACCTATCTTGGCATCCGGCAGATTCCTCGCGAACTGACCGAGTTCGAGCTTGTCACGTTCTTCACGTTTTCCGCCAGGGAACGCGCACTGATCGATGCGCGCCGCGGCAACCTCTACAGGCTCGCGGTCGCGCTCCATATCGGTTTTCTCCGGATGAGTGGCCGCACCCTCGACGCCTACAAGCAGATCCCCAAGGCGCTGTGGGACCACCTGGGTACACAACTGGCCCTCGACCCGCCGGATATGGGCACGTTGCGGACGTTGTACGAAACACGGGCCCGCACGCTCGTCGACCACCAGGTTATTGCCTATCAGTCGCTCGGCTTTAGCCCGATGGCTGAACATCAGCGGCGGTATGTGGTTCGCTGGCTGAAGGAACGCCTGGCTGGCCGTCCCGAGCGCGGCGAACTGCTACATGAACTCAAGCGCTGGCTGTACGAGCATCGCATCCTGATTGCCCATGATCGCCTGCTGAAGCGGTTGATCGTACAGGCCGTACAGGGCATCGAGATCGCCCTGACCGGTACGCTGGAACGGGCCTTCACCACGTCGACGCTGGACCACTGGGGACACCTCCTATCGCGAACGGATGGAGAGCACGGCAGTCTGCAGGAATGGTTGTGGGCCGTCCCACTGCGCAATTCAACGCACCAGATGGGCGAGATCTTCACCAAGGTCGACCGCCTGTACGCGATCGGCGTTCATACGCGCTGGCCGGCGGACTGCAACGACGCAATGGTGCGCCACTACGCGAGACGGTGCGCGAATCGCCCGCCGTCGGTCAGCAAACGGATTCAAATGCAGTCGCGCCGGCTCGAAGCCGCATGCTTCACGCGTTATGCGTTGTGTGCAGCAACGGACCAGTTGTTGGGCATGCTGCGCCACTGGATTCAGAAAACCGTCAACGACGCGGCTCGCGCGATCGACGCCGTGCGTCCGGATTTGAAAGCACGTATCCGCGATTTCGCGACGGCCGTGAAAACGGCTGCGGTCGACCCGACCCTGTCTCGCGAGCAACTCAGCGACAAACTCTGCGAACTGGCCGACCGGGCGCTCGACCAGCACCCGCCGAGTCGGCGGAGTCTGGTCCGGGCACATCTGATGGCGAAGCGGGGACAGGCACGCGCGATGCTCGCCAGACTGGTCCGTCTGCCGTTCGAAGCGCAGACCGCTCACCCGGTGATCGATGCGTTGGAGGTGCTGTGTGGCCTGTATGCGCGCAAGGCGTACACACTACCGGATCGCGTCACGATCCGGCTCGGGCGCGCATGGAGGGAAGCGATCGACGGCTATGATCGCTACAAGGCACTGTTGGCATTCGAATGGGCGACACTGTTTGCCCTGCGCATCGCGTTGCGCAACGGCTCCGTCTATGTCGAGCACAGCTTCGCATTCCGCAGCCAGGCCCGGATGCTGATCCCGCCCGATGAATGGAGCGCGAAGCGCAACCATTACTACGGTCATCTGAAGCTGCCGCAGGACCCGAAGGAATTCCTCGAGCCGTTGCTCAAGCATCTCGATCAGGGCCTCGCTGTGCTGAAGGACGCGACGCTACGCGGCGATGTGCGGATCGACACCGCAGTGCATCTGGCTCCTTTATTGGCACAAAACAAGGATGCAGCGCTGGAGCAGTTGCGCCGCGCAGTCTTCGCCTCCCACCCTGGAGGCCAACTACCCGAAATCATTCTCGAAATCGACAGCGCGACGCGCTTCAGCTGGTTGCTGCTCGGACGTGAACCACGCTCACGCAGCGAGCTGCTGCTCGTGTACGCGGCGGTGCTCGCACACGGTACATCGTTGTCCGCGGCGGACATCTCGCGGATGGTGCCGGAATTGTCGCCCGCCGCAATCCGGCAGATGATGAACCGGATCGCCGACGAACGAAAACTACGGCAGGCCGCCGACGCGGTGCTGGAATTCATGCTTCGCCACCCGATCGCCGCGCACTGGGGCCGTGCCGATCTGGCGTCGTCCGACATGATGTCACTGGAGACAACCCGCACGGTCTGGCAGGCGCGTGCTGACCCGCGCCGGCGCACGGCCTCGATCGGCATGTACACGCACGTACTGGACCGCTGGGGGATCTTCTACGATCAACCGATCGTGCTCAACGAGCGGCAGGCCGGCGCCGCGATCGAAGGCGTGGTTCGGCAAAGCGGCACGAGCGACGTGGCCCAGCTCGCAGTCGATACCCATGGGTTTACCGATTTCGCGATGGGGCTCGCGCGGGCGCTGGGTTTCGACCTGTGCCCGCGACTCGCTCACCTGCGTGACCGGCGTTTGCATGTGCCGCAGCACCACGCCGTGCCGGCGGAACTGGTGGCCGTGACCGACTGCGATGTGCGCCTGGACCTGATCGAAAGCATCTGGGACGAGTTCGTGCGCGTGGCCGCGTCGATTCAAAGCGGTTGCTGCACGGCGGTCGAGGCGTTGACCCGATTCGGCGCAGCGGCGCGCGGACAGCCCGTGTACGACGGCGGCGTTCATGTCGGCCGCCTGTTCCGCACGATTTTCCTGATCGACTATTTCACCAACCCCGCCTTTCGCAGCGAACTGCAACACGTGCTCAATCGCGGCGAAGCCGTGCACACCGTGCAGCGGGCGATCCACATCGGCAAGATCCCATCGGAGTTGACGAAGCATCACGATTCGCTCGCGGCGGTGTCGTCATCGCTGGCGCTGCTCACCAATGCCGTGATGGCCTGGAACACGATGCATATGCAGCGCGCCGTTGACCAGATCGAGGCAATGAGTGGAGACGCCCTTCAGGCGGTGGCCCTGCGGCGCATTGCGCCGACGCATCTGGAGGGCATCAACCTGCGCGGCACGTTCGATTTTCCGATTGCGCGCTATGCGGACCGGGTCTTGCCAAGTATGGCCGGTATGCCCGTGATACCCCATCAACAGCAGTCCGCCTGACACTGATCGCCTGACGTGCGTGCATAAAGCTGACTTATGACGCTGAGCATTGTCGGCCCCACGTCTTTGCAAAAAAGCGCGGTAGCAGATGCGGTTCACGAGAGGCGCGGGCGCGTGCCTTCAACCATTGGTCAAGTCACCGTGCATCGATGTGTGTACTTTCGATGGCAAGACCAAACTGTGCATCGGCTGCTTCCGGACCCTCGACGAGATTCGGGCATGGAAGAAGATGACCGACCACCGGCGCCATCAGGTGATCAACGACCGGGCGCGGCGACGGGCCAAGCTGCAGCGGGAACCCACGGAGTTATCTGTCGAGCAAGGAACATCGGGCAACTGAATCCGTGGGACGGGTCCGTCACCTCGACTGCAATGTTCGAGGGCGCACGTCAACATAGTTGGCGAGTTGAGGGAGTTGCTATGGCGTGCGCAGCTAGTGTCGGGTATCTCGCTGTGCTGGCAATCATTGAGCACTGCGGAGACGCCGCCACTGAGCCAGCGCAGTCGTCAGGGCACGCCGCGCGGTCGCGCTAGTCGATGCGTGTTGGCCGGTGCCTGCCGTGCTCATGACGTTCCCTCCTCGTCTCGCCTGCGCTACCTGCCGAGTGTTGGCGTTATTTCGCCAGCAGTCCTTCGCCGAGGCGCGCTGGTTCGAACTCGAAGATGACGGCAGGATCGGGCAGTGCCAGCTTCTCGTCCTTGTCGCAGTAGTCGAGCCGGGACAGCATGTCCCGAATCAGATTCAACCGCGCCAGCTTCTTGTCGTCCGCGTGCACGATGCGCCACGGTGCCACGGCGGTGTGGGTCCGCAGCAACATGGTGTCGCGAGCCTTCGAGTAGTCCTTCCAGTGCTTGATCGCGACCTCGTCGATCGGGCTGACCTTCCACTGCTTGAGCGGGTCGCGTTTGCGCGCTTTCAGGCGCTTCGACTGTTCGTGCCTGGAGATGTCGAGGTAATACTTCAGCAACCTGATGCCGGAGTCGACCAGCAAGGCTTCGAACCTTGGCACCGCCTGCATGAATTCTTCGTGCTGTTCCGGCGTGCAGAAACCCATGACCGGCTCGACGCCGGCCCGGTTGTACCAGCTGCGATTGAAAAGAACGAGTTCCTCGGCAACCGGCAGGTGCGGGACATAGCGCTGGAAGTACCACGCACCGAGGTCGCGGTCGGAGGGGCGGCCGAGCGCGACGACACGGGTCTCACGCGGGCTCAGGTGTTCGACGATTCGCTTGATGGCACCATCCTTTCCCGCCGCGTCACGTCCCTCAAGCAGCACCAGGATTTTGTCGTGGCAGCCGATGAAGTGACGCTGCAGTTTCACCAGTTCGACCTGCAGGCGGCGCAGCTCTGTCTCATACTCGTCGTGCGAAATCAACGTCGTTGCGGGCGGCGGACTGCCTTCGTCAGAGTCGGTCAGACCTGCCGGTTCGGGTGCGTGCGATTTGCGTGCTTGCTTCTTGCTCATGCGGACACCTGCCCATCAGTCGGTAGCGGGGGGGCACGCCACGCTCGCAGCGGGCGATCGCGATCCGTGGCTTAACAGCCACCGTGATGCCGGTGAGTGCCGCCACGCGCAAACCGCTGAGGATCCTTGTTGAACTCGGCACGTGACTGCTCCGACTCGAAGTAGTACGTTTGTCCATCAAATATGGAGGTCAGCGCATGCGCTCCATCTACGGACTGACCACTGACCGGATCGTGCGGCGAGCGGTCGTCAGTCGCGGGTTGTTCGCGCGACGTGTGACGATGTCCTCCCATGCCGCAAGCCATCCCGCCGCGCCGCATCATCAGGAAAACGCCAACTGCGAGTAGCAGCCAGATCCAGTTGCTCGATAACCATTGCATCATGCTTCTCCACTTAGGCCACAACTCGTCTCCATGAACGGGTCCATGGATTCATTGACATGCATCGGCGACCCGATAAGCGGGCAGAAAGCCATGCCACGGGGCGGGCATCTGGCCTGACGCGGGCGGCTCCCATGCGGCGCTTCTTCACTGCTCCGAGTAGAGGAGGTTAGAAATCCACGCAAACAATGTCCCGACCGCGAAGCCCCACACGACAAAGACTACGAACGGATACACAAACATCCGAAGCGTAAATGGCTCACCAGTGTCGATCTTGTGAAAATCAAGGCCATGAAACATTGCGTTCAGAAAATCGATGCCTAGGCTGGGCCATGCAGCATAGAGGACCGCGCAAACCGTGTAGCCAACCGCCAGGGTCAATGCGAGAACGACACCGGTTTTCCAATACGGCTTCATGCCCATGACTTCCTCCCCACTGGGATGGCGAGACCTATCGGGTCCTGCGCAAACGGCCGCATACACCCTACAAGCCTAGTCACACATCGGGTCGGCCGCTTGATCTGGATCAAGCGGCCGACCGTACTTCCTTCCTGATGACCCAATGCGTATTCATCGCCCGGAGCGAACCGCGGTCCGATCCGTTGCGTTAAGTCATTCCGGGAATCCGGTCGGCCCCGTGTGAGGCGGAACGGAGATTTCATTGAGCCAGGTCAAATTGCGCAGGTTGCGGCGCCCGCACGATAGGTGGTGCGAGCATCGAATAATGCGTCCTTACCCGACGGCGCGCCGTGCGTCATGGGCTTGGAGCTTGTTGGATGTTGAGACTGATTGGCTGCTGGCCAACCCTCGGATTGCCGACAGAACACTGGAGATACAGAATGCGCAAGTTATGGGTGGTCCTGGCAGCGCTCCTGGCGCTAAGCCTCGCGGGGTGCGGCTACAACACCCTGCAAACTCAGGATGAACAGATCAAGGCGAGCTGGTCTGAAGTCGTTAATCAGTATCAGCGTCGTGCAGACCTGGTACCGAACCTGGTCAACACCGTTAAAGGCTACGCCGCTCAGGAGCGGGATGTGTTCATCCAGGTGACCGAAGCGCGGGCTCGCGTCGGCTCGATTCAGGCAACGTCCGAGGTGCTCAATAATCCTGAAGAATTCGCGAAATTCCAGGCAGCCCAAGGGCAACTGACCGCTTCACTTTCGAGACTGCTGGTTGTCTCGGAGAACTATCCGCAACTGAAGTCCGATGCCAACTTTCGTGACCTGCAGGCACAGCTAGAGGGGACCGAAAACCGGATCACCGTTGCCCGCAACCGGTATATCAAGGCGGTTCAGGACTACAACGTCACCATCCGCTCGTTTCCGTCCAACCTGACGGCGATGGCCTTCGGCTACAAGGATAAACCCAATTTTTCAGTGACCAACGAGGCGGAAATCGCCAAACCCCCGCGCGTCGATTTCGGTGCGACGCCGGGGAAAGCCCTGCCGGCAGCGGGAGCGACCAATTGAATCCGCTTAAAGTTCTTCTGGCGCTGGTCATCGGGGTCGCTCTGTGCGGCTCGTGGGTTGCGATGGCCGACGTCGCCGTGCCGCCTCTGACGGCCCGCGTCACGGACCAAACGGGCACGCTCACCAGCGATCAGGTGAGCAGGCTCGAACAGACGCTACAGGCGTTCGAGAGCAGAAAGGGCACGCAGATCGCGGTTCTGATCGTTCCCACCACCGAGCCGGAGACAATCGAGCAATACTCGCTGCGCGTGGTTGAACAATGGAAGCTCGGGCGCAAGAAAGTGGATGATGGGGCGTTGCTCATCGTCGCAAAAAATGACCGCACGCTGCGCATCGAGGTCGGTTACGGCCTGGAGGGCGCGCTCAACGATGCGATCAGCAACCGGATCATCAACGAGATCATCGTGCCGCGATTCCGGGAAGGCGACTTCTCCGGTGGCATTACGGCAGGAATCGATCAGATGATCCGGGTGGCCGACGGTGAGTCGTTGCCGCCCCCGCAGTCTCGCAAAGGGGAAGGTCCCCCCAACGTCTGGCGGTTTGCGCCCGTCATTTTCATGCTGGCGGTCGTGTTTGGCAGTACCCTGCGCGCCATGTTCGGCAGATTGCCCGGAGCCGCCGTGGCCGGCGGCGTCGTGGCTGTAATTGCCTGGTTGCTGGCGGCAGGTCTCGCCGCAACGGTTGTGGCAGGTGTGATCGCCTTCCTGTTCACACTGACCAGCGGAGGGATGGGGGGCTACGTTGGAACCTACGGTCTCGGGCGTCGTGGCGGCGGATTTGGACGCGGCGGGCGGGGTGGCGGGTTCGGCGGTGGCGGTGGTGGCTTTGGTGGCGGTGGCGCGTCAGGCAGGTGGTGAGATGGATATCAGGCGAATCGTAAGGCACCTTCTTACCACCCATGGGCAGGTCCGCGCGGCGTTTCCGCGCGACACCCTGATCGCGATCGAGAAGGCAATCAAGGCTTGTGATGCGGAACATGTCGGGGAAGTCCGTTTCGCAATCGAAGGCGCGCTTCACAGCGCGGTGCTCTTCAATGGGCAGTCGGCGCGGGAACGTGCTATCGAAGTGTTCTCGCAATTGCGGGTCTGGGATACCGAGCACAACAACGGCGTGATGATTTACGTATTGCTTGCAGATCGCGATGTCGAGATCGTGGCCGATCGGGGCGTGCACGCGAAGGTCGGTGCGCAGGAATGGCAGGCGATCTGCCACACGATGGAAGAGGCTTTTCGGCAGGGCGCATACCGCGACGGCGCGATCAGCGGGATCCAGGCGACCGCTCAGCTCCTCAAGCGCCACTTTCCCGCGCATCGGAACACCGCAAACGAATTGCCGGACACCCCTGCAATACTGTGATCAAAGCTGCCCGGCTCGCGGGGGACCCTGGTTGACCACATGGCAGCCAGTCAGGAGGCAGGCCGATGTCAGTTGCCGCACCCCGGAAACGCGCCAGAGCATCTTGGCCTCTTCACGCCTGGCTTCTCGCTGCCGTCGGCGGGGCGATGATTGTGATCGGCTTCTATTTCATATTCGTCCGACCACCCCTGCTGCCGGAAGACCTGCACTACATGGCTGTTTCCAGTGAACGACTACAGGCTGCAGCGCCCAGGTTCGCGCGCTGGCTCGGATGGGTCTTCACTGTTCTGGGCGGCTACGTCGGTGGCACCGGGGTGCTGCTCGTGCATCTGGCGCTTGGCGCATTCGCACAGCGTAAGCCTTACGCTGTGCTGGTGGCTGCGCTGGCCGGCGGCCTGACAACCGGGCTGATGTCTGTCTCGAATCTGGCGATCGGCTCACATTTCAGGTTCGTCCTGTTGGCGCTGACGGCAGTATGGGTCGCAGCGCTTGTTTGTTCTTGCCTCAACACAAAGCGACGCCAGTCGACGCACTGAGTACGCACTGTCTATGCCGAATGCGCAGGTCAGCGCAGTGAGCTTTGTGGCCGGGCATCGCGGTCGCTCTTTCCGCTGGAGGAAGTCCAGCGCACCATAACGATTGATCTGAATCAAGAGCGCTTTTTCGCCGGAGCATAGTCTGTGTTCACTACATTCGGTGCCCTGCGACTGCGGAGGTCGAGATGGAACACGGGAATCACGATCGCAAACCCGGCGGCTTCTTCGTCTCGCGGGCCAACCTTGTACTGATTGGGTTTCTGGCCATCGGCGGATTTTATCTGGTGACGGAGCACCGGGCGCACCTGTACGGCTGGTGGCCCTTCCTTTTTATCCTCGCGTGCCCGCTGATGCACCTCTTCATGCACCACGGTCACGGCGGACATGACGACAGCGAACACGGTAGCGACGGAATTCCGGATCGCCGCGAGAAGTCGCCCCCTCACCAGCACTGATCGCCGGCATTCGCCAGGAGCCTGTCATGCATGAGAATCCCCCCGCTTACGGTTTGTGGTTGCTGGCCGTCGTCAACTCGGCCATCTTCATCCTCTTTGCATTCACCTTCTTCAAGCCGAAGACGAAGCGGGACTGGCGCTCGTTCAGCGCCTTCAGCGCCTTCCTCATCGCGCTGTTCACGGAAATGTACGGGTTTCCGCTGACAATCTATCTGCTCTCGGGCTGGCTGCAGAGTCACTACCCGCAGGTGAACTGGTTTTCGCACGACGCCGGGCACCTGCTGGAGATGATGTTCGGCTGGAAAACGAACCCGCACTTCGGCCCATTCCATCTGCTGAGCTTCGCTTTCATCGGCGGCGGTTTCTGGCTTATTTCGGCGGGCTGGCAGGTCCTTTACGCCGCACAGCGTCGCCGCACGCTCGCGACGACAGGCGTCTATGCGTACGTGCGTCATCCGCAATATGACGGCTTCGTGCTGATCATGTTCGGCTTTCTGCTGCAATGGCCGACCTTGCTGACCCTGGTGATGTTCCCCGTTCTCGTCTTCATGTACGTGCGGCTGGCACGTGCCGAGGAACGGGAGTCGATGACCGAATTCGGGCCGGCGTATCGCCGATACATGGACGACGTGCCGGCTTTCATTCCGAGACTCGGCGCTCGCCACGGCGGGTCGACGCACGGCCCGGCCGGACCAGGCTGATCGAGGCGTGTTATGGAAATAAAACGCGAGCATCAGATCAACGTCCTGTATATCGTCGCCGCGTTTCTGGCGGTGATGATGATCCAGAGCTTTTTCGCCAAACCCGATCACATCAGGACGATCCCGTACAGCGAATTTCAGCAGCTGGTGAGCCAAGGCAAGGTAACGGACCTCGTCATCGGGCCAACTCAGATTACTGGCACCTACAAGGACGTGACGGCCAAGGACGTCGAGGCCGGCAAGCCGCAGCATTTTTCGACGCTTCGGGTCGAACCGGGGCTTGCGCAGGATCTCGCCAAGGCCAATCTCGTGTTTTCCGGTGAACCCTCGCCCGGCTTGCTTCCGACGATCCTGGGCTGGCTGATGCCAGCTATCGGGTTTGCCCTTGTCTGGATGTTCCTGATCCGTCCAATGGCCATGGGAGGCGGAGCGGGCGGCATGATGGCGATCGGCAAGAGCAAGGCGAAGATCTACGTCGAGAAGGACACCAAGGTCACGTTTGCCGACGTCGCGGGCGTCGATGAAGCCAAGGATGAACTGAAGGAGGTGGTGTCCTTCCTGAAGGATCCGCGCAGTTACGGCAGACTCGGCGCACACGTGCCGAAGGGTGTACTGCTGGTCGGGCCGCCCGGCACCGGCAAGACGCTGTTGGCCCGGGCCGTCGCCGGTGAGGCGGGCGTGGCATTTTTTTCGATCTCGGGCTCGGAGTTTGTCGAGATGTTCGTTGGTGTCGGCGCCGCGCGCGTGCGCGATCTTTTCGAGCAGGCGCGCCAGCATGCACCGGCCATCGTATTCATCGACGAACTCGACTCACTCGGCCGCGCGCGTGGCAGCGCTCTGCCCGGTGGTGGCGGTCATGATGAAAAGGAACAAACCCTTAACCAGTTGCTGAGCGAGCTGGACGGATTTGATACGTCGATAGGCGTGGTGCTGCTCGCCGCGACCAACCGACCGGAGATTCTCGACCCCGCGTTGCTGCGGGCGGGACGCTTCGATCGGCAGGTCCTGGTCGACCGGCCGGACAAGAAGGGGCGCTGTGAAATCCTCGCCGTCCACCTGAAGAAAATCAGGCTGGCCTCGGGCGTCCCGGTCGCGGACATCGCCGCGCTTACTCCGGGCTTTTCCGGCGCCGATCTGGCGAACCTCGTCAACGAGGCAGCGTTGCTTGCGACGCGCCGCAACGCAGACGACGTCACGCTGGACGACTTCACGCAGGCCATTGAGCGGATCGTGGCCGGGCTCGAGAAGCGCAATCGCCTGCTCAATCCGCATGAGCGGGAGGTCGTGGCTCACCATGAGATGGGGCACGCGCTGGTGGCGATGGCACTGCCCGGTGTCGACCCTGTGCAGAAAATATCAATCATTCCCCGCGGTATTGCCGCCCTTGGCTACACGATTCAACGACCCATCGAGGACCGCTTCCTGATGGACCGCGGCGAACTGATGAACCGGATGGCAGTGCTGCTTGGCGGGCGCGCGGCCGAAAGCCTCGTCTTCGAAGAAGTGTCCACAGGCGCGGCCGATGATCTCGCCAAGGCCAGCGACATTGCCCGCAGCATGGTTGTGCGCTTTGGCATGGACCCGAAGCTCGGCCAGGTCGCCTATGAACCGGAAAGCGTCTCTGCGCTGGGCATGCCGGCCGGCACCGACTGGCGCCCGCGGCAGTATGGCGAGGAGACTGCTACTGCCATCGATACCGCGGTGCGCGAGTTGATTGAAGTCGCGTTCAAGCGAGCCTCTTCGATTCTGACTGCAAACCGTACGCTGCTCGGCGAGGCCGCGCACGATCTGCTCGCCAGGGAAACGATGTCCGGCGAAGCCTTGCAAGCGATTGCAGCGCGGCTTGCCGATGTAGTCCATGCCGGGAGCGAACTTCGCGACGTGGCGGCGGCGACTGTCGCGGCAAGCGGCTGAACCGGAGCGGAAGGCGCGGAGAGAGCCACGTTTCAGCAAAAGGAGCGAACTGATGAAAGCGCTCATATTGACGATCGGCTTGCTGCTAGCCACGGCAGCCGGCGCTCAGGGCGACGCCAGCCAGCACCTGCTTATCGGTGACATCGACATGTATTACGGCCTGATGCCGTCCGCACTGGTCGGCGCTCACCCCGCGTCCCACCCCGAGGCTTCGATGCACGGAGGCGTCCCAGACAACCGGTACAGCTACCACCTGATCGTTGCGCTGTTTGACCACGCGACGCAGAAACGCATCCCGGATGCGCGAGTGATGGCGTCGGTGGAGGAGTTCGGTCTCGGAGAGACGCGCAGGCGACTGGAGCCGATGCGTATTGGTGACACCATCAGCTACGGGGCGTACTTCAATTTGAGCGGGTCCGGCCCTTATCGTGTCAAGGTGGAGGTGAACCGGTCTGGCCGGCACGACACGATGTCGGGCCAATTTCAATATCGGCCGCAATAAGTCCTGACGTGGCGGTTGTGGACCGGGCGCCGTGGCACGCGTTCGGCAGAGCATGGTGAAGCGCCGGCGGCCATTCAACTGGCGCGGCGATGAGAGAGGGCGCATTGTGAGCGCGGTCGATGCAGTCTGCAGGAGGGTGCACAGGATGATCGCGCGTCTGCGAGCGGACGGCGCATTGTCTCCTTTCCGGTTGAGCACGCAGATCGTGGCGCCTGCGATGTCCGGACATTCGGCCCCGATGGTCGTTATCGCTCTGGCGCTCGATTACACGCGATTCACGGCAATTGCGGACCGAAGCGAAATCCTGGGCACCCCGACCGGACGTCGGGCTGGGGCGGCGGTATGAGCGCACATCCTGTTGCACGGACGCTGCCGTGGCGAATGTTTTGCCCGTTGTTGCTGGCCATGTTCGCTATCGCCGTCGGGTACGGATTTCTGCTGCCGATTTTGCCCCGCATGCTTGAACGGATCGTCCCAACGGCAGATCCCGCCGCGTTGTCCAGGCACACCGGCTTGCTGACCGGAACTTACGCGCTGGCTCTTTTTCTGTTTGCCCCGCTGTGGGGCCGGTTTGCGGACCGTCGTGGGCGCCGTCCTGCGATCTTGCTGGGGCTTGTAGGATTCGCCGCCACGCTCGCGCTCTTTGCCCTCGTCAGCAGTCTTCCGTTGCTCTACCTTGAACGCGCGCTCGGCGGCCTGTTTGCGTCGTCGATCGCACCGGCGGTCTACGCGCTTGTTGGCGATCACGCTCCGTCGAAGGAATGGCGCGCTCACCGCTTCGCGCTGCTCAACATCGCCGGCGCGACGGGGTTCCTGGTCGGTCCGATGCTGGGCAGCTTGACGATGCACGTCGCGCGCAATTTCTTGCCGCGCGCAGGCGAAACCGGCACTTACTGGCCCCCATTCCTTGTGACTTCTGGCCTCGCGTTCGCTGTCGCGCTGGCGGTCTGGGCGTTTGTGCCGAGCGCAAACGGGCGCGCGGGCGATCCGCACGTATCGGGCGGCTCCCCGGACGGCCACGCCACGTTACTGCGGCTCCTCGTCATCTCGTTCGTGACAGCCGCTGCAGTCGGGACGTTCGAAGTCGGCCTCTCATTGCGCGGCACGCAAGTTCTCGGCATGAATACCGCCGAGATAGGGCTCATGTTTACCGAGTGCAGTCTCGTTATGCTGACTGTCCAATCGCTTGTATTTTCCCCGCTCGTCAAGCCGGAGGCCACCCGCTGGTTGCTCACGCCAGCGCTTGCCATGCTCGCAGCGAGTTTGGCGGTCGTGCCGTTTGCCGCTAGCGGCCTTGCGATGGCAATTGCCGTCGCGCTTGTTGCGGGCAGCGCCGGGATCATTTCCCCCATCGCCACTTACTGGATCTCGCTCCGCGCCGGCGAACGGCAAGGTGCCGCGCTGGGCTGGCAGACTGCCGCTGCAAGTCTTGGCCAGTCGGTAGGCTCAGTGAGCGGAGGAGTTCTGTTCAGCGTTGCCTTCATACCCAACGCGTCCTTCACGCTGACAGCCATGGTTGTTCTCGTTGGCCTTCTCGCAAGCGTGCGCGTTCCTCGCCTTCTCGCACAGGCAAGATTCGGCAGTCAGGGCAAACCGGGTAACGCGCCGTTCGCGAAAAGCGCACTGTCCGACGCGCCACGCGTGAAAGGTAGAAAACAGGTGGAGTAGTCACCGCGCCGTAACTCAAATGGTCGCCGCGGAGGCCATGGTTTTTATCGAACAGGAGGGTACCGATATGCAAGTCACCGATCCGGTTTGCGGCATGCCGCTTGAAATCGGCAAAGCCGCAGCGAACGAGGTTTGGCAGGGCCAGAAATACTATTTCTGCTCCGGTTCGTGCCACGACAAATTCCGGGCGGCGCCCGATCGATACGCCGGGAAGGTCGGCGACAAAGGAAAGCCGGCCGGCTCGAGCGCACGCTAAGCCGTCCAGCTGCGAGCACATCGAAGACTCCGGGTGCCTTGCGTCGACTGACGCGATCCAGTGCGTCATCGTAGATGCGTCAAACCGGCTGCATGGGCTGGTAGCTGGCACGAAATATTCGCTCCCTCGATCCGGGGCGTGCCTGCTTGCGAATCAGTACGGCGAAGAAGGATTTTGGATCGACCACAGTAGCTGCGCCTACGGCCGGTAAGCCGGCGCATGTTCCGAGGAAGACTCAGCAATGCCAAAACGCTCGAACACCCCCCATAAGCTCAGCCGGCATCAGCGTCCCGCTGTTCTGGCCCATGACGGCGGCTGCGCAGCTGGTTGAACAGGGCGTCGAGCTCTATGCGAAGAACCTCGCGTTCCTCGCCGAGGAAGAGAAACTGACCTATGAACTTAAACCCAGGCTCGCCACGGCCAATCGCGTCTTGCTCGACCTTCGGACGATGGTGTTTCGCGACTACTCCGATTCCGCGCAGGCCGCCAGCGGAGTTCCGACCATCGTCGATGCCCCCTATGCGGGACATACGGCGATGATCGCTGACTACCACGCGGGCCAAAGCCTCATCGAGACACTGCTCGCGAACGGTCTTCATCGCGTCTTCCTCACCGACTGGAAATCGGCAACCGAAGACATGAAGGACCTCGAAATCGACCAGTATCTCGCCGAAATCAATGTCTGCGTCGACGATCTCGGCGGGCGGGTCAACCTGGTCGGCCTGTGCCAGGGCGGGTGGATGTCGGCGATGTACGCGGCACGTTTTCCCGACAAGGTCGCAAGCCTCGTGCTCGCCGGCTCGCCGATCGATACCGATGCGGGCGACGGCCCGGTCAAGCGGATGGCACATACGTACCCCGTCTCGTTCTACGAGGAACTCGTCACCCTCGGGGGCGGGCTCATGCGCGGCAAATTCATGCTCGACGGATGGAAGAACATGCACGCGGAGGAGCATTACATCACGCAGCATATCGACCTCTATGAGCACATCGACGACCCGCTGTATCTCAAAAAGGAGGAGACCTTCGAACGCTGGTATGAGAATCCGATCGATCTGCCTGGACGCTGGTACCTCCAGGCCATCGAACAGTTATTCAAGGAGAACCGGCTCGCGAAGGGTACCTTTATCGGCCTGGGGCGCCGCCTGAACCTCCGGGACATTACGTGTCCGGTCTACCTGCTCGCGGGAGAAGACGACGATATTACGACCAGGGAACAGGTCTTCGATGCGGAAAAATATCTCGGCACGCCGAAGGGGTGCATCGAGAAAAAGCTGGTTCCGGGCGGTCACATCGGCCTGTTCATGGGTGCCCGCACCCTCAGCGACACGTGGCCGGAGATTGCGCACTGGATCAGTGACTGTGATCCCGGATTCCACGTTGACTGAAGCTAGAATTTTCCGGACCGCAAGATGGCGATTGCCCAGGCCAGTCCCATGACGGCGGCGACGACAAAACCGACGAGGCCCAGGATGGGAATGCCAGCATAGTGGGGGCCACCGTGGAAGGCCATGACAATCGACGATCCGACGACGATGCTCGCAATGATCAGACTCAGGCTCAGCCGGTTGCTGGCGCGGTCAATATGCTTCTCCAGGCCTTGCAACTGCTCGTGTTGAACATGCACGGTCGCTGTCCCGCTGCCGAGGACATCGACCGCCCGGTTCAATATGTCGGGAAAGCGGTCAATCGCGTGATGTATCGAATGCAGTGCGCGGAATCCTCTACTGAGTTCCGAAAGCGGAGTGAATCCCCGCAGAATCCGGCGACTGACCAGATGCGGTGCGTAATCCTGCAACGCCTTTATCGCGTTGAAGCTCGCATCGAGTGTGATGGCCTGTGATTCGACGAGCATGAACGCCTTCGAAACAAGCAAAAACTGCCGTGGCAAACGAATCTGATGCCGCTGGCTGAGGTGCGCGAACTGGCGCACGATTTCGCCGAACGAATACCCTTTTCCGGCCGCCTCATAGTACGCGCCAAGCGCACCGTAAACATCGCGGGTAAAGGCTTCCCGATTGACCTCACTGGCAGCAACGCCCATGTCGAAGTAGGCATCTACCATCCACGGAACGTCTGCGGAACCGACGGCCAGGATGAGTTGTCCGAGCGACTCCTGATCGTGCGCAGATAGCCGTCCCATGATGCCGAAATCATGGAAACACAATCGGCCATCGGCACGGACAAACACGTTGCCGGGGTGCGGATCGCCGTGGAAGAAACCGTGCTCGAACACCTGCTTCAGGAACGATGCCATCAGATTTGCGGCAAGCCGTTTTCGATCCGCCGGGTCAGCGTCTGTCTGCTCGGCCATCTTGTGCCCCAGGCTTCGCTCCATCGTCAGCACACGCGAACTGGTGAAGTCCCAGTAGATGCGGGGCACAAACACACCGGGATCGTCCTGTAAATCCTCTCTCAGATGGTCGCCATTGCGTCCTTCGGTTCGATAGTCCAGTTCTTCCGTGATGATCTGGGCGAACTCCTCGACGAGATCCAGTGGTCCGAACCGCCGGCTCTCGGGCACATATCGTTCCAGCCGCCGTGCCAGAAAGCGCAAGACGTTTAGATCAGCCTGAATAATCGGCTCGATACCTGGGCGCTGCACCTTGACGACGACACTGGTGCCGTCGAAGAGGCGGGCCGCGTGAACCTGACCAATCGACGCGGCCGCAAGAGGCGACTCGTCAAATTCGAGAAATAGTTCGTGAACCGGCCTGCCCAGCCCGGACTCGACAATGGCACGCGCTTGCGCACCGGAAAATGGTGCGACGTTGTCCTGAAGTTTCTGTAACTCCTCGATGTAAATCTCCGGGAGCATGTCGCGCCGCAGACTCAGGAGCTGACCAAACTTGACGAATGCAGGCCCAAGCCGTTCGAGCGTTTCCCGAAATCGCTTCGCATCATCATCGCTGGTGTGCCCCGCCTGTGAAGCGATGCCCGACACGTTCCGCCCGAGGTGCAGCCGCTGCACGTAATGCGCCCAACCTGCTTCGATGAAGGCGCGCATGATGTGCGCGAACCGCGGCAACTCCGGGGAGCCCAGTCCACCGTTTCCCCCATTGGGGAGACTCGAATGCGTCACAGAGCTCATCAGATTTCTCCGCGCTTGCGCTTGCACATCGGCGTGAGGAGCGAGTCTTCCCACAACAGGCGCGCGGCGTCGGGATAAGTGGTCGTTTACATCGTTCATTTGATTTGCAGACTCCCCCAACGCACTACGCCTGCGCGTCACACATTCCTACAATACGACTACAGGCTAGTGGGTTCGGCCATCACCGGCTTGATGTGGGTCAAGCTGAAGGGGCAATTGAGGTGGACAATTCCGAAGCATGCCGGGTTGCCCGATCGCAGCAGGCTGCGCAACGCGCGGAAATTTTGCCGCTACGGGTTGTCGCCTGGCGCCATAGCAGAGCGCGAATTCGGGCAAGCATGGCTAGACTGCGAGAAGTACACGCTACGCCCCCGGCCAGCAGCCCGGTTGAGGCGCCTGTGAGGCACGCGCACTGACCCTTGAGTGGAGTTCCCATGCAAGACGAACATATTGCCCATCACTCCCACCCGGAAGCGCCCGCCGGAGGCGCCATAGAGGCGGCGAAGGAGGATGTCACCGATCCCGTTTGCGGAATGCGCGTCAGTTCAGCCACCGCGCGCTCCATCGAATTCAAAGGGACAACCTACTATTTTTGCAGTACAAAGTGCGGCGATGCCTTTCGGGCGGAGCCAACGAAATACGTTCATGTATCGGACCGCCCCCAGCCGGCGCCCGTAAGAAAACCCGGCGTCGTTTATACCTGCCCGATGCACCCGCAGGTACGCCAACCGGCTCCTGGTAACTGCCCGATCTGCGGCATGACGCTCGAGCCCGTCATGCCGGCGGCCACCGGGGAGCGCAATCCCGAACTGGAATCGATGACACGCCGGTTCTGGGTTGCGCTGGTGTTGTCGATCCCGCTCCTGTGGATCACGACGGGCGCTATGCTGCCCTCGCTTGACCTCGGCGCACTCATCAATCGCCTGGGTGCCAATCTGGCCTGGCCGCATCTGATGTCGGTAACCTGGGCCCAGTGTGCACAGGCGCTGCTGGCGACGCCCGTCGTGCTATGGGCTGGATGGCCGTTTCTGGAACGCGGCTGGCGCTCGTTCGTGACGTGGCAACTCAACATGTTCAGCCTGATCGGGCTGGGTGTGGCGGTCGCCTATGCTTTCAGCCTCTTCGCCTTGTTCTTTCCTGCGCAATTGCCGCAGGCTTTCCGGCAGGGAAACGACCTTCCACTCTACTTCGAAGCGGCGTCAGTGATCGTGACGCTGATTCTGCTCGGCCAGGTGCTCGAGCTGCGCGCCCGGTCACGCACGTCGAGCGCGATCCGGGATCTGCTCAGTCTTGCGCCGAACACGGCGTTTCGGGTCAACGCGGACGGCACCGAAGAGGAAGTGGGACTCGACGCCGTGGCAGTCGGCGATGTGCTGCGCGTGAAGCCCGGCTCGAAGGTGCCGGTTGATGGCGTGGTTATTGAAGGTCAGTCGAGCATCGACGAGTCGATGATTACCGGTGAGTCGATACCGGCCGAGAAGGGACCCGCCAGCAAGGTGACGGGTGCTACCGTGAACCAGACTGGTTCGTTCGTGATGCGCGCGGAAAAGGTGGGCGCCGAGACGTTGCTCGCGAGGATCGTTCAGATGGTGGCTGACGCGGGCCGCTCGCGCGCCCCGATCCAGAAGCTGGCCGACAAGGTGTCCGGATGGTTCGTGCTCGCGGTCCTGGGGATCGCTGCGTTGTCATTCGCGGTGTGGGCACTCGTTGGCCCGGCGCCCGCGCTAGCGCACGCGCTGGTGGTCGCGATCAGCGTCCTGATCATCGCGTGTCCGTGTGCACTTGGACTGGCGACACCCGTGTCGATCATCGTCGGTGTCGGCCGGGGTGCGAAGGAGGGAGTGCTGATCAAGGATGCGGAGGCGCTCGAACTGATGGAAAAGGTCGACACCCTGGTGGTAGACAAGACCGGCACGTTGACCGAAGGCAAGCCGCAGGTGCAGGCCGTCGAAGTGCTCGCCGGCATGTCGGAGGCTGATGTGCTGTCTTACTCGGCGAGTCTCGAAGGGCTGAGCGAGCATCCGCTTGCGCAGGCGATCATCGCCCGGGCGAAGGCTGCTGGTGCGGCGATCCGGGAAGTGCGGGATTTCGCGGCGGTGCCGGGCAAGGGCGTGGCGGGCAACATCGACGGCCACGCCGTGTCGCTCGGGAACGCGCGGCTGATGGAGGATAACCTCGTCGACCTGGCCGCGCTGGGCGAGCGGGCCGAAACGCTGCGTGAACAGGGGCAGACCGTGATGTACCTGGCCGTCGACGGCAAACCCGCTGGCTGCATCGGAGTCGCCGATTCCGTCAAAGGCACGACGCCGGAGGCAATCCGGCTGCTGCGTGCATCCGGCGTGAAAATCATCATGCTCACTGGCGATAATCCGGTGACGGCCAACGCGGTTGCAAAGGCGCTCTCGCTCGATGGTGTCAAAGCGGGCGTATTGCCGCAGGACAAATACAAGCACGTCCAGGAGTTGCAGAACCAGGGGCGCGTCGTCGCGATGGCAGGCGATGGTGTCAACGATGCACCTGCCCTTGCGCAAGCCAATGTCGGTATTGCGATGGGAACCGGGACGGATGTCGCGATGAGCAGCGCACGCGTGGTGCTCGTCAAGGGCGACCTGCGCGGCATCGCGAAAGCGCGCGCACTGAGCGTCGGCACGATGAAGAACATCCGGCAAAACCTGTTTTTCGCGTTTGCCTACAACGTGATCGGCATCCCGATCGCCGCCGGCGTTCTCTATCCGTGGCTGGGCATCCTGCTCAGCCCCATTATCGCGAGCGCCGCGATGGCGTTGAGTTCCGTGTCGGTGATCGGGAATGCGCTCCGGCTGCGGGCGGCGAAAGTCTAGGCATGTCCGCCTCCAGTTAAAGCGGCTCGTAGTGTAAGCCGTGCGCTCGAAACAGCTGTTTCCGGTTGACAGCCTCACTGACCGGTGGCGGAAAGGCACAGCGCGGTACCGCAAGGTAAAAGCCAGCCGCGCTGTCGTGTCCGACACGCCGGAAATCACGGCTGATCGCGCGGACTACGTATCGCAACGCCATTCGTCGTGAGGCCGAGTTCGAAGGCGCTTGACCATTGCCCGCGGTTACCTTTCGCGCACACACCACCCGGCCGCGCAGCGGTACACGCCAGTGCAAGCGATCCAGTCATCAGCGAGCGAATTGAGCGCGATCACGGAAGAGTCGTTCCCTTGTCGGCCGGGCTCCCGTAAACTGCTCCCCGATACTCACACACCTTCCTTCGAGGATTCAGGATGCGCTTCACCCTACGGCGAGCTTTCGCTTCCGTCATTTTGCTTGTCACTACCCAGACCGTCCTCGCACAGACGCCAAAAACGGTGCAACTTGAGGATCTGACCTGGACCGAGCTGCGCGATCAGATTCACGCAGGCAAGACCACCATCATCATCCCCATCGGCGGGACCGAACAAAGCGGGCCCGATGTTGCGCTCGGCAAGCACAATGCGCGGGTGAAGGTGCTGTCCCAGCGTATTGCAGAGGGCCTCGGCAACGCGCTCGTCGCGCCGGTTATCGCGTACGTGCCCGAAGGAGGCTACGCACCGCCGACCTCGCATATGCGCTTTCCAGGGACCATCACCGTGCCCGACGACGTGTTCGAGAAAACGCTGGAGTCGGCAGCGAACAGCTTCAAGGTGCACGGGTTCACGAACATCGTTTTTCTCGGTGATCACGGTGGCTATCAGAACGACATCAGGCGGGCGGTCGCCCAGCTCAACAAGACCTGGGCCGGCTCGGGTGCCCGCGCATTCGTGCCGCCGGAGTACTACTCTGCGAGCTCCGACGGTTACGCGCAGATCCTGCGCCAGCACGGCTATCGCGACGACGAGATCGGCACCCACGCGGGACTTGCGGATACGTCGCTGCTGCTGGCCGTCGCCCCGCAGATGGTGCGCCTTGAGCGCCTGCGCAACGGCCCGAAACTCGGGCCTGCCGACGGCGTCTATGGTGGCGACCCGCGTCGCTCAAGCGCCGAAATCGGTCAGCTGGGCACTGATGCGATCGTATCGCGCACAATCGATGCGGTCAAAAAAGAGACTGCCGGCCGTCAGTAAGTTCGCCGGCATCCAGTCCTTGCTTTCAGTTACTCCTTCACTTGATAACGGAATTTGCCATGCATGTGTGTTCCCGTCGTCTGTCGCGCCTTGTATCGTCGGTCAGCGTTGCGTTGGCCGGTTTGTGGGTTGCTTGCGCCGCATCCGCAGCGCCGGCTGTTGCCACGGTGGCCGGCATGCCACCGGTCGTGAATCCTGGCAACCTGTATAGCGACGCCGGCGCCGGCCACCTCAGCCCGGCGGTGGCCGGCGCATTGCCGCGCATCTACGTGCCCAACCTGCGCTCTAACGACGTCTATGTGATCGATCCGGCCACGTACAAGGTCGTCGACCGGTTTCCCGTCGGCTACAGCCCGCAGCACGTCGTTCCGTCATGGGACCTGCAGACCCTGTGGGTAGCCAACAATGCCGAAGGCCGCCCCGACGGCAGCCTGACGCCGATCGATCCGAAGACGGGCAAGCCCGGCAAGGAAGTCATGGTCGACGACCCCTACAACATGTATTTCACGCCGGACGGCAAGGAGGCCATCGTCGTCGCGGAAGCGCACGCGCGCCTCGATTTTCGCGATCCGCACACGATGGCGCTTAAATCGAGCCTCGATGTGCCGCAGTGCAAGGGGATCAATCACGCGGACTTTTCCATTGATGGCAAGTACGTGCTTTTCACCTGCGAATTCGGCGGGAAGCTGGCCAAGATCGATCTCGTCAACCGCAAGGTCGTGGGCTACCTTCAGCTCGACAAGAAGGGCATGCCGCAGGACATTCGTGTCTCGCCTGACGGCAAGGTGTTCTATGTCGCCGACATGATGGCCGATGGTGTCTACCTGGTCGATGGCGAAAGCTTCACGAAGGTCGGCTTCGTGAAGACCGGCGTCGGCACCCACGGGCTGTACCCAAGCCGCGACGGCACGAAGCTGTATGTCGCCAATCGCGGATCCAATCTCGTTCACGGACCGCGCCACGGTAAGGGCAGTGTGTCGGTGATCGACTTCGCGACGCGCAAGGTCGTCGCGAACTGGCCGATTCCCGGCGGCGGCAGTCCGGACATGGGCAACGTCAGCGGAAACGGCAAGCTGTTATGGCTGTCGGGACGGTTCGACGACGTGGTCTATGCAATCGACACCGCCACCGGTTCGGTAAAGTCCATTCCGGTCGGCATGGAACCGCACGGCCTCGCGGTCTGGCCACAACCCGGGCGTTATTCGCTGGGGCACACTGGCAACATGCGCTAACCTGTGTTGGGCGGCAATTGGTAAGCGCTCTTCTGACAGGCGCGCCGCAATGGCGCGCTTTCGGCGCCACCGCCTTCCGCCGTCTGGCAGGCCACGAAGTCTTCGGAACTGGGCGCCGATGCGAACGATGTTGCGCATCCCTGACGACCCTTTGAAACCGCCTGGCCCTCAGCGGCTTGGGACCGCCCGCCAACAGCGGCAACGCAGACGTGCTCAGCCTGGTTATCTGTCGGACGCGGTCCAGATCGCTCAAGGCAAGTGCGAGGCGACGCACAGGCTCTCCCCGCCATAAAGGAGGGCAAAAAGCCGTTCTTCAGTAGCATCCCGCTGCTTGCGTGATTCCTCGATCGCCCTGGAGACCTGCTCGATCGTCAACTGCTCGAACGCGAAATAGGAGTTGTGTTGCTCGAGCGGTGCCCGGCGTTTCTCGATCAGCCGGGCGTACTCGTCGACGCTGTTCATCCACGGACTGAATGTCGCCGAAAGCAGGTAGCGGCTCGTGCGCATCGGGTGCAGCCACTCGAGCACGGCCGCAGTCCACGGGCTAGTGAAGGCCTGAATCACAGGGCTCACGAATGCCGCATAGAGCTGTTCATTCAACTCCGACACCTGCCGCACCCGTTCAAAGGCGGCATCGTGCAAGCCAAGCTTTAGATCCGCGATCTGCCGCTCCTCGAAGTGAACCGAATATTGCGGCTTGTGGCAGTCGGGATTGCCCGTGGGGTCATCAATTTTCATCTCGTAGAGACCCGGAGCGAGGCGTTCGATTTCCTCAAGGCTTTCGAGGATCGCGCGGTGCTCGAGGCGAGCCACCTTCGCCGAAACAAATATGCCAAGGTGGCCGACATGCGGGTTTGTCAGATAGACGATGCGTTGCCCCGCTGCCCGGAGTTCCGCGTCGTCCTTGTAGACGGCCGGAATCCAGCCGAGCGCCTGCTGTGGTGGAGTAATGTTGTCGCCGTACGAGGCGAAGATCACGAGTGGATTGCGGATCCGCTTCAGGTCGGCGGTGCAGCCGTCGCAGATGCGAAAGCTCCCCTGCTCGAGCCGGTCGCCAATAAAGAGGTTCTCGACAATCGCCAGGATCTCGTTCCGACTCAGGAAATAGAAGCCGTTCCACCAGCGCTCGAACTCGAGAAAGCGCTCCCGCTCGGTATCGACGTGAGCGAACAGGTTTGCGTACTTCTCCCAGACCGCCTCCGGCTTCAGGTTTTCGAAATTGGCCGCAAGCCAGGCGCCGTCGAAACGACCGTCTCCCAGATCGGCGAGCAGGTGCGTGAGCCAGGCGCCACCAACCAGCCCGCCGGCGATGCGCATCGGATTTACCCCCGGCTCGCCAGCCCAATAGGAAAGCGGCGAACCGTTGAGCACAGCCGGGCCGACAAGCCCCTCGCAATCGGCTGAGAGCAGCGTGATCGCCCACCCTGCCTGACAGTTCCCATAGAGCACCGGCGGCTTGCCGGGATGGCGCCGCGCGACCTCTTCGACGAACCGCCGCAGGCTATGCAGCACGTCGACAAGCGTCTGATCGGGACAGGGTTCCGGGAAGAACATGACGAAATAGACCGTATGGCCTTCGTGCATCGCCATGCCGACTTCCGAATCGCGCTTGAAGCCGCCGATGCCTGGTCCATGCCCGGCGCGCGGATCGACGACAATGACAGGCGGCTTCGACTCGTCCAGGCACTCGTCGAAGCACACATCGCCAGCGCGCGTAATGCGCACCAGCGCGTAGTTCGCGGGATGCTCGAAGCGCCGCGCGTCGAGCAGCAGTTCATAGTCGAAGTCAAGCAATGGCGGCTTGCCAACTCGCGCGTGCGCGATCATGCGGTCGGCGCGTTGCCGCAAGGTATCCCAGAAGAGCACGCTCCGCTCGCAGAAGTCCCGCAGATAGTCGAGCGGATCGCGAAATGGGTCAGACAACGCAGGTGCCGAAGGCTCGGCTACTTCTCCTTCCTGAGCCGCGCGCGGCAGACACGTCACGGGCTCAGATGGGGATCTTCCGACTCGAGTTTGATTGGCCGCAGTTTCAGACATTCCTCTGTTCTCCACGTCAGAAAGTGGATATCGTCAACTACGATGTCCGGTCGGTTGCGCGACAACTACGATGGCCGGTCGTGCGCATTGACTCATCAGAAATGCAACTCGCGCTGACCTGTTGCCTCACGTAGTTTGCTACCCGCCGGATTGTCCGGCGGGAGCGACACGAGGTTCACCATGAGCACGTCATCGATCGCTACCGTGCGGCGCGCGTGCGTTACTTTGACTGCGTGTGTTCAATGTAGAGACCACGGGTATGCTGAGATTGACATGCATCAAGAGATCCCACGTTGACGTGGCTCAAGATTAACTTGAGTCACTCCTTCCCGACACCGATAGCCATTTGTTCATGTCCTCTACGTCGAACATCGTCGTCTGCGTCAGACGCGCGGCGCTTCACTCCGATGCCGGCACGGAAATGTGCGAACACAAGGGTGTCGGGCACCCCGATACGTTGTGCGACAACGCGGTCGAGGCAGCTGCCCGCTCGCTTAGTCGCGCATACCTTGCCGACTACGGCGCTGTTCAGCATTTCAACCTGGACAAAGCACTATTGATTGGGGGATTGAGCGCGCCGAAATTCCGCGGCGGCCGTCTGCTGCGGCCTATGAGACTGATCGTTTCGGGGCCAGTTGCCGAGCTGGCTTCACAATCGGCGGAGGCGATCATCCAGGAAGCCATCTACGCTCACCTGAAAGGGACGTTGGACGTCGACTCGAGCATGATCGCGGTGGAGCCTGCGGTACGTGCCAGTGCACCGAGCCTTCGTCGCGTGAACGGCCCTGCGGCAATGCCGCTCGCCAATGACACGTCCTTCGGCGTCGGCTACGCACCGCTGTCATGTCTTGAACAGCAGGTGAAAGCAGCTTCGGATATCTTGAACTCCGACGACCTGCGCGCTGCATTTCCGGCGATTGGACGGGATTACAAGATCATGGGACATCGCGTTGGCGACCGTATCGCACTCACGCTCGCGGCCGCCTTCATCGATCGTGGGGTGGGAGACGTAGCGGATTATTTTGATTTGAAGGCTGGCGTCGCTCAGCGAGTCGGCGAAGGCGTGAGACAAGCCTGCACGCTTCGCATCAATACGCTGGATGATCTCGGCGCCCACGACGAAAGCGGCTTGTATCTGACTGTAACCGGTCTGAGCGCCGAGCAGGGCGATGACGGTGAAGTCGGTCGTGGCAATCGCGTGAACGGCTTGATCACGCCCTACCGTCCGATGTCGCTTGAGGCCGCCGCAGGCAAGAACCCAGCTGCCCATGTAGGGAAGCTTTACAACGTACTGGCGCACCAATTGGCCCAACGCATTCTCAATGATGTCGACGGCGTGGTCGAGGTGACCGTTCGCCTGCTGTCGGCCATTGGCCAGCCAATCGATCAGCCGCAGCTGGCGGCGGTGGACGTGTGCGCACCGGACGGACTTTCCCCTGCGCAGCGCCGAGGTATAGAAGAGCGAATCGAGCAGGGACTTGCCGAGTTGCCGGCGTTGACCCGACAACTCGTGAACGGCGAGATTCGTATTTGGTAGATGACTCCGCCAAACGGCGACCATCGTCGCGGCAGCTTATTGGGCGGGTGACGACTGTTTTTGCTGCTCCATCATTTGTTCCATCATCATCTGCATCATGTCCATGCGTTCTTCCATCATGGTCATGCGCTGGTTCGGACCTGTTCCGCGCTTACCGCTGTCTGTGCGATTGGTTGCGCCTCCCATGCCTTGCCCGCTCATCATTTGCATCATCATCGGGCCACCCATCGAGTGCATCGCCTGCATCGTGTCCTGCATCGTCTGCATGTGCTCATCCAGCAGGCGCTTGCGCTCCACCGGATCGTTCGTTTGGCGGATCTTGTCCATTTGAGCCAGCATCTTCTGCATCTGCTGGTGCACTTCGTCAAGGCGTTTGGCGGACTCGGGCGTCGATCCGGCCTGTTTGGCGTTAGCCGTTGTAGCTGCCGGCGACGTCGAGTTCCCCGCGGCGCCCTCCGGATGATGCGCATCGTTGGCGGACACGCTTGATGCTGCAATTAACGCCGCGCTTGCGACGAACAAGGCGATTCTCGTTTTCATGGCGCCTGCTCCAATAAAAGAAGGTTCCATTGTGCGAGTCCATCGGAAAGCACAATTGACGAGGATCAACCATTCGCTTGGCGTGACCAATGTGACAATCCAGGGTTGTCCCATTGGCCCGTGGCAGCATGGTCAGGGTTGCCGCCAGCGGGTGCCGGCGGCTTGCTCAAGCTTAGGCGTTATAGGCGAAGGTTGTCATCATGCCGGTCGCCATGTGATACAGGTGATGGCAGTGAAACGCCCACTGCCCGGGGTTGTTGGCGTCAACGGCGATTGTGACCGAGCGCCCGGGCGGCACCAGCACGGTGTCCCGCACTGCGCCTGCGAAGCGCCGGCCATCGATTGCGACGACCTGGAAATGATGTCCATGCAGATGCATTGGGTGGGCCATCATGCTCGTGTTACGCAGCGTCACCTCAACCCGGTCGCCGCGGTCAACGGCGATACGGGGGCGTGCTTCCAGGCCCCAACGGTAAGCGGCCATGTCGCCGACGAGTGCCATGGCGAAGGTCTTGTTGGGTCGCCGCGAGGCGAGCGGCGCAGCGGCACGCAACTTTGTTTCGAGGGCCAGGTCGAGAACCGGTCCGCGCGTGTTCCCGGCAGCGGTAAGCCTGGCAACCTGGGCGCCTGGCACCTGAAGAACGATACCCGTGCGCTCTTTGCCGCCTTCGCGCAGCGCCAGAATCGGGAACGCGCGTGGCTCGCGCGGCAACTTTAACCGCACATCGATGCGCTGCGCCATGCTTAGCGGAAATCGCCGGCCCGTGACGGGCTGGACGGGCTGACCGTCAACGGCGATCAGCGTGCCCTCGAGGTTCCCGAAATCGACGGTGAAGGCCGTCGCAGTCGCGCCGTTGATCACGCGCACGCGGAGCCGCCCACCGCTCTCGACCTGGACGACCTCCGGATCGTCGAGCGTGCGATCGTTGGCGAGATAGGCGTCGTAGTCAATGTCGTTCAGATCCATCTGCATTGCGGCCATCGGGGCCTGCCGGGTTCCGGATCCCGACATATCCATGCCGGGCATGCTGTCGCCGTCCATGGACATGCCGTCGTGACTCATCTTGCCGGCCGGGTGCGCATCCGGCGTACTCCTGGAGTGTGCCGAAGCAGAGGCGGGACGGTTTTGCGTCAGCCGCGCCAGAAGCTCCTGAGGGGAGGTGAACGAGAAGTCATGCAGAAGAATCACGACCTCCTGCTCGTCACGCCTCGCCTGGTCGGGATCGGCCACAATCAGCGGTGCAGCCAGCAGTTGCTGCTCTTGAAGCGTGTGGGCGTGCATCCAATAGGTGCCCGGATCACGGACCGGAAAGCCGAAGTTACGTTGGGCTCCAGTGGCGATGAGCGGCAGTGGCGCATCGGGGACACCGTCGCTCGGCCATGGGGGTGTCAGCCCGTGCCAGTGCACACTGGTGGGCTCCGCCGTTTCATTGCGCAGGACGACGTTGAATGCGTCGCCCGCGCGCAGCCTGAGGCCTGGCGTGCCGTTTTGCTGCTGAATGCCGAACACGCTGGCCGCGCGACCATTCACTTCGATGGTCCGGCGCACGACGGCGAGTTGTGAAGGCGCGACAAGGCCCGTGCCGGTCAGTCCCTCGCCGGCCCAGGCCGGCTCGATGAGCGCTGGACGTAGCGCGATGGCGGCCGCACCCGCAAAAGCGCTCCTGAGAAATCCGCGGCGACCTGTCGTCCATTTGTCCGACAAGGTTGCGGAAGGGGCATCAATGGAGTTTTGCATTTTGATTTCCTCGACATAAGTTGATTGGGCAGCCGCATCGGGCTGCCAGGGTGTATCAGGACCGCACCGGAGGTGCGGCCGAGGCACTTACGCGAGAAAAAGTCGCGGCGGGCGCTCGATGCCGGCCGTCAGGAAGCTCGTGGCCGCATCGGAGGCTGGATGCCCGGGATGCAGGATGGCAATCTCACGACCGGGCAAGATTGAGGAAGGTGTCGGCGCAACCGCGCCGACACAGCATGGGGTGGACACGCAGCACTGACTGACAGCATGACGGTGACCCGGTGACCCGTTGTCATGATGCTGGGAGTGACACTCGCCCACGGCGCCAGGGAGATACCGCGAGGAGACGCTGTACGTAAGCTGCTCTGCGAAGCGCATATCACGCATCGGCAGCGCTTCGCCCATTCCCGACTGGACATCGCCAGGCATCAACGTCGCCGCTGTCGAGCGGATTGGCAGGCTACTCACAATCAGCAGCAGAACGAGAAAAATTGCGCGCCAGCGGTGCATGGGAATCGTGATCAGCAAAGTTGCAGGGTGATTTTCATCGATGACAGCGCAATGCAGATTCTCGGTCGATCGCAGCCGAGGCATGGATGCCTCCGAGCGTCTGCTGCTGCACTCAGGGACTACCGGCGCACGCGTTCGTGGACTGCGCGCGCAGTGCCAACACGTTGATGACGATGCTAGCACTGCTGAATGCCCTTGCTGCGCCTGCGACGATCAGACGCGGCAAACCTGGCGCCAGGAGCGGCGCGATCCAGCCGGTCTGCCAGCAACGATCTGGCCGCCGGCGTTGCGCCGGCGTGCCAGATCAAGCACGAACCAATGGGCTGTAGCCTTCGCTTCGAATCGCCGATATGAAATCGCCAGCCGCGCGCGCTGACTCAATGCGCACTGTTCGGGCCGCGATATCGATCTCGACTTTCGCCTGCGTGTCGACGTCTTTGACTGCCTTGGTGATGACGCTCGCGCAGTGCCCACAGGTCATGTCCTTAACTTCCAGTTCCATGTCGCAAACTCCGTTTGTCAATGACAATTGCAGTATCGACGTTCCAACGATGGGAAGGTCAAGTTGCCATCAGTGACTTTGGCGTACCAGCCCTTCCAGAATCGGACAGTCGGGACGCGAGTCACCCCGGCAGTGCCCGGCGAGGTACTGAAGCGTGTCGCGCATTTCCGTCAGGTCCTGGATGCGCTGGCCCAACTCCTTGATGTGGGCCTGCGCCAGAAGCTTGACTTCGCGACTGGGGCGGTTGCGGTCTTCCCACAGGCCGAGTAATGTGGAAATCTGCTTCATGGAGAAGCCCAGCCGACGTGCCTGATGGACGAAACGGAGCACCTCGACATCCTTGTGCGTGTACACGCGGTAACTTGATTCCGTGCGTGCTGCGGTCTGAATCAGCTTCGCCTGTTCGTAGTAGCGAATCATCTTGGCCGATACACCGGAAGACCTGGCTGCTTCACCGATGTTCATGATCAACTCCTTCTTACTATTTTAATATTCTGAACCTTCCAGGTAAGGTCAAGCTCGCGCCAAAGGGACCCGCAGGGTCGGTCGGCCGCCGGGGCCGAATCGATGCCGCGGGGACGTCAGCTCACCGCTCCATGGCCTCTTTACGGCCAGTTCCGTTAGCCATCATCCACTGCCGACGCAAGACAGTGTGACCGCCCGTCGGTGCTACTTCGGTAAAGGCCAGGACCCGCACGAATTCATTTCCCTCGGTGTAGCAATCCTGCTTGTCATGTACGACGAAGCATCGTCAGAACTTCCGGACCGATCGGTATGCCCTCAAGCATTTCGGGTTCCGGGCGGGAGCCCCGCAGTCGATGTCGGAGCCCGTTCGGCCACGCCCTCTCGCATTTGAAAGGCCGAGTAACTCTGGCCGCACAATCGCGACAACGCATCGTGATTCCATGATGATCTCGTCATGTTCGGCCGAATCTCCTTACGCCTTTTTCACGTACGCGCTGCACCATCCCTTGGCATTGACCAGCTTGCCGCCGAAGATCGTGCATGGAGCCGTTGCGTCGCCGGCCTTGCCCTGGAAGAACTGACAACTCGCACACGCCTGCCCGGCCTGGAATTGAGGGTACTTCGCCTTGTCGACCTTGCTCGCATCGGTCCTATACCCGAGCGCCTTCGCGTTCGCGTCGGACTCCAGGACAGTGGCGACGTCCGCTGCCGCGTGGCGCTCCAGGATCATTGAAGACGCCAGACCAGCGGTGAAGAGCACAAAGGTGCGGCGAGAGAATTTCATGGCGATCCTCCTTTTGCTTGGGCTGCTCCCCGCGCTTGCGGGGTCCGGTTGAGTGCCCCCGTTACGTCCGAATCAGGTAGTCGCGCGAGAAACGCGCTTTTAGGGAGGATGATACGGGAGCGCGGACGCGGGAACGCAGCGATATAGCGTCGCGATCGACACCCCTGGTTCCTGGCGACCTTCCTGGGCGGCATTCCGCTGGTCAGTAGCTTTCTGTTGGAGGCGATCTTGCTGTCGGTTCGCGATGAAGCACTCGGGCAAAAGTCCGTGCTGCTGCCACTGTTGGCGCTGGAAAGTACACGGCGAACTCGCCAAATTTCTGAGCCGAGAGCGCCGGTTCAGCGGTGAGCAGAGCGTCGAGGTCTGTAACCAGTCCGATGGCTGCGGTGGTGCCAGGGAGGATTACCGCGGTTGAGAAAATGCCCCTAGGAGGCCGTCCCAATGGACTTCTACAACAATGTCATCCTGCCGAGGCTGTGTCACCTCGCCATGCGCAACCGACGCCTCGTGCCCTACCGCGAGCGTGTGATCGGCGGGGCGGAGGGACGGGTACTCGAGATTGGCATCGGTTCGGGGCTGAACTTACCGTTCTATCGCGCCCCCGTCAGCGAGATCGTGGCGCTCGAACCAGCGCCTCCTCTTATCGCGATGGCACGGCGGAGCGTCCAGCCGACGGCGATGCGGGTCTCTTTCATCGAAGGATCCGCGGAAGCCATTCCGCTGGACGATCACAGCATCGACACGGTTGTCACGACGTGGACGCTGTGCACCATCCCGCAAGTCGCGAACGCGCTCGGCGAGATGCGTCGCGTGCTCAAACCGGGTGGGCGACTCTTGTTTGTTGAGCACGGTATGTGCATCAGCGGCGGTTGCCATCTGAACCGGCCGATTCAGACGATAATCGAACGCGCCGGATTCCGCTGCGATCGATTGGAGACCGGCTATATGCCTGGCCCGAAGCCGATGGCCTTCATCTACGAGGGCAGTGTTCGGCCCGACTGACGGTCATACCGGTCCTTCAGGAGATCCAATGCGCGACGGTCGGATGATGCCTGTCAAGTCCGACGCGGTGCCGAAAACGTCATATCCACGAACGCGCGCAACTGCGACAGATCGGTCTTCGCATAGCCGGCGGTTGTCTGCACCGATGCGTGCCCGAGCAGCGCCTGCGCAGCCGGCAATGGCACCTGGTGGTCCACAACAAGCGTGCGGGCATAGGCGTGCCGCAGCCAGTGCGGCGACGCCGATCGCAGGCGCGCGGCAGCGGCAAGGTCGGCTTTCTCGAGCCGCTCGGCCGCGGTGATGAATATCGCCTTCACCTCGTCGTACAGTCCCGAGCTTTGCAGCGAGCCACCCTTGAGCCCGTGGATCAGCGCCGCGTGCTCGTACGGGCTCGGCTGCGCTGGCAGACCGCGCAGTTGCCGGTACGTCGTGAGAATCGGCACGCAGATCGGCGGCAATGGAATCGCACGCGTCTTGCGCCCCTTGCCGAGCACATGCAGCGTCCAGCGCCCGCTGTCGTCGGCGTCGAGCTTGGGCAACTGCGCCTCATCGAACCAGACGAGTTCGACGAGGCGCACGCCGGCGTAGCGATAAAGCGTCCAGATCGCCCGGCGCCGCGCGATGACCAAAGCATCGTCGTCGGTGGACGAGGCTTCTGCGACCGACGCGTCGCACGCGGCGAGCAGCGCCGGCGGCAGCATCCGTTGCGGCGCGAAGCTCGCGCGCGAACGGCCGCCGCGCACGAGGCCCGCGGCGGGATTGGCGGTCAGATAACCGGTCTCGGTCCAGTAGCGAAACAGGCTCGCGACGACCGCGAGGGCACGGGACTGCGTCGCCTCCGACACCTTCCGGTGCGCGTCGCCGGGGGTATCGCGATGGGCCTTGCGCAATGACTGCCGGTACGCGAGCAGATCGTGGCGCGTCAGATCCGACAGCGGGCCGAGCTGATGCGCTTCACACCACGCGACGAGCCGCCGCAATTCGGCCAGATACGCGCGCAGCGTATGCGGCGAGCGGCCCGCGCGATCGCGCAGGTAGAGCGCCGCCGCCTGCGCATCGTCGCCGACGCCGAGCGTGTTGGTCGCGCTCGCCACATTCGCGAAGCGCCCGGCGCGCGCAAGCCATGCGAGCAGCGAGCGCGGCATGGTGGTAAGCACCGCCGTCTCCCGTTTCGGCTCACCCATCATGGTAGGCAAGCCAGCCTCGGGCTCGGCTTTGAAGCGCCGGCGATGCGTGTGCAGCACGCGCTTGAGCACCGCCTCCGGCGTCGGCGCGTCGCCGGCCGCGACGGTACGCACGCGGCCGCGGTCCCAGTATTCGACCGCCGCGTCGTGAACGAGCAGCAGGCGCATGATGGCCGGGTGCGCCACCTTCGCGTCGGCGAGCGACGCGTGGCGGCGCTTCATCGTCGTCAGCGTCCAGCGCGCATAGACGACATGCCCGAGCGCGTCGGCCAGATACGCGAGAGCCGCGTCGATCGTGTCTGGCAAGCGGCGCGGTGGCGTGACGCCGACGTCGATCCAGTCGGCGGGATTCATCGCCGGGTTCATGGCTTCCTGGCGCGCTTCGTCGTGTCAGGCTTCGTGGTGCCCGTCGTACGTCTGGCGGTGGCGAGACCGCGCGGCGTAGCCGGCGCGCGGCGGACCGGCTCGCGGGCAACGGCGTGCGCAACAGCTCGTCGAGCTGCGCGCGCTGGCTCGTGTTGATCGCCTTCAGCGCCAGCGCTTCGCCGACCGCCTGCTGGCGCGTGTCGCGCTCGGCGGTCAGTTCGCCTTCGAGGCGCTCCCGTTCCGCCTCCAGCGCAGCAATGCGGCGCTCGGCGAATTTCAGCTGCGACGCGAAGCCCGCGTGTTCCTTCTGCAGCGCCTGGCGCTGGTGCGCGGTCTCCTGCAGCAGCTGTTTCGACAACGCTTCGTAACGCGCCTGCACTGAGGCAATCGCGCCCGCATGCGTACGCTCGATCTCCGCAACGCTTTCGGTGGCCGCGTCGAGCCCGGCGCGCAACCCTTGTTCGGCCCCCTTGAGCGCATCCGCCTTCGCGGTGATTGCAGCGTGCGCTGCGCGCAGATCGGCGAGTTCCGCATCGCGCGCCGCAAGCGTCGCGCGCAGTTCAGTCACCTCCTGCCGCAGCAGTTCGACGCGCAGCTCGGCGTCGGTGCGCGCGGCGTCGGCCGCGTCGACCGCCTCCTGCGCGCCGGCTTTGAGGCGCACCACATCGTCCAGTTGGGCGGCCACGGCCGCCTGCCACAGCGCGCGCATCTGCTCCGCGATTTCGACGGGGATGCCGGGCATCGCGAGGTCGGCGAGTCCCGCGCGCACGACTTCGGCCTCTATCGCGTTCAGTACCCCCGCAAGGGTTGCCGGATCGCCCGCGCCGAGCCGCGCGCGGAGTTTCCGTACCGACACGATCTTGCGGAAGCGTTCGCCGGTGGGCGGCTGTCCATCGCCTGCCTCGGCGAGCATCGACAGCACGGCGGAACGGATCTGTTCAGGGGTAACGGCGGCCGGACGGGGCATGCAGGGCTCCTGGCGGGGAAGAGGATCACCTCGGCCCGATTATTCCACACGTATATAACGTTATAAAACCGCTTTTTCACTTGTCTATACGGCAGTATCAAGGATAACGATCTTTATCACCGCAAAACAGCCTCATCCGGCTGGCGGCTGCAGGCGGCGCCCGGCTGGCGGCACTTGGGACCTGCCGGTGAACGCAGGAAAATATCCAGACAGGAAGTGCTTGATTTAGCGCGAGATTTTAATAGGGCTGACTCGCAAACCCGCGTCAGGCTTAGAGTCCGTTACCGTCGCAAATTGCGCTGAAATCAAGGGGATCCCCAGATCCCTCGCTTGCCTGCGACCCGCTCGATGACCCCCATGCGCTTGAGGTCCTGCTGTCGCCAGCGCAGCACATGCGCGAGCGTCAGATACTCCTTGCCGTCCCGGCCGATTACACCCTTCTTGGCCCCTGACCAAGATTCGGTCGAATTGCGATCATAAGCCTTGAGGTTATAAGGGTGACGAGGTTTCCGTTGGTTTTGGAATAACGGAATCAGTCAGTAAAGGCCTGCGCAAACTGCCTCGCCCGCTTTACATCGTCAGCATGCAAATAAATCGACGTGGTCGAGATCGATGCGTGACGAAGGTTGTCGCGGACGGCGCTGAGTTCGACGCCCTTGGCGATAGCGTGAGTGGCATGCGTGTGCCGCATCCAGTGCGGCGTAGCCTGACGGAGTTTCTCGGCGAGCGGCGGATGGTCGTTTTCAATAATCTGCGCCGCTTGCCGGAAAAACCTGCGCATGACTTCCCACAACCGCAGAGGCTTGATGCCGGCATCGCCGTCGTCCAGGCTACCGATCAGCGGCGTGACTGGGTTCCAGCGCGCCCGGCTTACCGCCAGGCCCCGCTCCTGCAGATACCGGTCCAGCGCCGCGCGAGCGAGCGGTGTCAAGGTCACCCTGGCTGGCTTGCCGCCTTTGCCGGTGACGTGAAGCCAGTGATCACCTGCGGCGTCGACCTCGACGTTTCGCAGAGTCGCATTGGCCAACTCGCTGATCCGCAGTCCCGTCGCGTAACCGAAATCCAGCATGAAACGAAGTCGCTGCGCTGCGGCTGCCTGCCAGCCGTACGACCACTCAAGCCCGTTGGCGATGGTGCGTGTGAGCAGCCATTCTCCTTCGGTGAAGGCGTGCGCGGTTTCCACGGCCATGGCGCGCTTGCTGCCGCGCACCTTGATGCCGGCAAATGGGTTGGCCACAACATAGCGCTGCTCCACCAGCCAGCGGAACATGGCGCTGAGCACGGCAAGCGCGTGCGCAATCGAACGCGCCGAGAGGTTGTCGACAAACGGTCTCCAGTCTGTTGATGTGCGCGGCCGCGGCGGTCCAACCCAGCGCTCGCGCGGGGTGGGTCTGCGCAGAAATGCCCTGTAGTCAGTTGCATCCCGCGTGGTCAGGGACGACAGGGCCTTGCCGCGGGCAACAATGGCCCAGAGGATCAGCCGTTCGGCTTCCTTACGGTAGGCGCGCTGCGTGGCCGGGGATTCGTGCAACGCAAGCCATGCCTGGACGGCGTCGTAATCGTTGTCGACGCCCAGGATACAGGTCGACAGCGGTGCGCGGAACACGCCTGCGGATCCGTCAACCTCATGCGGTAGCCGGAGTTGCTCCCATGGCGTCACGACTGACTGCCGGTCGGCGACGATCAGTGCGCGAGCCCGCTCCGTGAGTGCTGGATGCGCGACAAAGAATGCCTCGATCCGCTTTGCACTGGCCGGGCCGAGCCCCGGAACGGCACTCCACCACTGACGACGGCGGGGAATCCTTACCGTGAGATCAGCCAGGGTCCGGATGCCCGCCGCGTGCAGGACACGGACAGCGCGATCCGGCAACCAGCGCGTAATGTCATCCCCGATATGCGGCGTCGGTAAAGGCAGCGTGCGCAACGTTTCGACTGCCTGCGTGGTGGCACGGGCATGATGTCTGCGCTTGTGGGCCTGGCATTCGAACAGCGTCGCCAGATCCGCCCGCTGCCGGCTGCGGGCGTAAAGCGCAAGCTGCCGGCGGATCTGGCCGATGACGCCGCGTGCAGACTGCCCCTGACCGAGCCGGTCCCGCAGGTACCGGCTGGCCGCGTCACGCGAAGATGCGCCTTCGTACCAGGCGCGCAGCGCGGCAAGCGCGTCGGCATCGGGAAAATCGTTCGGCATGTCGGCGGCGACCGGGTTCGGGAGACGCGTTTTCATGACATGGAGTTTAGTCCAGAAATGTCAATACAGAGATAATAACTGTTATCTCTGTACCGATCACGAAAGACGTCCCGCCAGGATTTTTCACGATGATTTTCCGGCTTAGATCGCCTGCAGGGCGCGACTCAAAAAGTCCGCGTGCACAGAGGTTCCGGAGGCCAGAAAGCGAATCTGCTGCCGCACGGATTCGGGATCGACGCCAGCGTGTTCCGCTGCCTGCAGCGTGGCGCGGCTTGCATCGAGCACATCGACACCTGTGATCTCGTAGCCGTAGCCCATCGAGATCCAGTGCAACGCCGCGAGACCGGCGGCCATGGCGAATCCCGGCTGCTTCTGCGCAAAGTCCCTGGCCGCGCGCGTCAACGTCCGGGGGTCGGTCGGGCTGGCATTGGCCAGCTTGATGGCCTGGTTGAACAGGCCTGCGTCCTTGGCTGCCGCGAACCACTTCCCTGGCTCGCCCGGCGACGCAGCAACCAGGTCGCTCAGGATGGTCTCTTGCGCGATGTGCGGATACTTCTTTGCGATGGCACGGAAAGTTGCCAGGTAGGTGGTGCCCTGGTTCGCTTCGCATGCATAGCGCCGGTATGCCTCGTCGGCAAGACCCGATGACAGCAGGATCGCCTCGCAAGCTTTCGCAATCTGCCCGTCCGGGCTGTTGAGGCCGCGCGTGTTTTCCGCGTAGGCCACGGCTTCAGCCTTTCTGCCCATCGCAAGCAGTGCCTTGACGCCCCAGCGTCGGTAGTGCCACATCTTGAACGGAGCGCGGTCCACCAGTGCGATCAGCTGCGCATGTCGCCCAGCTGCATATAGCGAAGCCAGACAGATCGGTGTCCCCGCAAAATATCCCCCGGGCCCCTCGGACCAGACGTGCTCGACGAGATCAATAAACCTGTCGGCCCACTCGCTGGCGATTTCGGGCGTCACGCAGAGTGTGTCCCATTCGTCCGACAGACCTTCGATATAGGGGACGCCCTGATCCTGAATGGCTTCCCATAGCCGCTCGAGCCAGGCCTGGCGCGTGACTGTGTCGACCTGTGCGCCAGCAATGACCGGGACCAGTGTTTCGATCGCACGATTCACGGCCGTGCCGATCGCACCTGACGACCCGTCGACGTGTTCCAGCGCGGGCGAAACTTTCTCCAGAAATTTCACAGCGCCCTCTGCCGCAAGCACTGTATCGCCGCGCGCCACCTGCCGGATCTCCGCGAGCGCTTCCTTGATACGCTGGATCGGTACGTCCGAGCGCCAGCCGAAAGCGTGGCGCCGGAAACGCTGGGCGAACTGCCACTTGTACGAGGCAGGCTTCACAGTGGTTCGTCCGTTTCGGATCGCAGATCCTGCAGGGGGCGCAAGGCGAGAATCATTTTTTCGAGCACCATGATCCAGTCCTCGAGTTCCTCGATGGTGCAATCAGCCTGTTCGACCAGCGTAAGGTCATCCGTCGAGCACGACAGGCTCGCGCCATTGATAACGGTATGCGCCATGGCGTGCAGGCGCAGAAGATCGTCACGCAAACCATCGGGCTCGCAGCGGGCGCGGATGGTGTCGAAAAGATCCACGGCCTGCTGGATGACGGTCGTGTCGTATCGCTGCTGCAATGATTCCAGCGCGTCGGCATCGACGATGCCATAGGGAGTCTCAAGGTCGGGCATGGGATCGGGATCTCCGCAGGGAACGGACCGGGCCGGCGAACAGGTGATCGTGTATCCACCCCTCGACGTGTCCAAAATCCAGTTCGTACCTGCCAAAACGTTTCAGGTTGCTGGTGAGGTAGGGACTGAGGAATCCAATGTCGTCGGGATTGACCTCAATGCCCTCATTCACCATCGATCGCAACGCCTGCATCATGTCCACCGTGTTCTGCAGGATCGCGGCCGAAGCCATCAGGTCGTTGTAACGCAGGCGTTTCTGCTGCTCGTCCGGGTCATTGACTGGCAACACATCTCCGCCGAACGAAAACCACTTGGCAAAGCCATTATAGGACTCGACCTTGTTGGTTGTGGCGGTGATCTCCTGTCGCAGTTCGTTGCTGCCGAGCCACTCAAGCAGGAATACCGTGCGAACCACCTTGCCAAGCTCCTCGGCCGCCAGGGACAGGCGATTTTTCGGACTGGCCGCACCGAAACGGCGCAGTAGAAGGGGCGATGAAATCGCTCCAGACTGGATCGACAGCGCGAGCTGCATCAGGTCCTTCCAGTGGCGCCCGATGAGTTCCCAGTCAACCGTTTCCGCGAAAAGATCATCGATATGTTTGTATCGGGTCGCAGCATCCACGCGATACAGCTTGAGGTCCTGCCAGTTGCGAATCCGCGGCATCAGCTTGATGCCCAGCAGGTAGGTGAAGGCGAACACCGCAGCCGACTGCCCCTGGGTGTCGGCGTGCACCGTATCGGCCTCAACGCTCAATCCAGCCTTAAGCAGCCCTTCGATCACGTAGATGGCTTCCCATATGCCCGGCGGGATGAAATGCCGGAATACCGCGATATAGTTGTCGGCGACGTGGCGGTAGGCGACCGCGCCCATTTTCCGGTAGCGGAAGTGATAGCCTGCCAGCAGGTTGTTGTCGTAGAAGTCGTACTGGGTGCCGTCGGCTGCCACCGTCTTGCCGTCTCCCCAGTGCTTCGGCAGGTCAAGCCGGAGATAGAGTTCGATCAGCTCGCGTTGTGCACTCTCAAGGCGTTCGAGACTCAAGTGCCGGCGGTTGACGAACGACATCATGTGCGGCGTGATCCTGTCACCCATGTGGCGCGCGGCCTGGGTGGGACCAAGATTGCACCCCATTGCGAAGATGGTAAGCAGGTACCGCTGTTCGGCGTCGCGGATTTTGGGATCATTGCCGCTTAACGGACCAAAGTGTCGTGTGAAATGTGTCCAGTGCTCGATATTGGCGAGTACGTCCAGCAGATTGCGCACAGGCATGCGCTTGACGATCGCCTTTTGCAGGGCCACCGCGCTTTCCGGGATGACCGTCGCCGTGGTGCGACGGACAACAAACTCACCTGCCTTGTTGACCGTCACATGGTCGGACTTCTCGGGAAAACGCTCATCCAACTGGCGTGCGGCATCGGAGAGCCATTCGCGCAGCTGCGCCACAAAGCCGGCACTGCTGTCGGCAATGCCAAGCCTCTCGCTGTATCCCGGCAGGCGCTTCTCACATTCATGCCAGGGCAACAGGTAATCGCGATAGTCTGCAAAGGCATCCGAGCCGGCTACGCACAGGTCTCCGCTGCGCAGTTCCCTCGTCATGGCGGACAGTACGCACAGTTCCAGATAACGCCGGTTTGTCGTCGCACCCTTCTCGGGCGGGCGGAAAACCAGCTTGCGCCAGCGCTCGGAAGCAAAGCTGAGATCGACCTCGACGTTGATCCATTCGCGATGAAGCGATTCGTTCCTGAAAACGACCTCCATTGCCTGCAGCAAGGACTCGGACTGGGTGGTCGAGCTCCATGCCAGTGCATGCGCCAGACGTAGTAGTACTGATCGATGTGCCTTGAAATGCCTCCACAGCAGCGGCAGATAATTTCTGCCGCTGTAGGCCCGGACCTCGGCACAGCTTTCGCGCAATGGTTCGAGGTCGCCCGACGGCGCCAGATATTGGCGAACACGCGCACCAAGTTCGGTGTCGTCGGTATAGTCGTCGAGAATATTGACGACGCCGTCAAGCGTATCGACCAGGCTTTCCATCTGTTCGCGCTGACGTGCCTGGATCTGGTCTAGCTCTTCCCTGGCCCGCTTGTGGATTGCGCCCATACGACGGATGAACATCTCGGCCAGGTCGTCGCGGGCTCGCACGCGCATTTGATGCAGCAACGCGACAATGAGCGTATATCGCCGCTCCGGCAGGGTTTCCTTCAGATTCGCCGCGTCCAGACTCATCGCCTGCGTCGAGAGGGAGCGCAGCTTTGTCGCGGGAACACCTTCCAGCGCATGGTTGAAGTCGCCAAAACCATCGAGCCAGGCAAGATGGTCGACGAGCAGGGAGATATGCTTTCGCGATGGGCGTAAGGCGTATCGCTTGATGGTGTTGTACGCGCTCTGGCGCTGGTTGAATTCGCGCTTGATCAGCCGGTCCAGTTGGGCCTTGTCCTCATCAGAGAGGCGACGCGAGACACGTCGGAACAGCGCTGTTTGAACTCGCGTGTGGATCTGCTCCACAATGGCATCGAGCGTCGAGAACGCGGGCAGTTCGACCTGCTGCTGGATCAGGCTGTCGATGGTTGCATTGATGATGTCCACCGGCTGATCCATCGTCTCGGCGGCCTCATGTGTCGCGCGTACCGCGATTTCGTTGGCATCGGAGCCGTAGTAGGACTGGATGCCGAGAAATTCTCGGATTGCCGCATAGTGACGAAACAAGGCGGGCGACCTTGCCCTGTTGTAGCCGAATGCGGCCTCGGCGCCTATGTTCGCGCTCGCCCGGATGTGCTCGATGACAACGGGGGGAATGGCGTCAACGAAGGGAAAGTAGTGCATCTGCTGAAAGACCTTCAGCAGAACCAGCAGGCCCAGTCTCGAGGACTGGCCACGCGCGTTGCGGCGCACCCACTCAAGCTCTTCGACGTCCGGCGTATAGAACGCCTGCAGTTCCTCCGGTGAAAAACCCTTGGGAAACCTCGGATACGCGGTACGTTCGATGGTCGCCATGCCGGATTCCGGATCTCGAATGGGCTGGCCAGTGTAGCGCAAAAAATCCGGCAAAGCCGTCACACTTGTGCCAGTCTGTGCAACCAGCTGGCCGCTATAATTTTCGGATTCAGAACGCAGCGAAGGGGACAGAAACATGGGCAAAGCCAGCCAGCAGAAAAAATCGTCGCGCGCCCGCAAGCTGGGCACGCGCGACCTGGAGGCATTGCGACGGGGAGCGGTTCAGTCAGGGATCCCCGACGCTATCGTTCTCGATCGTAATGACCTGCCGCCGGAGCAGAAAATCTCCTGGCCCCTCGCCCAACTGCTTCAGGATGAGGTATCCGATCATCCAACACTGGAGGAATATCAGAGCGCACTGACGGCGATAGTTGCGGCGTGGAATACCAGCCTCCTGCCCGAGAGCGAGCGTGCTGAAGCGCTACGTGATCAGATCGGATTCGACAAAAGTGTTCCACCCGAAATACGGCGTGAGGTCACACAGCGCATCGAGCGCCTGATTGAGGAAAAAGTGGCCCGTTTTCCCCATGACCGCCGCCGTATCGTCTCGTGGGAGGCGAGGCTCGAAGGTGACGTACTCCGGGTCGTAGCGGCGGCGTCTGACGGTCCCCGGCACGATACCCTGGAGGATGTCATGCGGGGTTTGCTGCGAACGATGTCCGCGTAAGAGACCGCACATTCAGACCAGTCAGCTAAGGACGCGACCGTCCCGCGCTGACTGACCACGTTGACCTGTCTGCATGCCGACGCGCAAGCGGACGCGATAGCTCAGGGACGCATTCACGGCCCGAGTTCCTTATTCCATCAAAGCATAGAGATCCGTCGCTTCATAACTTTCAGGCTTATGATAGCAATTTGACCGGATCTTGGTCAGATCCCTTCTTCTGGAGCTCGCTAGGGTCGATGTTTGCGCGCTCGGCCACCGCCTGGTAGAACTCGGCGTTCGTCAGCCGTCCGTTGGGGGCGTCGGCGTAAGCACTCGCGGCGTGAGAGAAGAGGTCCAGTTGCATCGCTTGAAATCACTCGAGGGAAAGACGCACGTGTTGGCGTCGACAACCTCAGCATGCCCGGGTCGTGGCGTATTTCTAGGTCTTCCGATAACGGGGCGCGTTACCCCGCGATACGCCGATTGGGCCAGAAATTCCTATCTGGAACCACTTCGAAATAGTGCGTATTCGCCGGTTCTTTCCTTCGTAAAGAGAAGATCCAGCGAAATGGAAATTGGGGTTCGATCGTCTCCAGACGCGAAGCAATGAGCGTGTCTACCCCGCGTCAGTTTCGCGTGACGACGCCGGCGGCAGGGTTCCGATTGAGTGCGACGTTCGCCGCAATGAGGATGCGCCGCGCCATGTCAGGATTTACGCGTCCCGCACCCAGTTCGGCAATCAACGCCTGCATCATGGCCACCATCTGTGCCTCGCTCGGGCGAATCGCGTCCACCGCGCGCAGCACATCACCGTTGACGTCCACGACAGGAAGCAGCGCAAGTCGCTGGTACTTGAGCACGTCCGCAGCTCGGTCGCCCGTCGGATCGAGCTTAACGGTTACCTCTCCGTCTTCGGCAACGGTGAGCACGGTACCGAGCCGACCGCGCGAAGCGTTCAACGCTGATCGCGGCTTGAAAGTCACATCCATCCTGACGCGCACGCGGCACCCGGCATCGAGCGTAATGGCCTCAGACAACAAATCGGGAACCAGCACTCGCTCGATGGCCGCGACCGAGACAGCATGCTCTGGGGCGCCGCCGCGCCGCATCCGCTTCCGGTTGCTCAAGCTGACTTCTTCGTAGAGATTGAGCAACGCCGCAGTCAGCGCATCATAAGGGCTGACGTGCGAGGGCTGTGCGGCTGCCTCCGCGCGGGACACGCGGGCCAGGGGCTTTTCGCGATCGGTAAGGGCCGGCCCGCACGAGTCGCTGCCCGCCGCGGCGTCCTTGTCGCTCAGTTCAAACAGCACCGTCACCATCCTCCGAAGGTCTCCTGGCCGCCTGCATCCGTGTGCTGCACGTCATCGACCTCACCCGGCCGGAGAATCGCAGGCTTGCCATGACGGTTTCTTGCGATCGCGCTTTTGAACAGCAACGCCGCCTCGGCCAGCATCACGGCTGACTGGCTTTCATTGTGCTGTACGACGGCGTCGATGATACGCGATGCGTCGCACAATCCGTCGATTCGCGCTCGCATTCGAAGATGAGCCTCCTCCTCGAGCAGGTCGAGGAAGGTACGGAACATCTCGACGTCCTGGTCCTGCACTTCGAGACCTTCGTCTGGCGCAACCTTGTCGAGCGTCTTGCGAATCACACGCGCCAGGAAAACGTCACTGTACGAAGCCGCGTCGGTTCCATGCGTCGCAAACTCGCGCGGTGACCACTCGTGATCGCACACGCGGCAGCGGTGCGTCTTGTGCGGGCCCGGCTCACAACCCGGCGAATCGACGTGCCACGCCATGCACGCTGGGCATCGCAGCGACATGACGACCGTGGTCTGCGAGCTCTCGCTCTCGTCGACGGCACGCAGCACGTCGTGCTTCAGCTTGGGCGGTACGTTCACGCGGCGATCACCGACTTCGACCGAGATCCGGTATTCATCGACCCGCCGAATCACTCCACGCGCGCCGGCTTCGACGCCACTGAAATATGCCTTGAACTCGACGCGCACCCCTTTCCGGAATGCATCGTCTCCTTTGCCCGGTTCTCTCTCGGGACGGCGCCGCCCTTTCAGATGATTCCTATCCCTCAATAGATTCTCCCGCTTCTTTGCGGTTGTTGGAGGTGATCCTGGCCAGCAGCCGCTTGCCGTATTCCTTTTGGTCGATGGGCCGCAATCCCATCAAAGAACCCGGGTCGATCGCATCCTTGCAGATGCATAGCATGCACACTTCGTCTCCAGCCTCCTCGTAAGCTGCAGCACCAAACGTGACCGTCGCACACCTGCAGCACGGCACCAGCCGCACTCTCGAGCAAATAGCATCAAAATCGTCGGCTGTGGCATCGCCCAGCTTCACGGAAGAGCGAAACACCTTCATCTCGCCAAGATCGAGTGTGATCGCAACGTGGAGCGGCCAACCCAGGGCTGCCCATGTCGGCGTATGCACGCAAGCCGTCAATGTTCGACCCTCAATCTTGAAGACCTTTTTATGCGCCGAGTAGATCGGCTGACGCCGCACAGCACCCTGCTCTCGGCTGCTATCCGGGGCTGGCCTGACAGGGTGCTGGCGTTCGGGGGCAAACTGAATGTCCATGCATCGATTCTGAAGCGCCCGTGCGTGAAAACAAGGGCTCCCAGACAGTTTTGGATGCCGCTACCCTCAAAAAAAACCCGCCGTCCTTTCGGAAGGCGGGCGGGTCTCGCAAACAGATTTTGAGAACTCGTGAGGCACCACGCGAAAGCGTGGTTCTTCGTCGGCGGTCAGCCGAACAACCAGATTTCGGACTGGCGCCGGCCGATTTCCTTCAACTGCTGGATGTACTCGGACTCCATTTCCGTTTGTGTCAGGATGATGCCCTGCAACTGCGTGAGCAATTCTGACACGACGCCACCTACGTGCGTACTGACAGGGAGATCAGCGACTTCGGGATCCAGATCCTTCCAGGTCGGCATATCGACACGATCACGAACCAGCAGCTCGGTGGATGCTCCGCCAGAGCGTGGCTGATCACCACTCGAATTCAGTCTGCCGGTGTCGGTAAACTCATTCGCAGGACGATCGGATTCCGTATTGGATTCGCCCGAGCCTTCAACCTTGAGACCCCGGGCCAGCAGATCTTGCTTGTGCCCAGCAATCTCACCACCGCTCGGATAGTTCCAGCGAAGCTGATGGCGAACACAACTCGCCAGTAGCGATCGCACCGAATCGGGAGCCTCTGTCAACTCGGGGTTGCATTGCTTGAGCACCGAAGCGGCGGCCTGCAGACTCGTTTCGACAACCAAATCGACGCGAGCGGCATCGACACAAGAGGGGGCCTTGTCGATGCACTCGTCTTGAGGATAGTCACCGACCTTGCCGGTCAGCCAGAGATACATGGCGCCCTCGTCCTCCCCCGACAAAAGCGAATCGCCAGTGGTGACTTCGGGAAAGCCGATTGTGACTTGCTTCCAAAACGCACCAGCCGCCTGTTCTGCAACCGCGCGGAATGCGGCAGTAACGTCCGTTCCGAAGCCGGTCTTCACGTGGATCATTTTCTTGCTCCTAAGGTGTCGTGGAGCAAGAGCCCATGCCGGGCTGCGAGCCCCACATGGGTTGAATTGAAAGTTACCGGCAAGCGGTAAAGTAGAAAGTGCCCTCCGCAGAGGACACATAGGCTGGATTCGGTCCAGCTACCGTTGGATCAGCAGCCACTATAGCACGAGTTTCATTCCTGACAGGAAGTGTGCTGACTGACGCGCTTTTGATCCTTGGGGCGACTCTGAAGGCTCGGATTGGCGAGCCTTCAGCGCCTTTCTCATGCGGCCAGCCATCCGGCTCGGCCCGTCCGCTGGAGCCGCACTTGGAAAGCCTCGTGCCGATCAGCGCCACGGGTGCGCGTTTTCCCACATATATTCGAAGTCGGATTCGTAATACGCAGCGACCTGTCGGTTGTGCCAGTCTGCGCGTGCGTTCTCGTGGCTGTACTTCTCGGCGCGGACCGTGTAGTTCAGCGAGCCCGTTTCCGCAGTGTCGCGGTCGGCGATCGTGTACTTGTCGTGCATGAGCGGCGCGTCGTCGACATAGCGCACTTTCGCGCCGGCCTGCGCCAACGGACCGGCGATCGACCTCGGATTGTTGAGGTTTTCCTTCGCGTCGACCACGATGCGCACGTTCACACCACGCCGAATCGCCGCAAGCACCGCGTTCTCGTAGCGTTTGTTCGTGAACTCGTAGGCCGCGACATCCAGAGTGCTGGTGGAACTGTTGATCACGTCGATCACGACGTCCATTGCACCGCGGTTCGGCGAGAAACCGAGCTCTACCGTACCGGCCGCCTGGTACATCACGGCGCGATGATGAGGCGCATTGCGCGCCGCCTGGTCCTCGTTCCCGTTATCGTCGCCACTACGGCCGTACCCGGCCTTGTGGACGCCGCCGTGCTCACGCGAATACGGCCTCCCGTATTCGTGGCCATCGTTCGGGCCGAACTTGCTTGCCGTCTGCGAAGACGTATCGGAGTGGTGCCAGACGCCAATGTCCTCGAGCGCCGAATCGAGCAAGCCAGCGTGGGCAAACATCGGCGCGGTGGCCACGGCGAGACAGACGAGCACTTTTTTCATGGATGGTCCTTTGGGTTTCCCCCCGGTAGATGCGTGAATCGTACTGCCCGGCCAATCTGTTTCTAGTGGGCGTGTCGCGCCTTCCATTTGCTTCCTATCAGGAAGCTATTTTCGCACGGCAGTCACTACCCGTTGGCTGCTACATCAATCCTCCCGGAAAAATTCGATGTTTGTGCACAACGTCCCATTCGAAATAAGTGACTGAAGAGGTGGATTGCGATTTCTCCGGCGCTAGAATCAATTCGCGCGGGCATTTCGCCCGACCGCATCTCAACGACAGGAGAACCCTCCAGAATGGCAACCGTAAAGAAAGTCGCGAAGAAGGCATCCGTGGCAACCAAGGGGGCGAAGCCCGCCGCGAAACCGGCCGGCCCGGTGAAGGAAACGTTCACGAAGACATCCCTCGCAGCGTACGTCGCACAACAGGCCGGCGTCGAGCCGAAGGTTGCGAAAGCGACGCTCGCAGCACTTGAGGAAACCATTCTCGGCGCCATGCACAAAAAGGGCGCCGGCGAATTCACGCTGTCCGGGCTGCTGAAAATTACGGTCCAGCAGGTTCCGGCCAAACAGAAGCGTTTCGGCAAGGATCCATTCACGGGTGAAGAACGCTGGTTCCCGGCCAAGCCAGCGACCGTGCGGATCAAGGCTCGCGCGCTCAAGAAGCTGAAGGACGCGGCCGCCTGACCGCTTCCCCGCCGCAATGGCAAAAAAAGGCCCGCCGCATCGCAATGGATGGGCGGGGCTTCGTTCGATCAGGCAGCTTCGCCGAACAGGTTCATCTGGAGATCCCAGATATCGTTCTTCTCGTCGTTCAGCAGCGCATCGTGCTCCTTGTCGCTGATCGCGTTGCGGATGAGGTGATCATCCAGTTCGCGAGGCGTCAGGTTCAGACGCTCTGCCAAGCGGGCGAAGTACTGCCCGCGCTTAGCCATCTCCTGATAGCGTTGGGCCATTCCGGCCGGCAGCTTGAGAATCCCTTCATTCAGCCAGAAGCGGGCTGAATACATTGCAGGGTACACCTGGCTCTCCAGCATGAAACGGGTATCGAACGTACAGGTCACAAACGCGCAAGCCTCTTCCGCGTCGACCTCCATCTGATCGCATTCCTCGAAATACGCGACGCGCTCACCATTGGTGGTTACGGCGTACGCGGAAACACGGTCCGGATGGAGAAAGCGATTCCACTGCTCTGCCAGGTAGTCCCGAAGACCATCCACCGGCGCCTCGGCATCGTACTTCCCCACCCGATACCATCCGTGAAGCGGGATCGGTACCTTGGGCTTCGTTTCAACGACCGGGACATAATAGCGACGTCCCAGCGTGTACACGTCGTGCCAGACAGAGAGGGCCGGAAAAGCATGTGGTGCGTAGTGATGCATCGACAGGAAGAAGTCGACCGCCACGAGCTGCTGTGGCGTCACGAACTGGAACTGCACCTCGCACAGCTCACGATTGCTTTCCGTATCCTCGATAACACCTTCGGCAAGATCGGCCTGGTGCTGCTCAGCTCGTTCCTGCTCCAGCACGTCTAGAGTCACGAGATACTTTAGCAAGCTGATCCGATGCTGGTACGAATACACGTCAGGTTGCACCCTCGTATAGCCGGCCGCGCTGATCTTGCGACCGACCAGCTCACGCTTCGACATGTCCCACTGCGTTGCAAGTAGGTAGTTCCGGAAGCGATTGAGCCCAGCCAGGTGCGCATGCTCGGGTTCCTGGATCATTGACTCCATCGACTTGTCGCGCTCGCCGGTCACGCAACAAAACGCGCAGCCAAATCGACTGCCGCACGCTGACTTGTTTCCCCCGTCGCCGATCGTCACGCCACAGGTACCCTCGTTACCGGCCCGGTAGAGATCGATCATCCGCTGGATCGTGCGAATCGACAGTGGCGAGGCAAACGGAATGAAACGCGAATCCGAAAACATCGACACCATGTCCCACACGTCTGAAAGATCCCAGTCTGCGATGCATGAGAGAGTCAGGTAACCATCCTTATGTCGCGTTGGTTCCAGATGACTTTCCTGACGCTCAGACATCAGCGCTGCTCGAACAGGGCTTTCGGAAAAACGCGTACCCAACAGCACAATGGTTTCGCGGTATCCTGAACCCGCAGCTTCGCGCTCAAGCAATGCACGAAGACGACCGAGTGGGACCAATTTCCAATCGGAGGCGCACGCGCGAGCAGTCTTGCTTTCTCCGCTCGCCTTATCCTTCTTTACGCCGTTCTCCGGTGTGCGGATCAACGTTCCCCGACCGATGTGAGAAACGACGAACTGCGCGCTGAGCGAAGGTTTTGCGACATGAACCTCTACGTCCAGATCGTGGTCCTCGCAGAACGCACTCATTTCTTCGAGTGCGATGTGAAGGTGGTTGGACAGCGAAGGGTTCTCGATCTGCGTATCCGACGTCGCGATGTAATGCCGGGCTTGCGGGACACCAGCTGCTTTCGAACGGCGCACTGCCTCGAGCATCAGAAGCGCAACGCATGTCGAATCCTTGCCCCCGCTATAGCCGCACTGCAAAACGTGTCCTGCTGCGATTTTCTGCATCAGGATCGCGATGACGATTTCCATCTTCGCGAGTATTTCGTCAAACATGGTGTTCTCCAGGTTGATGCGAGAGAACACCCCCCCTGCGGGAAGTGTTTCCCGCAGGGATAGATGATTGATCGAGGCCGTGATACTGGTGACCTTCGATGTCAGGTTGCAGCGATCAGAAACCTTCCGCCGCCCCCAGATTCCAGTAGCTACTTGCGAACGACATCACCGTATCCTCCACAGCGGAACGCTCGCGACCGAGCGGTTCGCCGGCGGACCGGAAATAGAAGTCCAGCAACTCGCGCAAACGTGCCTTCGTGCGTGCGCCCGACAGCGAAAACACCTCGAGAGCGCAACGGATGTACAGCGGGAACGTCGTTTGAGAAACAGTCATGCCAATGCTCCTGAGAGATGCGAGGAGCAATCCCCTCGCGGAGACTGCAACCCGCGTGGGTAAAAACGGTTACTTGTCGATGCCGAACGCAGATGCGCCCTTCTCCCGCATGGGATGCACGTCGAGGTAACCAAGTGGGGAAAATCTGGCTGCCAGCGGCAACCGGTCAGAACGACCAACGGTGACGGCCAAGATCCGGGTGGATCGGCCATTGGCTAGGTGACGGTCTAGCTACCGGATCATGGATCAGGTCATAGTGTACCGCAGATTTCCAGGTAGGAAGCAACGGTATTGTCAAGCTCACGCCGCTCGTCCCGATTGGGCTTGTGACAGGATTTCGTTCAGCCGTGCCCCCATCACCTCGGCAAGCATCTCAGCATCACTGGAAGCATCCAGCGCATCGCGCTCGAGCAGCGTCCGGAGCGCGCTCTTCAGCCAGTACGACGTGCTGGGTGAGTCGAGGAGCTGCTGGATTTTCTCGGCAGTATTCATGATGTGTGATGGATTGGATTTAGGAATGGTGCCTAGGCGCTATACAGCGGCGCCCAGGCATCTGACCGACAAAAGCCGGTCGAAACTACTCTGCGTTACTTCGTTGCGCGTATCGCGCGATCATGTGTCGGGCCCGGCCCGGCGTGAAATCACCCGACCACTCCAGGCCGGATTCCCGGACTTTGTCCCGGATGCGTTTCTTGAACGACTCACCGCGTTCCTGGACATGCATCGCACAATGCTCGTCTTCGACCGCAAGGGCGAAAGCGAGATCGCGAACGGCGCGGTCCAGCAGAAACTTCAGCTTGCGCTGATTGTCGAACCGCTTGCCGATCACCGCCGCGGCCACCGCAGCGATCACCGCCGATGTCAGGGTGAAAAGGCCCCCGATGATCGCAGCCTGAACCGCCGCATCTTGCAACTGAACATGCATTTTTGCTACTCCTCGTCGAAAAGAGGAGAAGCGCACTCCCGAAGGGAATACGCCCCTCCGGGTAAGAAAACTGACGCCTCGTGCCGACGGCGTCACACTACGGATCGCGGAATCAGGTGCCCTACTGACGGTTGGCGTTGTAGTGCGCTTCACGGATCGCACGCTGCTCACGCTCCTTCTTTGCCATGTGGCGACCGACTGCGCATCCTGCCATCGCACCGAGAATCGCGTGATGACCGGCGACGTGGCCAACCACCGCGCCAGCGACCGCGCCCTTCATGCAGCCTTCGGCATGTACGACCGTCATGGGCACGCTCAGAGCGAGCGCGATTGCCAGAGCCTTCCCGAACTTTGCTTGCTTCATCACTTTCCTCTCAAAGAAAAAGTTGCGCACACGGCTTGCGAGCGCGTTCGACTCTACGCATGTCGAGCGCTCCCGCAAGCCCCTGCGTTTCGTGGTTACCAGTCGTACGCCGTCAGTCCATCCACATCGGAGCCGTCGGCGTCGAGCTGAATCCAGCTGAAACTGCGTTCCCGCGCCCATGCCCACAAGGCCTGAAGATCCGCCGGAACCGGGTAGCCCTGGCTCGCGTAATCCTCGACAGCCCCGTCGGATGGGACGGACAGGAAGAAACCGAACTCGTAGTCCCCGCAGTAGCACCAGGGATTGTTGTCACCCTGGGACTGCAGGAGATCGTTAGTTTCGCGCATGATGTGGTTCGTCGCGATTCTCGGGCAGACGTTGAGATCCGAGAATGCAATCTCCGACTGGCTGTACAGGATTTCCGCTGCGGCGATTGCGCTCTTCCTTGCCGGAAGATCGAGATCGCCGGAAGCGCCGACGTGACCCTGCACCTGATCCTTCGACATGGTGATCAGTGACCGCAGCAGTTCGCGGGAAATCAAAACGGGGTTGGACATGTTCTGCTCCTGGGTAAGGCGGAGCAGACGGCCCGCAGGGCAGAATGCCCCGCGAGGGATAACGCCGGATCGGCGTGAAGAAAGCCATTTCTGGCCTGTTAGGCTGAGTGCGGCCAGCTACCGGATCAAGGATCGGCTTTGAGTATAGCCGAATTTCCTGACAGGAACTATCAGGCCGAGGCCCCCGTCGTCTCTCGTACGCAATCTGCAAGCATCAGGATCAGATCTGCGTCGCTCGGCGTCCCCCCCGGTCCTTCGCGCAATGTGGGAACCTTCCGCGCATAGACATCGCGCAATGCGTCAATGCTGACTGCCCAGATCCGCTTCTGATCGCCTAGCGAAGCGCCCTCGAGCTCCCGCCTGCAGTTCCCTTCGATGCACTCGGCCATCTGGAATGCCGTGAGCACGAGATGCTTACGCTCCCCTTGTTGATCGGATTGAAGAGCGCGAGCGAGGTGGTCAAGCTTTTCGACTGTCAGCGCCTGCGCCCAGACCAGCCTGAACAGCACCTCCATGTCCGGATTGACTGCTGGCGACGGAAAGGTCCAAACCGAATCGATATCCGCCATCAGCTTTCGCATGAAATCACCGTCCGGCAATGCCCACCGGCCATTGGCTCGTAGAGTCTCCCGAATCCATTCGAGATTCTCGCTTGTCATCTCGATGGACTGGCGAAGGCTGCGTCGCACCTCTGCTGATTGGTCTAACGCAAGCATGCCCCCGGCATCGTGCTCCATCCAGTCAGCCAGCTTGACACCCGTACTGAGCATGGCCATCAGCCGCTCATGCCCATATATCGCGCTCCCATTGATAGCCTTGAGAATCTGCGCCTGGCTCTGGAACAGACGAAGCGCGATCGTGGTGACATCCATAATTGTCCTTACCGGGCGTTACCCGAAACAGAATTTCGATTGATTCGCCGTGCCACCTGCATCAATTCCCGCTGCGACACGGCGATCGCGCCGTTTGCAATGGCTGTGGCGCGCTGCGGCTCGGTGATGTCGTAGTGCGGATGTCTTGCGCCAGCGTGATACCAGCACCGATTTATCCCGACAGCCTGCGCGAACCCATGCAGTTCATCGACCGAATCCGCAGACAGATGAAAGCGCGGCTTCCCCTTCCACACGATTGCCGCATCGTCGACGTACACGGCCATCAGTTCTCTCCCTGTCAGGTACCGCGCCGCCATCGACAACTGCGGCCGAAGCCTCCGAGTGTAGAGGGATCAACTCCCCGGATCCTTCCCGAAACAGGCGCCAAGCGATAGTGCTTTCGCCCAGTACGGATCCGTGCGCACCAATGAAAACGCCCGCCCGACTCCCAAATGGGAGCCGCGGCGGGCGGGGTACACACAAGCGTAGTTGTCAGCTACCTCGTTAGACCGATGCGATCGATTCTTCGCGGACCGCACGGACACCGATCAGGTTGCCAGACGCGACCTCCAGGGCATACGCCTCGGTGAAAGTTCCGTTTGCGTTGAAGCGAACATGGAACGTCACCTTGTGCAGGTCGGTGTCTTGGCCATCCTCCGGATACTCAAGATACGCGATCTTGGTGAAATCGGCGTCGTCGCCGGTTTCCCATAGATCGTGCCCATGCACAGAGACACCATCGCCGAAATCGTACTTCTCGAATTCGACTTGGGCGAGCTCGCGCTTTGCCTCACGATAACCCGCGAGGTACTCGACGACGCAGACCGGGTCACCGGCCGGCGCGCTGGCCAGCAGTCCTGCCTTCGCATCGCGATAGCCATCGGTCGCGAACGTGCTGCGCTGGCTGACGCCGACAGGCACGGTCCGAATCGGCGCGGGCTTGGCTTCCAAGGCCTGAACAGATTCTTCCGGCTGTTCGAACAACTGACCTTCCGGATCGCAGTCGCGCCAGATACCGCCGAATGCATCCGGCAGACACTCATTGCCGCGGATCGGGACGTACCATACATCGTCCAGCGGCGCAGCTTCCGTCACCACCTCGCCACCACAGTAGTCGCAGACCACCTTGGCTATATCGGTCATGAAGCCGCTGAACGACTCGTGGCTATCCACCTCGCCCGAATCTCCGGTCAACAGTTTCGTGACAATTTCCGCGAGTTGCTGCGGAGTAACTTGCTTGGACATATTCTTGTGCTCCATAGATTTGTCGAAGCACGCCCCCGACGGGAGCGTGCCCCGTCAGGGTTAAGAAGATCAGTTTGCGCGAGCCATGGCACGCGATGCACGTTCGTCACACTCGGTTCGAATGCGATTGCGGGCCCACGCTTCCATTGCTCGCATGGCTTCGTCTCGCTTGCGGAAGGTTTCGCCAGTCTCGGCAAACCATTTACCTTTGCTGCGACGAAGAGCAATGAACTCGCGTCCAGTGCGATTGAAGAGGATCAATTTATCCTGCTCAGGGACGGGACGCCATACAAAATCAAGCGGATCGGGAAACACGTCGGGGTACGCGGCACTCACGCACACCTGCCCGGATGCAAGGCGAACCTCGACAAGGCCATTGCCCTGCATGTCCTTGACTGCGCCACGGTGGCCGTTGCAGATAACACCCTGACCCGGCACGAAATGGAAAGGCCGGCCAATTGCGTATTCCGCTGCCGCCCACAGATCGAGATCCATGTCGGTGACGGTTTTCTCGCTTCTTCGCGGGAAAAGTTCTCCCAGCGAAAGCTCGAAGTGGTCGTAGTCGACACCCTGCTCGGCAAATTTCACGCCGCGCAAATTGCCGTACGCACCACGAACCTGAACCTGATACTCCCGCATGGTTTGCGACTGCGGTACCGCATGGCTGCTGAGAAACCACTTGCCGTTAACTTGATGCGCAAACGGCGAATTGACGATCGACATGACAAATGCTCCTTAAGAGTTGGAGCACGTCCCTCACGGGAACGTGCCCCGTGAGGGAAAGAAGCTGCTTACGCGGCTTCGAAAAACGACAGGCGGAACTGATCACCCGCCTGAGGACGCATGCGAGCTTCGGCCGCCTGCATCCAGTTGGTCATTTCGGACGACCGATGCTCCATCGAGTTAGAGATACCACTCGCAAAAGCACGACGACGGGCACCGTAGTCGTACGCCATGCTGTCGCAGGACGCCACGAAGGGATACATCTTCACGCGATCGAGCGCCGCCCCCTTCACGCCGAAACAGTGAATTTTCGTTCCCTTTGGCAGACGAGATTCCAGTCCGTCCAAGATTGCGAAAAGACCATGCTTCGGATGATGAAGGTCACGCCGACAAACTGAACCCAGCCCGAGGAGCGCCGGCGGTGCGAGCCAGCCATGCCGCTCCCACACTTCCATCGTCAGATCGAGGCTTTCTGCGTACTCCTCGCAGGTCCAGCCTTGAATGACCGGGACGGGAGCGCGAAGGTCGTTCTCGACGGTACTCGCCGAACAGTCCCTCGCGTATTCCTGCTGCCATGCCTCGATGATCTGCAGCAACGCCTCGAGCATGGTAGCCGTGGCCCGGATGCGCCAATCGGTATCGATGCCACCGTTCGTCGCCTCGGGTTCGCAACAAAGGTCCATACTGCTGAACCACCTCGGACGCAACAGATAGGCCAGTGTCAAGTACTGCGAGTACGACCAGGGATAGATACCCCCGACGCCGTTCTGCCGCCCCTTCGCTTTGAAATTCATCATTGCGACGTAGCCGGCACTATCTAACGCGACATCCAGATCCTGCAACGGCGAGTACTGCGGGATGTCGAACTGCCCAGTCTCATGGTTGAAGAACGCATTGGCGGAAACCATGACCGGATAACCGCTGTTGAATGCGTGGATGGCGAGTTTGCCTCCGCAGTGCGGAATCCCTACTCGCATCTGCAGATCCTCCGGCGGCCAGGCATTGATCTGGTTGTCCGGAACAACGCCCGTGGGACCGAGCAACCGGACTAGATCGAAGTCACTTTTCATGTGGTGCTCCTGATGAAGGGAGCACATCCCATAGGGATATACGTCCCTATGGGGTGAATGAAAAAGGCATGACGAATCCATGCACCGACTGGCGCTGAACTCGCAAAAACGTGCTGAATAGCCCCGCCGGCGTAACCGGAGAGGAGCCCTGTGCAGGCGTGGAGATGGCACTGACGTGCCTGGCTGGATAACGGACCAAGCTACCGGCTGGAAAGCTGGTGAGAATTATAACGGAAATTTGACCAAGCAATTCCTGCTGGGAAGCAAACTCGATGAGGCCACTCAAGTCCGGGGTTATCCGGTCTGCCAGCGTCGGCCGGAATTGGGCAGACAGCCTGCGCGACCCAGCAAATTCCTTTTCGAAAACCGCCGGTCAGTTGAAGAGTTCTTCCTGCTCTGTCGGCATCGACGACGGCGGCTGATTGTCCTCGGTGGCGACCGTAGCGGCAATCTTCGCCCTGCCCCCCACCTTCGCGAGGTAGCGCTCGACCAGGCGCATCACGTTGCTCATGTCGTCGTCGACGCGTTCGACGCCAAGATGCGGATCGACAATCTGGCGAGCCTCGCTCGCCTTGATCCCGAGCACGTCCATGATCGGAGGATCGCTGCCTTCCTCGGATACCAGAAAGAAAGCGGTAACCGGATCCTCCTGTCCTTCCCGATCAAGCCGCCAGATCACCTGCTGGTGGATACCCGGTGACCAGTCGAGCTCGCCGAAGACCACGACAGAGCAGCGATGCTGCAGATCGTCGACGCCGGCGCCGGAGCGCAGGGACATGATCATCACGTCGGTGTCGCCCGACATGAATCGATCCTTCTCGGCATTCTTCTTCCCGGCTGTCTCGCTGCCGGTGTACATCGCTGGGCGGAGATCCTTCAGCTCCTTCAGCCAGATTTCGTAGACGGCTCGATGCCAGCCCATCAACAGCACCGGCTCCCCGGCCGCTACCATGAGGCGCACAAACTGCGCGACGGATTTCGCCTTGGAAACGCCAGTAGCCTGCCTGACCATCATGTCCAGTTCGCGCGCAGCCTGACCGCGCTCGACGAATGCGCCTGTCGTTGCCCGGATCGCGAGGCGCCGTGCCATTTCCTCGATCGACTCCACCGCTTTCGCGTCGTAGTCGACGTACTCGACGATCCTGGATACCTTGGGCAGTTCGAGACCGACGTCCGACTTGAGGCGACGCAGCATGACATGCTGTTCACGCAGATACGTGCCAAGCGCCTTCGGATCGGCAATGTGACCGTTGTTGTCGACCCACTCCCGGCAGAAATCCGCGTACGACCCGAGCACCGTGTCGTCGATGAACTGCATGACGTTCCACATCTCGACGCCGTAGTTGTAGATTGGCGTAGCCGTCAGGCCGAGATGGTAGAGCGTGTGCTCGTATAGAACCTTTGCCGCGCCGCCCTTCGCCGTGCCCGTACCCGTGCGCAGGCTCTGCGGTTCGTCGATGACCATCGCGCGGAAGAAGTCCGTCGCGAAAATATCGGTCCAGCCGAGGATCTGGCTGATCCGGAAGATGTAGACGTCCGCCGGCGGAAGGTCGTAGGGCTTGGCCTGCCTGATGATGTGAACCTTCAGGTTCGTGAAGGCCTGGATCTTGTCCCTCCACTGTTTCTGCATATGTGGGTCACAAACGACGGCTGCGGGCAGCGCGCCAGGTTCCGCGCACAGGAAGCCGGCAGCGGTATAGGTTTTCCCGAGACCCCCCTCATCTCCGAGCAACAGCCCGCGCCGTCGACGCAGCAATTGGATAGCCTGCTGCTGGTAGTGGCGAATGACCTCGCCTTCGCGCAGTCCAGGAATAGCCGGCGGGACATAATCCGGCAGGAGAATCCGCTCGAGCTCGGCTTGCTGGACGTCGAATAGCGCCTTGCCGGCCAGCAGCGCGGCCTGATCTTCGACTGTCATATGCAACGGGTATCTGGCCAGGAACCACTCCAGATCCGCCGCGACCATCAGATCACGTGGCAGTTCGAACGGGCCGGCCGACTGCTTAGGCACTCGGGGAAACAGCTGCTTGAAGCGGATGGCCACATGCGGCTCGAGACGTGAAACTTCCCACGCCTTGCCGTCCTTGATGAGCCGAAGTTCCCCGAACGTCCGCCGCATCAGATCCACCCCCGGCTCAAGGAAGCCGCATAGACGGGCTTGCCGTTGATCTCGGCGGGCAACCCCATTGCGATATTCGATGCGAGGACAATCGCGGTCACGTCCGGGCTTTCAGCGTACCGCGAGATCTGCTTGAAGATGTCGATCTTCCGCGCCTTGTTGCGCATCTTGCATTCCACGGCGATGCCACCGGCAATCAGGAAATCGAGAATGTCCTTGGGCGAAATGCGCTTCTCCCGCTCGAACGTCACCCCCGCTGCCTTGAAGGCGCTTTCGACACCCTCCTGCAGGTGCTTCTCCGTCGAGAGGTCGAACCGATGCCCGTGCAGCAGACGCACGATCTGCTCTGGGGTATGAGTCGGGGCTGACGCTGATTGGGACATGAGATGACTGTTCGATGTGCTATGCGGCGAGTTTGCGCGATCGCGTCGTGGATTCAACCCCTGGCGCGCCTAGGCCGCCTCCGCGATCAACTCGTCTGGTACGTCAAAGAAGCCTTGCATGCCGCGAAACGGCACCGGCTCGGGAAGCAGACGTGCATCGGCCGCCATCCAGGCAAACCGACCGGGCGAAAAATCCCCGAAATTCCCGTGCCCTTCGGCCAGCTCTGACGGCACACTTTCCTTGAACACCACGCTGCCGATGATGCAGCCGAGGGGCATCTCCCGGAGGGTACGAAAGCCCGCCGCCAGGATCGCGCGAAGATACCGGTCGAAGGCTTCTTCCACCGGTGCACCGTCGTTGCGATCGCTTACGTACTGGGCGAGTTCCATCAGGTCCCCAGTCGCCTTCGCAGCATGAATGGCCACTCGCGTTCCAACGATCGAGCGTGGAAGCCGCCAGCCCCGCGTTTCGTAGCGCTTCGGGCCAACGAGAAGGAGTGAGGCATGCGGCTGCCAGATGGAGATGGCTTTCATGGCGGAGGATCAGATCGTGTCGGTGCGCGTCGACGCCGTGCGCATGGCTCGGGGCTTCGTCTCGACCTGGATCATCATGACCTTCTCCAGGTGCTTCTTTTCGAGGGTCGCCTTGCGCTTGACACGTTTGTTCCGGTCAGCGCTGATCACGATTGCGCCGACACCGACTGCCGTACCTTTTGCCATGATCACTCTCCTTTCACGAAACTACGTTTGCACCAGAAAAGCATCGTCTCCGCTTGTGCCGCGAACGAAGGCATCGATCGCGAAAAACTCCCTGTATCCGACCGAGAATTGCCCGGACCACGTATCGGCCGGCAGCGAGCGAAGCCCGTCCCTCTCGACCTGCCGCTGAAACAGCATGAATTCCGTCATCGACGCGCGACCCAGGCGCGGGCCGTGACCAGTCAACACGCGGCCGCCTTTCATCGCTTCAACCGCTGCCTCCCACGACGCAAACCCGGCGCTCTCGGCGAACGCCATACAGGGATGCGTATTGGAGAACTCCGTTGGCTTGCCGTGTACGCACGAGATCACGGTGAGCAGCCCTGCTTGTTCCCTACCCTTGATGCGAGCGGCAGAGGACGAGTCTGGTGATGACAGATCACTGCGATTTGCCATTACCGCACCCGTCCAACGGTTGTTTCAAAATCCGATTTCATTGCTTGTTCTGCACTTCTTGCTTACTTTTATCCGGTCAGTCTATCCAGCGATCCTTCAGTTTCTAGCCCCGCGGTGGGATCTCGCCGCAATCAAAAACCCGCGTGCCTTTCGACAACGCGGGTTCAGGGGTTCTCAACGCCTGACGGACGTTGAGCCCAACAGTTCTGCGACTGCAGTTTCGGGACGAATCGCATTCACGGTCGGGTTCCCGAGGGGAAAAACCCGATCCGCCCATATAGGAAACCCACCTGGTTGATTGCGCTCGACCGTCCATGCTTTCTCAGTGACGCGTGTGAACCGGACGGTCCGCACGCAGGGTGCCGAGCTCGATCACGCTGAGCAGCACCTTCGCGAGGTTGCGATCGCGAATGTACGAGCGGATGACGTCCCGCCCGATCTGGCCGTTATGCTGCACCGTGATCGTGTAGCAACGCTCCGCCGGATCGTCCTCGATGCGCATGAAGCCATCGATTTTTTCCGAACGGATGCGGAACTCCAGCGCCGCGTTGAACATGGCGAAGTCATCGTCAACGTCACGATAGACGAGGCTATGCGCCTGCACACCTGCCTTCACCATCGCCGACCAGACCGTACAGGATCCCGGCGCGTCGTGCGCTTCCAGGTGGTCGATGATGCCGATCAGCCGCTTCGACGTGATGTCGTCACGTTTGATCGGCAGGCACAGATCCGCGAACTCAGCATCGGACAGAGCCGAAAGATCGTCCGCAACGCCCGCATTACCGAGACCAACTGCAAGGATGGATGGAATCGACATATCCTGCTCCTGAACATGTGTTCGCGAAGCAGGCCCCGCACGCGGGACATGCCCCGCGGGGGTGGAAGAATTTGACTGCCGGGAAGCCGGCTGTACCGATAGACGCCAAAATGACGCGCCAGAGGCTGGTAACGTCCAGCTACCGGATCAAGGATCGCTTAAAGTATAACGGCATTTCCTGACAGGAAGCAAATTCCCGCCGGTCACGCCGGCCTACTTTATCGTTACTGCACGGTCTCCTTCGTAACCGTCACAAGGTACGGACCCGAAAGGAAACTGATGTGCTTCCCGTCGAACGAGCCAAAGATGTCCAGGCCAGCGTTCAGGTCGACCGCGATGGAAGCGTCGAGAGCGTCGCTGACCTGATTTTTGACGAATACCGTTGCCGTAATCACGCGCCTCATTTCTGGCCCCTTGATGCAGAACTGCTCGCGCGTCGGCACGACCTTCTGTGCCGTCTGCACGTTGCGCACAGGTCCGTAATAGCAGCCATCGCTTTCCACGACGGTGTCGATCACCGGAACACTGTCGACGAACTTTTGCTGGTTGGTCAGATAGCCGGCCGTGACGACCACATGCCACTTTGCTGCGTGAGCAGCGCAACATGCCGCGCTTGCGAGTAGTGCAACGAGAATTTTCTTCATCTAGTTCCCCGTAGCGGACAAATCTTGCCCGCGCTTCTTCGAATAATGGACGCCAACTTAACAGCGCCCCTCGGAATCTATGCCGCCTTGGATGACACCAAATCGACTATTGCCTGGTATCGCTCTCCAAGATGCTCGGCCAGGGCCGACGTCGCCGCCCTTGCCCGTGTTCCATCCTCCCGGTACATGCGGGAGTCACTGGACACGGGGCGATCGGAGATCCAACTCGGATCCGCCTCAAGTCCCGCAACGCGGGTATCGGAATCAACTCGGCGGAGCACCACGCGCTCCTTGTTGAGGCCGTGCCCGTAAAAATGCAGTGCATCGATAAGCTGCCTGACGAGAGGTGCGGGAAGCGTCACAGCAGCATCGTCGAGTGACATGGCCTGAAGTGCGTTCTGGTCGATGCCTCGAATATGAGGAAGCGTGTCCATCCTGGCCGGTCCTATGCTGAATGGCCTGCCTGCGACTAACTTCCCCGCTCGATCAGGCCGACCGGAAAGCAGACCCGGGAATTTCGGGAACGCCTCTACCCGGCCACAGCGGCAGGTTAGCTTTCGAAGATGACGGGAACAATCGCGGAACGCGCGCTAAAGCCGGGGGGTTTCGGGTCGCTTACAAGCACGCGGGCACTGAAGATACTTCGTTGCTCAATCAGCGTGCGCTCCCCACTCGCTCCCATTCAAGCAATGTCGAGTCCGTCTTGGAATCGACAACGCGGCAGTAGCTGCCGTTCGGACAAAGGAATGAGACGATCAGGGAAGCAAGCCAGTGCCAAGGCACCGCGTATTTCGGCGCCCGCGTGCCACGCCGCACGAACACTTGGTAGCGGTGCATGGTTCTGTCCTCCAGCAGGGGAGACGCCAAGCCTCCCTTGGCGTCCCACCGAAGTCGGGCGACGACGTTGCTCCAGAATTTCATTCCCTCTCTCCTATCGCGCGTAGCGGGCGCGGCCAGAATTATGTCCGAATCAATTCCTGATAGGAACGTTTCGGACGGCTTGAACCGAAAATACGCGATACCCAAACTGCCCGCAATGGCAAAAGGACGGGCAATCAGGGGGGAATGCGAACTGAAGTCGACGATTCTCGACAAAACTCGGTTTCCGATTAGGATGTATCTGCGTTCCGAGTCCGCTGCGCCTTGTCCTGGATCGTCGAATGAGCGCCGCTCTCCGCAGTTGACTCGCCCTGAACCAGCGCCGTCGCTATTTGCGCGAGATAAGGATCGTCACCCATGCACGGGCTTTCGTCGAGGGGATTCGTTTCGCCTGCGGCGGCTTTGCGGAATCTGGAAAGGAACTTGAACATGGACGCCTCCATATTTGAATTTGTGTTTGCGTCGGCGCCACGCTCCAAGCGCCCTTACTGGTAGATCTTCGGTTCCCGATCCCGTCAGGAGGTCGCATTGCCCCCTGCCAGCCGACGGCGCATTAGATTGCCGCGCCGGTCTTTGGATCGACGAGCTTGACCGTCACAGCGACGTCTTGCTTGCCGCTCGCGTCGGTCGCGGAGTTGACGACGGTTTCGACGCCGGCCTTGACCTTGACCGCGGACTTGAAGCCGTTCTTCGACACGTCGGGAAGCTGGATCGTGCCGATGTCCGATTTGAAGTCGCGCATTGAGTTCAGGCGGGCGCTGTCGTACACGAGATCGAGGAGCACGTCGCCGTTCGGCAGCACTCGCGGCAGCACGCCGAACGCGAAGCCCGTCTTGAGATCCGAGTACTCGGCGCAGATCTTGGCCGGATTGTCCTTGCACGGAGCGATCGAGCTGACGTAGGACACGCTGCTGCGCTCGTCGACGTTGGTGCTCACGCCATCGGCCGCGGTCAGAACCACCGAAGCTACCTTGTCACTCTTGTCGCTCTTGATGCTCAGCGTGATCTGCACGACCTTGGCGTTCGCCGACACCGACGGAACGTCCGCCGACGCCGTAGCGCAGTAACCGAACATCAGGGCGGAGCACAGTGCGAAAAGGCCACGGGTGGTTTTGAGATTCATGTTTCACTCCAGGTTAAGTCACGCCGGCAACATGCGAGCGCGCACGTTTCAGTTCAAAGCAGAGCGGGTTTGCGACTGGCAGATCACGGTACTAACGGCGCCGCATCCGCCGGCCGGTTCCGGATCACTGAGAAGTGGTCGCGCCTCTGTCGACCACCTTGGCCAGCACAGAAATGGTTTGCGCCTTCGAATCGTGCGAACATGACTCGATGACCGTATCAACGTCGGGCTTCAGCCTCACAGTCGATTCGAAGCCGCACGTGTACGTATTCGGAATCTGCACAATGCCCACCTCGTTGGTGACGTTCTCCAGCGAGATCAGTTGGCTGTTGGAGGCTTTCAGATCGAGCACGACGTAGCCGTTCTCCAGCACGTGCGGCTCGGCGGCGATTTCCAGTCCAGTCACCAGCGGCGAGGTGGTCACGCACATATCGTTACCGATCGGGGTCGTACCGCCTGAAAGTCCCCCGACGGCCGTCGACGCATCTTCCCTTTTGCACGGCCCCACATCGCTGACGTAGGTTCCCTCGGTAACCGACCGGTAGTGCGCCGACTTCCCGTCACGCAGAACCAGCGGGACGCTCGCCAGCCTCTCGTTCTTCGATTGGACCGTCACCGTGAGCATCACGACCTTGGAACTTGCCGGCGACACGGCCCGAGCGACCGGCGCCTCCCACTTCTTGTCCCGGCACTCGACGATGGCGCCGCTGGCATCCATCGTGATGGTCCCGTTGGTCGTACAGAAGCTGTCGAGCTTCACATCAGAAATAGCAGGTTTGTAGCTCGTCACACTTTGCGCATTCGCAGCCGCGCACATGCCGAGAGCGAGCACGGCACCGATAACCCCGAGTCGACGCGTGGCGTTCCACTTCATCACTTCACTCCTCAAAATTGTTCAAAGCAGGCCGAGCAAATCTGCGCCGCTCAATCCAGCAAAACGCCGCGATTCGACACAAGGCCATCCAGATTCAAATCCCCACCCACCCACGCGACTTCCACTTCGTTCCGTTCATCCCACAACACGAGATTTGCCTTGCAGCAATGGCTAACCCAGACCTTGCAGGTCTTGCTTTTCAGCAGCACACCGTCCTGCGTTTCTTCTCGGGAATATTCAAAGTCGGCTTGCACCGGGCGACAATTCCCGCAACCGTTCTCGCAGGTCCACTGCTGACCTTCTGCCAGGTCGGGCAAGGCTACGTCCTCGACATGACGCTCTTCCGGCTGGGCGACAGCGGTATCCATAGGTGATCCTCTTTGTGATTGATGCGTGACCGCTCACCGACCAGCCGTAACGGCTTGGTGCTCGGTCTGGACGAATTCGGTGATCTTCTTTCGCACGGGCGCCAACGCGGAGTTCACTTCCTGAACCTCATTGGCCATGTCGACGCGACTTCCCGTGGTGTCGATCGGACTGTCGCCGATGCAGAGTGTCCATTGGCCGGAGCCCGACTTGCAGGGATGCGGCAGATCCGTCTGCTGCTCCTGTGCAACAGCCGGACCAGCGATCAGGAAGGTAGCGGCCAGTGTCGCGATCACGAATTTCATGGACAAGCCCAGGCTGATATGGAATCAGCCACCCATTATCGGGGTCCGGAGGAATCTGACAATTCGGAAACAGGCTGCAATTTAGGGGGGATTTGCGCGATCGGACGGGCTTTTTGCCCGCTTCATCGGGAAACACGCGTGAATTTTCCTGATAGGAAGCAGGCGCCACTGTCGAGATTCACGTAACTCTGAACTTCGTTCACTCAACTCTGAACTGGAACGGCGCGGGGCCGCTCCGCTCGCGGAGGGCACACTCGGTTCCCTGCTCAACAGGGCGTCGCAGCGGGAGCGCTTGCTGTGCCGAACAACCCTGTATTCCTGATATAGTTGCGGCTGGCTGTCGTCGCCTGCCGCACGCGCCCTTCCGGGCATGACGAAGACGATGTTTCAAGGCACCTACCCCATTCATGGTCGTTGTTTTTTCAATGGGCGGCCCCGCAAAGCGTGCACCGGATTTGCCGCCCTGGAGAAGACAATGGACACTCAGCAGTTGAAGCTGCTGGCCGGGCTCGTCCGCGGCCTTTTGCAGCCCTCGCACCCTTCCCTCAGCCACGGCCAGTCGCTAGATCTCATCGCGGCGCTCCCCGGGCTTCGTAACTGGCCCGAGGTCATGGCATTTCCGGATCGGGTCGCCGCGGCCGAACTCGACACTACCTCGACGGGCCGGCTAGCGTTCCGGTTGAGGAAGCGCTATGCGGTCGACGTGTCGCCGCAGGAACTCCTTGAAGCGTTCTCTGGCGCTGGTGTCACTCTCAGCCCGCCCGACCTCTGGCCGGCGGGCCCGGTGCCCGGCGTCTATCTCACGACTTCCCAAGACGCGATCGACGCCTTGCTGGAAATCTACGAGGATGCCACCGACGGCGCGGTGGTCTACGCCGAGCGCGCAGGTAACCGGTGGGATAGCAGCATCGATCTTGGGGAGTACGGCCTTTGGTCGTCCGGGCTCGATCGGGTCCCGAGCGGCACGCTGTTGATTGTCGGCCCGCTGGAGCTGGACCAGCAGTCGTGGAACGACGCTGCTGAGCGGCTCGAAATGGCCTGCAATCACGCGCTGAACTCCCGTCATCGCATCGCCGTTCTTCTTGACACCCCGACGCCGGAGACCCTTCACGAGGACGTCCGGTTGATGGTGGCGTCACGCCCCGACCACTCGGACCATGAAACGGCGTTGATCGGTGTAGTGACCGACGCTGGGGGACTGGAAGCGCGCACCCCGTTTGCACGCCCGTGGCCCCCTGTCCAGCACCTCCCCGATGTGGCGACGGCCGATGCGTTTCCGGCGGACATCGTCGATCCATTGCGGACCGTCCTGAGCGAACGCACGAGCGGGCTCCTGCTGTTCGGTTCGGCTGTCATCGCTGAGCATTCGGCGATGCAACTGGTGGCGGCCTCGTTGGCACTGACTGAGCATTGCGGGCCGGCGGCCCGTATCATGCCGCGGCACCGCTCCACACCAGCGAAGGATTGGGACGTGCCGGAGGCGATTCGGCAACTGCCGTTTCTGCCGTCGATCGAGAGCGCTTACGCGCAAGGCTACCGCCGTCTGATCTACCACCCGAGCTATACAAAGTGCGAGCAACTCTTGGCGTACAGCAACGACGCGCTGCTCATCAGCGGCACCTACGGCAATGAGGTCATGGACGTATTCATGGGAACGCTTCGCGCCGGGGGGATTCAGAAGGAGGAAGAGCTGCTGGGTCGCGTCGTCGCCATCGCGGCCACCGTGCCCGTACCGACCAAGGGTGGAGAAACCGTGATTAGCGATCTGTACGTGGCGAACGGCGCGTCGCTTGATGACGTGAAAAAGTTCGAGGACATCGAGCGGTTCCTGTCTGAAAACCTGGCGGTGAGCTGGCGCGATGCGCTGTCGCACCTACTCGACTCCGGGACGGTCACCGCCGCCGCAGTGAGGAAAGCGTTCCATCGCAACCACGGGATTGCGGCGTTCCTCGACGAGCGAGCAAAGCGCAAAAAGACCGCCGCGACGGCGTAACATCACCGAAGGGGCCGGCGTCGACATGGCGCCGGCAGTTGACCATGATTCCACATACCTCGTTGCGCATCCCGCATGTAATCCTAGCGTCAAGGCCTTCTCGGTGTCGCGGTGACGGGGGCGCGAAGTGGCCAGTTAATTTCTCGTCAGCCGCGCCGATTTCGGGTCATAAACGTACTGCGTAATCGTCCCGTCCTTGATGCGCTCGACCGCTTCGTCGATTACGAACACGGGCACAAGGAACCATTCGCGCGGGACAACGGGCTTGCCGAAGCGGTCTTTGATCCCGATGTCAAGGCGCGCCGGCTCGAACACGCGATGAATCAGGTTTTCAAGCTTGACCCGATTAATGTTGTAGAGGTCATAGGTAGCGATGATCTCCACTTCAGCCAGCAGGAAGGTCGGATCATTCCTTGCATTTACGAACCGCGCGGCGACATTGTTGCGGCCCGTTACGCCGATCTTGTGTAGCACGTCGCGGTTTGCCGCGACGATGGGCAGTTCGGACTTGCTGCGGACCACGTAGATGGTGCCACTTTCCTGGTCGTCGTCCGATGCCTCGTCAGAGAATAGAGGACCGGCGGACGGGTTAGTGACCAGTCGCGCCGCCTCGTCGCGGTAGAGAGCGCGCTGGAACGATCGTTGCAGAACATCGCTCTCGGTGCCGTTGTCAAAGACGACACGAAGGCGACTGTCACGGCGCTCGTACGGGGTCCTGATTTCCTCGCCCACTTCGGCAACGTAAGCTAGTTGTCCTCCGACGATATAGAACTCGCCTTGCTGAATTTCAGCCAGCTTGATTTCATCCAGCTTGTGGAATGCGCGCGTTTCGCGAATGCCTTCTTTCAATTCGCGCTGAACGCGCTCGAAGAGCGGCTTGAACGTCTCAAAGTCCTCGCACGGCGTGCGCTGTGCGATCTCCTCAGCGGCGCGCTTCTCGGCGCTCGTACGAACATGGCGCAGAACTGTGATGTCGTCAGCGTTGGCCGTCCCCGCCAGTTCGGCGGCAAGCTCGTCCACGTCGATATCCTCCTCGGTTGCAGCAACGCTCGGGGCGCCCGCAAGCAACCCTTGATGGTCCAGTGGCGCAAGCAGCGCGCGGCAATCAGGAAGCGAACGCAGGCGGTCGAGGCGCACCGCGTACAGCCGCTCGAAGATGTCACGGTCTTCGCCGTGTTGTGGGGCGCGGTTGTGCGTCTCGAAGAACCGCTGAATTTCCTCAAATCCCGCGATGATGCGCTCCTCGCGCGGCGGGCGTCCGCCCTTCTTCTCGGGAGCGGCAAAGTCGGAAAGCTCTGCAGCCAGATCGTCGAGGTCGGAATTACTCATAGCGCCCCTCCGCCTTGAAGCGCATGAAGGCCGACGCGCCTTCGGCCATGCGTCGCTCCCATGCATCCTGTGAATCGAGCGCAGGCACACGTCCGCGCTCTTTCTTGAATTGCGCCGCGCGCTTGGCAAGGTCAAGCGCATCCTCCGGCGTCAGGCTCGTGCGCTTGGCAGAGATAGCCGCTGCGACCTGTTTCAAGCTCTCCTCGCTCATGGTCTTGGCGAGGATGGCGTAGGCTTCGCCGAAAGGGTTGATGCGGTCGATTAGGTCGATGTCCAGCTCACGCACGTCCATCGCAAATCGGCGCACGCCGTCGATAAGAGCAGTATTTGCCGATGGCTCGGCGCTGTCACCCCCCGCGGCAATCTGTTTGGCTTGCTGCGTCAGGTTGAGGGCGGCGATGGCGTGCTGGCGGATAGACTCCTGATCCTCCGCATCAAGCTCGGGGTACTTGTCCTTAATGATTTTGCCCAAGCGGACCTGTGTGAGCTCTTCCGGCACCAGCTCCTCGTCAAACAAACCACGCTCGATGGCGGTCTTGTCCTGAATGAAACTTGCGATCACTTCGTTCAAGTCTTCCTGACAGATACGTGTGGCTTCCTCGCTCTTGGGTTCAGCAAGGCCCTTGATTTCGATCTGGCACTGCCCCGTCTGCTCGTTGAAACCGACATTGCACTTGTCCGGGTCGTAGCCGCCATCGCCGTAGTCAAAGCCAGGAGCGGGACCATTTTCGGGATTCTTCGGCTTGAACTCGAATCGCGGTGCGAGAACCTGTTCCATGAGCAGGCTCGCCGCGATAGCCTTGAGAGTGTCGTTGACCGCCTCGGTGACAGCTTCCTCGGAAGCGTCTGGCTCGGCGATCAGGTTTGTAAAGCGCGCGCGGGTCTTGCCGGGCGCGTCGCGGGTCGCGCGCCCGATGATCTGCACAATCTCGGTCAGACTGGCTCGGTAGCCGACGGTGAGCGCGTGTTCGCACCAAATCCAGTCGAAACCTTCCTTTGCCATACCAAGGGCAATGATGATGTCCACATGGTCCCGATTGTTCTTCTGCGCCGGGTCTTTGAGCGCCGCAGATACGCGGTCGCGCTTCGTGGCATCGTCATCGACAAGATCGGCAATTCGCAGCGGGCGGCCATCTGGCCGCTTTACGAGCTGGAAGCCCGTCGCGGGGTCGATACCTTGCCACTCGCCTAGCGCCTCGATGATGTGCTCCACCTCCCGCATCTTGTCCTTCGTGCTTTCGCGCGAATTGACGTTGGGGATGTGGATGATGGTCTTCTCGGCGGGGTCGAGGACGTTGAGGATGTCATCGACGTACGGCCCGCTATAGAAGAAGTAGCCGATGTCGAGCTGCTTGAGGTACTCGTAGCCGTTGAGCTGCTCGTAGTAGGTGTAGGTGACGGCGTCGAACTTGGATTCGTCCTGCGGGGCAAGAACGGCTTCGGCGTCGCCCCGGAAGTAAGAGCCGGTCATGGCGACGATGTGAACGCGGCCCCGGGCGATGAACTGCCCAAGGTGCAGGCCGAGCTTGTTGTCGGGATTGGCGGAAACGTGATGGAATTCATCAACGGCAATCAGTCGGTCGTCGAACTTCTCCACGCCATATGCATCAACCGCGAAGCGGAACGTCGCATGGGTGCAGACCAGCACCGTGTCGGTGCTTTCGAGGAACGCGCCGACCGACTTCACCTTGCCCCCGTTGTCATTGCCGGGCGCGTTGCAGAGGTTCCATTTCGGTTCGACATGCCAGTCGGACCAGAAGCCGAACTTCGATAACGGCTCATCGTTGAAGCTGGCACCGATGGACTTCTCCGGCACGACGATGATGACCTGCGTCAATCCCTGGTTCTGTAGCTTGTCGAGCGCGACGAACATCAGCGCGCGGCTCTTGCCCGACGCAGGCGGTGATTTAATGAGCAAATACTGCTCTCCGCGCTTTTCGTAGGCGCGCTCCTGCATCGGACGCATCCCGAGGGCATTGGCCTTGGTGGATGCGCCGTTGCGGGCGTAGGTAACGGAAACCGAAGGGACGGATTTGACCTTGTCGTTCATGCGTTGGCTCCCGCTTTTCGCTTCTTAGCCATGGCTGGTACAGCCGCAGCGGTCATCTTGGTATAGAGATCGAACAGCTTTTCCAGCCGTTCGGTATCGTTCTTGAATCGACGACCGATATAGATGCGCTCCAACACTTCGTCATTGCGCTCATGTGCCGCCCTTAGATCGTCAGGCATGTTCTGAGGATCGTAGAGATCAGCGATAGTCGCAGGAAAGTGATGCTCGCGTGCCAACAGGATGTTCTCGGCACACCGCTTGAGATCACTCTTGTTCTTCTCTGTCAGCAAAGGAACAGGAAAACTGTTGTAGCAAACACCTGATGAATATCTGAGGTCGGATTTCATTCGTCCTGCAGTAATTGACACCCACGCCAAATGAAGCTGCGAACAGATGATTGACAACACATAGAGCGGAGCGTCATAGACCGCCTGTGCAGCATCGGAAATGATGATGTCGCTATTCAAAAGTCCAACGGGTATGAAAGGGCGCCTCTCGGATGAGACGCGAGGAACGATGATTTGTGTTGCGTTCCCAACAATGGTCCGCTCGAACCGGTGGGGCGTAGCAAGACCCAGCTTTCCGCGCTCGCTCCCGCTGCTCCGGTATTCGACGATTGCATCAAGGCGTCTCTTGACTGCTGGAATTGACTGGGCGAGTTCGGCCTGGTGGTCTTCGATCCAAAGACAATACCGCTCGATGCCATTAATGAACTCCAGAGAGCCCAAGATTTTCCTAAGAGACTGTTTCATAAAGGCTGTTCGGTGCGCTGAAGAGTGTTCCAGCAAATCAGGCAGCAACCGAGTTTGAGGAACGCGCCGTGAATGTCGGCACGACGCTCGAAGCGAATACGGAGTCGACGGAAGTGATGCAACCAGGCATGCGTGCGTTCAACGACCCAGCGATGTTTGCCAAGGCCGCTGCCGTGTTCGGTACGGCGCCTGGCAATCACTGGCTCGATACCGCGATTGCGCAATGCTCTTCGATGTCGCTCGGAGTCGTAACCGCGATCGGCGTAGACAACGCGCGGTCTCTGCAGTGGGTGGCCACGCAATCCGCGAATCGGCGGAATCGCGTCGATCAGCGGCAGCAATTGCGTGACGTCGTGGACGTTGGCGCCAGTCAGGATCGCGGCGAGCGGCGTGCCGTTGGCGTCGGTGACGATATGGTGCTTGGAACCGGGTCGTGCGCGATCAGTGGGGTTTGGCCCAGTTTTTGGCCCGCCCCAACAGCACGAATCGATGAAGAGTCGACAGCGGCTCGCGAGAAATCGATCTGGTCTGCCGCACGCAGCTTCGCGAGCAGCAACACGTGCAACCGGTCCCACACGCCAGCAGCTTGCCAGTCGCGAAGCCGTCGCCAACATGTCACGCCCGAGCCGCAACCCATCTCGGCGGGCAAGTCGCGCCAGCGCAGTCCGGTCTTGAGCACGAACAAGATTCCGGTCAGCGCGGCGCGATCCGATACCGGCAGACGGCCCGGGTTCTTCTTGCGTCGAGGCTTGGGTGGCGGTAGTAACGGCTTGATCAGTGTCCACAATTCGTCGTCAATGATCGGCTTGCCCATCTCCTCGGCCTCGGTTGTTCCGATGCCTGAGGTTAACAGCTCGCCGCGAAAGTTAACAGCCCCTCAGGGCCTTTATGAAACCGTCTCTAATGAATGCGGAAGCCTCTGGATGCGCTTCAAGGAGTCTGTCTCTTTCCTCCGAGGACAGCATGAAGTTCCCCTTATCGCGGGGAATGTTGCCCGCGACCATAGGCGGCAATTCAGAGATTGGATTTGGATGCTTATCGACGATGATGTTCTTACCGGCAATCAAGTAGGCATTGATTGCGGCGAGAGTTTGTCTTTGGCTGTCCACGTAGATGTGCTTTGGCCTACCGCTTTGCTTTGAGACGCCCACCACAACGCAAATCACATTTGCGTTGCGGCTTGCATTGTTGGACCAGTAAAAGTCCTTGTGCGCAAAAAAGATTTCTTGGCCTCTAGCGAATATGGGAGGCCAGATGATCGGAACCTGCACACCTTGACAAATTGAGTTCGTAGACACGAACGCAAACGCCCCTTCTTTGGCGATGTACTCGGACGCCTTCCAGAACCAGCCGGCGATGTAGTCCATGGCCTTGTGGGCGCTTCGTCCGCCGATGACGCTTTTCAGGTCGGCTTTCTGCTCGTCGGTTTGAAACTTGTCTCCGACATATGGTGGATTGCCGCAAATGAAGGTCTCCCCACCTTCATTCTCGAAGTCGATCGCGGCCTGATTCAGCGGAGTGCCGAAAAGATCATCAGCTTGTACCTTCACGCCAGTGCCTGTCGGCGGGCAGATGCTCAGCCAGTCGAGCCGAAGCGCGTTGCCGCAGGTAATCCAGTTCTCGTTGCGGAGCGGCAGGAACTCGGCCAATGCTAGCTTCTGTCCGCGATAGAGCACGTCGCATTGGTACTCGGCGATGACCAGCGCGAGGCGCGCGATCTCCGCCGGGAAGTCGCGAAGTTCGATCCCCCGAAAGTTCGTGAGCAGGAGTTCGGATGTGCGATCCGGCTCGCTGCGCCGCCGGTTGATCTCAGCCTCTATCGCGCGCATCTCCTTGTAAGCGATCACAAGGAAGTTGCCGGAGCCGCAGGCGGGGTCAAAGACCCTAATCTTCGACATACGCTTGCGCAGGTTGAGCAAAGTGCGCGAGTTGTCACCTGCTTCCTCAAGCCGTGCTCGCAGGTCGTCGAGGAAAAGTGGATTTAGCACCTTCAAAATGTTTGGGACGCTGGTGTAATGCATCCCAAGCGCGCCGCGCTCCTCATCGTCGGCGACCGCCTGGATCATCGACCCGAAGATGTCCGGGTTGATCTTGGTCCAGTCGAGACCGCCAACATGTAGCAGGTAGGAGCGGGCGATCTTGCTGAACTTCGGCACGTCCATGCTGCCGGAGAACAGTCCGCCGTTGACGTAGGGAAAATCATGCGCCCAGCGGGGAATCTTGGCGGCTACCCGTTCATCCCGCTGGGTATTCATGGCGAGGAACAGCGTGCCGATCACGTCATGCGTGTTGGACGAGTCCTTCGCGCTCATCTGCGCAACGGTTTCGGTGAACTTGCCCTTGCCGATGAAGATGTCCGTGTCTTCGGCGAAAAAGCAGAAGATGAGCCGTGCCATGAAGTGATTCATGTCGTGGCGGCGCTCGGCCTTGCCCCATTCGGGGTTATCCTTCAACAGTTCGACATAGAGGCGATTGAGGCGACTGGTCGCCCGGATGTCGAAGGCGTTTTCGCTGATCTGCCGGACGGTGGTGATGCCCGCCAGCGGCAGGAAGAAACCAAAATGGTCGGGAAAGTCCTTGAAGACGCAGGCGACGGTTTCGCCGCTCGTCAAATCCTCGGCCTCAAAGTCCGTGCCGTCCGTGGCAAGGATGAACTTCGCCTTTGCCCGGACGGTCGCCGGGCTGTCTTTCAGAGCCTTGAGGGTGTTCCTTACCTGGCCGCTGTCGCTAATTGCGATATGGATGTTGTTGGTCTGGAGAACGCCGCCGAGGTCGGATTTGTTCGTCGCGCCGCTACGCAAGCGCTGGATCGTCGTGGCCTTGTTGCCGAAGGCTTCAAGGAAGGCATACGGGAAGTTCTGGCCGTCGAACGATCGCTCCGCAAGGTCGGTGATGGCCTGTTCAATTTCAACGGCGTTCAACTTCGTTCACCTATCGCTAAATGTTGGGCGAGTACCTCACCCGGATAATGAGCAGCTGCTCCTCCCTGGACCACGGGTGAAACTGCCGCTCGTTCCCTATTTTTTCCGGCCCAACGTACGCGGGCGGTAGCCACTGCGTCAATCGCAATTCACGGCTGACTCGCGACCGTCCCGCGCCGTTCCAGTGGTTTGGCCGTAGTACCTCTCTTCGCAGCAAATCCGCTCCGCACGGGGCCTTCCCGCTCGTGTTCGCACGACGGGCACGGACTGCAAGCGCGACCCAGGAGCGCGAAACGGCTTCCAAGACGATCGAGAACGCCCGATTTGCGGGGTGTATTTTAACCGCTCCACCTTACTTTGCGGCTTTTGCGCCAGTTGTTTAATTAACGATCGCCTTATCGCGCAGACGTCGCAAAGAGGCTGGTTTCCCGCCGCTAGGCGGCAAGGCATCAACAGGCGCCTGATGGACCCGTTCGGGATGCGTTCGCCGCCATCGCAACCTGCCGCTGCGTGCTATGCACCAACCGCGTGTGCTCGTCGATCCGAAACCAGAGCTCTCACCGAAGAGAGGTACCGGTGCAACGTCGGGTGCAGGGAGTGCTCGCGGGTTCCACAGCCGTCAATTCGGCCCGAGCAAACGCATCCTGAACGGGTTGATGCGGCTCGCCCGCCACGGAGGACATCTTCGATACCGGTACGCGCATTCACGAGATAGACCAGCGTGCCGGCCGGCTTCGAGGACGAGCCAGCGCGGCGATCGGCATGATCCACGCGTCATTCGCGCATGCACTTTGCCCTGCTCGACCCATCCATCCCACGGTCCGAGCAGCGCAGCCTCGCGGGGCGCATCTTGCACCGGCACGATTCGGTCCCGGCACGATCAGGTCGAGTCACGATTTACCGCCCACCGGCGCCGCGCGGAACTACACCTCGCTGCACGCCCTTTGGTATTCGAGAGGCAGGCGCTTTTGCGCTTCTCTCTTGTGATCGGCCATGTCGCAGACGAACGCCACACTCTCGCCATCGTCCAGCCAGGCATGTCGCAAGGGTTCGACCTCGCGCTTGCCGGCGCCAGCCCGAGGAGAGTAAGCAACGCACTAGTCATGAATCGTCCTTTCTGCTTTTTCGGGCACCCTGGCGTGCTTGCGCCAGCTTTGCCTCTCCCAACACCAACACCTGGCGCAGAACCAGCAGCTTGTAGCGGCATCGCGGCAGGATCACGTAGAGGTGTTCGTCTTCCGTTGCCTGACCGACCGTCCGCTCCTTGATCGCGATCCGAAGCGCGGTCTTGCAAAGATCCTCGATCGCGAACAACACGATGACCGACAGCACAGCAAACGCATCAGCATCGTCGGGAAAGCAGACACCCAGAAGCGTCATCAGCGCACTGATGAAAACGGCTTCCTTGGCTTGCCATGGCATCCGGCGGATCAGGGTCAGCACGTCGTCAAGCCCCGATGGCCAGCACGGCGATCAGTGTCACATCGGCCGGGTCTCCGCCGCGGGCCTTCACCTCATCCACCCTCTTGTTGAAGTCTTGATCCGCGCCGTCGAAGTCGTGTCCATGATCTTCCACCGTTCCGGCAGAATCATCGCGCACTTCGTAGCGCTCGATATATACGGTTGCAGCTCTCAACATGGATTCCCTCACTCTCTCCCGTCTTAACCGTGCGCCCACTGGCCGCTTCCTTTCAATTCTGGAGGATCCGGCAGGATTGGGCCGCTCGAAAACGAAGCGCATTCGAGCGTACTTTCGCCTTCAGATTACCGGCGGTCGAAGCAGATTCAAGGGGGATCAGCTGGAGGGAGGTTCGAACCGGAACTGGAGTTGTTCGCCGGCCTCGGCATCTAGCGGCTGCAGGATGACGTCCTCGCGCCGAACCCATTGCGGGCTGACACGGCTAGACACGCCCTTCTGGAACTTGACGAAGTCACCGTTCGAGTGAACCTCGACGATGTAGCCGTAGACGAAGCCACCCGTTGGCTCCGGCACCTTGCAGGCGCGTCCTTCAGACTCAAGCGCTTCTTCACGGGCCAGGCTCAATCCGGCCTCCCCTTCGACTGCTCGTAGTTCGCCCAGGCCAGGATCGCGCCGTCGATATCCTCGTTCCGGTCCGGAAACCTGCGGACAAGCTCAGCCCTCAGCGTCGTTACCTTGCGGATCTGCTGGAACCGCGCGATGTTCACCGCTGCGCGCAGCATTTCGAACACGCCCTCAGTCATCGAGGCACCGGATCGCCATTCGCGCTTCGGAGGTGATCTGCGCCTCGAGATCGGCCACGGCTTCCGCGACGAATTCATCATCGCCGGCCCGGTCCGTCGGAAGCACGACAGCATTCGGCCAGCCGAACTGGTCCGCGGAGATGTCCGCGACGAAGCCCACGCCGCCCGGTGTTTTCCTTCTACCCAGTAATGGCCATTCCACATGCCAGCCTGGTCGATGGCGCCTTCACGGAGATCTCCATCGCCCCCGCGCACGGCCGCCGCGCATTTGCCGAACTGCTCGAGCGAGTTTCGCAGCAGGTTCGCGCCGTAAGCGCACGTCCCCCTCGTCCTCGCGATGTTGCTGGCAGAGAGCACGCGATCGAACACATCCCGCATCAGTGTGGTGAGCCGCGCCACCTCTTGTAGGTCCGGGTCACAGTCAACGGCGATTTGAGGGCCCGGCCAGTGACCCTTGGCCGGCTTCCATTTCGGATTGTCAGGCTCGACCTTGCGTATGGTTTCCAGCGCGTCCGGATCCCGGTAGTCCGCCATACACCAAACGCAATCACCGCCACAGTACCCGGTGTCCGGTTTCCCGGGCAGGTCGAGCTGCTGGCCGCAAATTCGGCAGGCGTGCGATTCGGGCTGCTGCGGCATGACAAGTTTCCATGGCAATAGACGGCCCATGATAGCAGCGAGCACCGGCAGAACAAGCTGTTCCACAAAGGCAAACAGCCCATCCACCCCGAAAGGGTGAATGGGCTGTTTGGGTACGATTCAGACCTAGGTTATGCGGCCATGAGTCGATTGATGATGCCGTCGGCATCGCCACAGAACGGCGCCAGCATGTCGAGCGTCAGGTCGATAGCCCGTTTCCGGGCTTCGAGCGTCAGCCACGGCTTGCCGATCGCCGCCAGATTCGGGAGCTCCGCCATCGCCTTCAGCAGCAGATTTTCGGCCTGGATGCGGGTGTTCTCGGCTTCGAGCAGCGGACAGTTGTCCGACGCTCTGACCTTGAGCCCTGCCGCATCGCGTGCTTCGAAGCACTGCTTGAGGTAGATCGCGAAGTCCGACTCTTCCAGCATGTACGATCGCTTCCGGTCGAGAATGACCACGTCCTCACACCCGTGCTCGACATACTTCCGCGCGATGCGAAACTGATGACGAGTCAGGATCTCCGTTTCATACGCGACGACGACCGGGCGGACTACATCCTCATAAGACATCGAGAGCAGCAGGTTCTCTGCCGCCCGGATCATGTTGGCATTCGGGACAAACTCGCCCGACATGGCCTTCGTGATCTGCTTGTGGACCTCGGAATCGACCTTCTGCGCGATCGATTCCGGGATGTCCCCGATCTGGCTGTCGCCGCCTATCCAGTCACTATCGGCATGCCATGCCTGACTGCCGACAGGACGGAACTCGTGATGCTTTTCCGGCCGGCCCAACTCGCCTTGCCGAACAACGCATCGCCATTCGAAACCGTCGATCCCGACCGGCGTCGAAACGAAGAAATGCGTGCCGGCTTTGAGGCCGGACGATGAACCTTGAACTGCTTGAGTCATGTTCCTGCTCCTGAGTAACGCGAAGCAGGCCCCGTGGCGGGTGACTGCCCCGCTTGGGTAAAAAGTGACTTTCCAGGTGTGGCCGGTTAAATCTCGGTGCCACCAATCCAACAATCACCGAGATAGGCCTCCGCTACGTCGCCGTCTACGGCATGCACAACGTCCTCATGATTGAGCGACCGGACGATAGTGTCGCGCGTCCATGGAACGGATGGCGATACGCTGTAAACGACATTGCCGGATGGCCCCCGAACGGAAAGGACCTCGTTTTCACGACCGATTAGCAGGTCCGGCTCGCCGACGTTGATCGGGCGCCCTACCAGCTTTATGCCGCATGCTGTCACATCGTATGCGCCCTGCGCGATTCCACGCATCTGTACCGGCTTGGGATATCCGAACCTTTCGAATTCCGGAACGCCGCCACATTCCTTAAGAAAGGCGTCAGCGTCCACGCCATTTTTTGCCGCGTGGCCTCGAAACTCATCAAGCCTTTCCATTGCCCGCTTGATCTTCCCTTCGCGATCTTGCAGTTCCAACGCCAAAATATGGCCATTCCCTCGCGCCAGTTGCACCCCGTGAAGAGCCGCCTCCTGCTCGCGCAAAACGCTCAAAGCATGCTTGACGTAGAACTGAACAGACTGCGGGATCTTTGTTTCGTGCATTCTCCTTCTCCTTGAGTGACGCGAAGCAGGAACCCTGTCGGGTAACTGCCCCGCCAAGTGACTTTCAGGCTACGACGCGTACGGCCGTGAGGATGACGCTCGAGTCGAATTTCCGCTCGCGGCCGCCGACGAAGTAGACACAGATGGTTCGGCTGTCGATCCGCTCCACCCTTTTGACCTCTTCGTTCAGGTTATACGGCAGCACGTCCCCACATTGGAGATCAGCCGGCTTTGCTTCGATATAGCGCCGCGATTGCTTCTGCGCTTGCGCGACCGATGCAGACCACGACTTGTACTCTGCCGTGCCATTCTTCTCCAGCCATGCGTGATGCTCTCGCATCGCGGCGACACTGTCGAAGCCGAGGGCTTTCGCCTGTTCGAGGTTTTGGCACACCGCAGTCCGCTCCCAGCCATCTTGAGGGAATTCCTCGCTCATCACCTCCGCAACTTCGTCGATGAGATCGACGCGTTTTACGGCGATGAAGGTCGCCAGATCACGCCTCGTTACGCCGTCGATGTTGTCTTTACGTACCGAACTGAGTACGCGAAACACGTCCACCTTGCGCAACTGGTCGATCGAGTCGGCCGCGATCTTGATGAACTGCTCGAGGTTGCTGGCTTGTCCATGGTCGCCGTGCGCATGCACATTGACATCGAGATTAGGCAGTTCCCGCTGAAGCGCTTCCCATGCGGCAAATTTCGCCGGCAGAGTTGCCTTCACGTACGCTCTGTCTCCGAACTGAGATGCCTTACATCCAATCTCTGCGGCGTCTCTGGTTGGAATTGCGGCACACTTGCCTCGGGAGTTTGTATAAATGTCCCAATTGCCGTGGTTACAGATGAACGTCGGAAAGTTCTCGGTGTTATACACACCGTCCCTTTCTGGCTTGACCGTTGGTTCCGGCATTTTCCTGCTCCTGAATGTGGCGCGAAGCAGGCACCCGTGCGGGCAACTGCCCCGCTAGGGTTGAGATACTGCCCGAGGGCAGATTGATGAGATTGCGGCGATGCCGCCCGGCTGGGTGATGGTCCAGCTACCAGTGAAAGCGGGTCAAGTATATCGGAATTTCCAGTCAAGAAGTGAAGCCGAGGTCGGGAGCTGTTGGAAATTAGACGTGGCGACACGGCTAAGCCTGGAAGGTTCGACGGAAGCATTGGACAACAAAAAAAATGCCCGCGGCACCCCAAAAGGGATGCACGGCGGGCGGGTGATGCGGGTGAATGGTCGAATGCCGAAAAACTTCGATGGGGCCTACTTGATCTTCTCCTGGTCCCCCGACAACGACGCTTCAGTTCCACGCATTTTCCGATGCGCCACGGGTTCTCCGGTCGACCGCCAATACCGAATGTTTCCATTCTTGGCAAAGCGCACGTTGGCAGGCAGCACGTTCAGGTCGTCGATGTCCGTGGAGCTATTCATCGCACTTACGGCCTCGTCGCGAGTCAGATGAAAGCTGCGGAGTTGCGAACCGCTCCACCGGACCGTCGCGAGCACGAAGCCGTCCACCGTACGTTCAGCACCGTCATCGATTTCTTGACCAGTCATGCTACCCGCAGGTTTCAACAGCTCCCCTGCAGTCTCCGGGGTTGCGTGCTCGTGACTCAGCAGCCGGAAGTACTCCTCCCGCTGCGCTTCCGAATACTGAAAGCTCTCGTCAAGGCCAAAGTGCTCGCACAAGCAAGACCATGACGGCTGCTCCGGCGCCTTCCGTATTTCCTCGAGCCACACTGCCAAATCGGTGTCATCGTACGGCGTGGGCCGACCGGGCGGCAAACCACGTGCGTCTCGGAAATCGAACGCCATGCGAACCATTCTGCAACAGTGCAAATCGTCGAACAGCTGTTCATACTGCTCCGAGCCGACGCCATACCGCGCGTAGGCTTCGCCCGTCTGCTTCTGCAAACGGTCGATCAACGAGTCGAGGTCACTTCCGCGCTTGACGATCAACAAGACCTGCAACGTCGAAATCGACGGCTTTCGTCTTTGTCTCGGCGCAGGCTCGGTACCGGCCGGCGTTTCCAGTAGTGAAACTTTATTCATATGCTTCTCCCAAATCGATATGCGAGAAGCATCCCCAAGCGGGAATGCTCCCCGCGAGGGTTTAAAAAGTCACTTTCGGCCCGACAAGCAGGCAGGGATCTCGACAACCTCATCACACTTGCTGGCGACGTAACAGCGCATTGCGGCAACGAGTGGCGTGGGACCATACATTGGCGCAATCGGTGCAAGAGCGAGCGATTTCGCCAGCCATGCCCGGTCTGCATCCGGCGTTACTGAAGGAGCCATGTAGCGAGCACTTGACAGCCACATATTCTCCCGGTCGATGATCGGACCAGCAGATTGCCAGCATGTCGAAAACGCCGGAATCGGTACAGCGTTGTGGGTCATCGGGTCAATGATCATCTGCTCGTTGGACATCGTACCCAAATGCTCGACGATCTTCTCTTCGCTCCACGCTCCCGCAGCAATGCGGCGGAAGTGATCGTGAGCGCTGACAAGGCCACAGCCGAGAGCTTTAGCCACGGCCCAATCGAGCCGGCTTCCGGACAGTTCCTGAACCTTGACCGAGACGGTTTCAGTCTGGAACCCTGGCAGTTTCAGCGTTGCCTTGCGTGCAGCTAGCAGCATAGATTCGGTGATGTCGGACAGGTCCTTCACCTCGAAAAAATCGCAAATGCTGTCCTTGGCACGAACCGTGAACGGACCGTTATGACCGAGTGCAACAGTGTCCATCAGAGCATCTGTTGAATCAGAGTAGTCGCGCAGAGCGTGGATCTTCTGCAGATCCATCTCCAGCACGACTTGCGTCACATCCACGGCTTGCTGGCCGTCGATGTACGTCGCGTAGTCGTTCACCCAGGCTTGCGGAAGAAAGACCGCGAGAATCCGCTTTTCCGGCAATTCCCCATCCGGACGACCTTGACGGACGGTCTCGGCCGGATCCTCCCCAGCTTGACCATCTGCCAGCTCACCGAACGGGACGACTTCGGTGACCGTCCAGTTGCCTTCGAGGCTCACCAGGCATTCACCGGTTTCGGAGGACGCCATCGCGTCCACGATTCGCGTCAGCAGTACCGCCGGCGGAGCCGTGCGAGACGCGTTGTCGACGCTCGCGGCGCAAACCCGCAACGTGACGCAGACGAACACCTTGCGATCGGTCGGCTTCTGCGCATCGTCTTCCGAAATCCATCCCCGCACGACCGAAAGGATTCCGGTCGGGAACTGTCCCTCGGTCGTCGCAACTTCGCTGAAACCTCGCGCTTCTTCGTCAGCGAACACGCGATTGCACAGATCAGCGTCGGTAAAGCCCGTCGCCTCGAACGTGACATTGAACGGGACCACGCCCCGTCGGGAAACCACGGTGGATTGAGACATATCCTGCTCCTGAAAAGTGCGAAGCAGGCCCCCGGCGGGAAACTGCCCCGCTAGGGTTGTGCACCGAATAGTGCGTTGTCGGCTGGTTTCGGTCCAGCTACCGTCGAAAATCAGGCATCAGTATATCGCGGAATTCCTGACGAGAAGTTCCTCGATGCTGCACAGGTCAGTTCGAGTCTTGCGTTGGCTGCGACAGATACCTGGTCACGCTATCCGGCAGATGAACGACGCCGTCTTTCGACTCAGCAGCCGCCTTTTGCACCGCGTCGACGTTCGCCTTGAGCTTGGCGCTCTCGCCTTGCACGTAGCTCGGCCACGGCACGAACGGTTGGGCATAGTCGCGGCCCAGTCTGATCGATTTCGGGCACCGATAGACAGCGGTATTGGCCTTCAGGCGCACAAGGATCTGGTCGCCACTGCAGGTCATCTGCTCACCCGTGAAGCCGACGTCCATCGAGCCGGATCTGTTGACGTCACGAAAGAAAATCCAGTGGTCGATGGCCGTCCCGCAGACATAGAGAGCTGCGAAGACCGCCCAAAGCGACAGGCCGAACCTCAGATTCCCGCCAGACTGGCCGGCCCGCGTGGCCGAAACGAACTTGATCCCGAATAGGATCAGGCTCAGCAAGCCGACGACGAAATACGCCAGCGGCGTCCAGTTGTACGCAGATCCGCCGATGCCGCCAAACAGGTTGAACTGAATCAGCTCCGTTCCACCGAGGAAGGCGATCGATGCCACCAGGCACGTCAGCATGTGCGCGCCGCCGATCAGAGGTCCCTTCCCCGGCTTTCCGAGTTGCCGGATGGCGGCAAAGATATTCGCGTACATCAGGAAGGCGGTGAAAGCGAGAAACGGCATAGTGGCCTCAGAAATTGGAGATCCCGCTCAATCGAGCGGACTGCGCGCCGCCACTGAGCGATCCAAGCGCATCCAGCGGCTCAGCATTTACTTCGCCGGGGCTGTCATCCAGGTGGTACCACCGTATCAGACGGAAATCCCGATTCAAGGGGGAGGATCCTGGCGTGTTTTCCGTGCGTTACATTGTGCTCGATTCCTTCGGTCAAAGCCGGCCTGCCCGCGCATGCACAACCGCATCCGCGTGTTGGATGGGCTCGCCTAGATATTCAGAAATCCGCGCATGGAGCAGCGTCGACTCCTCCCATGGCTTGTCACTGATGTGTTTCAGCGCCTCGCGCAGAAGGCCGACCGCTTTTTCGTGTTGAACCGCATCGATCCAGTACTGCCCTACCATGTCCACTCCGTGGCCAGTCGTTAAGCCGGAAGGCTCTCGACCGGAATCGTTTTAGGCATCTGTCGCGCCGGGACGCCGAGGAAGACGTCTCGGCAAACCGCCACATGCATGATGATTTTTCGCCACACCAGATGAGCGCTCTCCCGCACCCAATCGAGGGCATCGCGCAGGGGAACTGATCGGAGATCGACGCCTTGCATACTGCGAAATCCTTCCGTCACACAGTTCACGTGAACAACCGATAAACGTTCACAAATAACGGGGGATTTCCTAAACGGAAACGCCCGCAGCTTCCCCTGTGGGGAGGCTGCGGGCGTGGGTTACAGGTTCATACATCCGGGTTGGTGAATCCCCCCAAAGGGGGACTTACGTCACCCAAAACAAAGTTCCGCTTGTCGGGAAGCAACTTGTTCCACCACTCCCCCCTTGCCCTTGGCCTCTTTCAAAGCAAGCAAACTCGCATATCGGTCTTGCACGCTAACTGCGTCAATGCATTGCGCGTTAAAACCGAGCAGCGTTGACACCTGCCGGCGAACACGAGCCAGAAGCTCGGCTTCATCGCGTGTGGGCAAACAGGTCGGCCACCCAGACTCGTAAAGCAGATGCTTCGGGATCTCGGCTTCGATGGCCTGGCGCTGCGCAGCGATGGCTTTCGCTCTTTGGACCTCACTACGCAGCGATGACGACAGGATGTGCGGCGCCACGTCTGCCAACCAGCGGTTTCCCTGAAAGGCGAAGGACGACTTCGCCTCAAGTTCGACCATGCGGATGTACGGTTCGTGGTTGTCTTTACACGTCGCCGAGGCTATGAGATCGGCCTCCGACGACATGATGCAAAAGCAGCAACTTACACGAGAGACATCGTACCTGGTGTAGGCCTCATGCAGCTCAAGTCCGGCGTCCTGGATCGCATACACCACGTCCTGAACAGGCCAGTCGATGATCGCATTCCAGGTCATCCCAACCCCACTCTTGCGGGTAAGGTCAGAATTCGGAGCCCAGAGCGGCATCTTGCTGCGGTTCTTGCTCTCCTGACGACGAATACCCGTCACGTTGAGAATGTCCCCTACCGGGAACCGCTTTTTCAACGCACTGGAGAGGATTTTTGTCTTCAGCTCAGACGTGCAAAAGCGCATGGACGGCGTGCTCCACGGAAGAATCAGTTTCACGCAGGACAGGTCTTCGTACCGCGAGACGCAGTTCTCCCATCGCACTTCCCAGCGGTCGAGCATATCGCCAGCCTGACGTCGAACCACAAGCAACTCCCAACCCAATCGATGGGCCAGACGCTCGCAACTCGGCAGGCTGTCTTTCCATTCGATACGGCCGAGGTCGGAATGCACCAGTAGACGCGGTCCCTTGTGGCCGATCGCATCCAGGTGCTTTGCCACCGCGATGGCACAGGCATCCGAGTCCTTGCCGCCCGATACCCCGACCGCTACTACCGGATCGCGGTCGAGCAACGCTTCGACTTCCGGGGACAAACAGACCTGATTGGGCTTTCCTTGTGGGGCACCCTCCAGAAACCGGGGTGTGATGAAGTGAACCGGTTCTTCGATAATTTCCATTTCGTTTCTCAAATGATGGAGAGAAACGCTCCCGTGGGGAGCGCGTCCCCGCACGGGTAAAAGTGAAGCGAGCATCCCTCCTTGCGGAAGCAATGTCCCGCCAAGAATGGATGCAACTTATGCCGCGACAGCCTCGGCTCGCACGAACGACGCAAACGAAATCGACGTCGCTTGTTTGAACGCCAAAAGCGCATGGCCGAGGGCCTTGAACACCGAGACGAAAGGCGGAACGCTGACAGCCTTGGCTTTGAGCTTCATGCCCGGCAGGAAGCCGGCACGGCTCGCCTGAGAGCCTTCGATCCACATGCGCGGCGTGCCTTTGTTGCTGCCGAGCTTGCGGATCTCCATGCCTTGAAGGGATTTCATATGCTTCTCCAGGGGAACGTGCGAGAAGCGCTCCCTGCGGGAACGGCTCCCGCAAGGGTTGAAAGACAAAGTGGATTACTTCGTGAACCAAGCCGCCGTCTCGAAGAGGTGCCGCGCGGCGTGGTCGTGTTCGTCGAACGCGACCATCTTGCCGCCGTAGCCTTCAGCGACGGCACGCTCGATCGCGACGTCGTAGTGCTCGCCATCTTCCATATCGACGTCGGAAACGGGCAATTCGAACGTGCGGATCTCGGGAATGCCTTGCGAGTTTTCGCAAAGGACCGCCACCTTGATGCTGGTGCGCTCCTCGTCGACGTTCGCCTTCAGACCGAGCAGACGGTACAGATTGTCTTCGGCCTGATTGGGCTCGGCAGACAGCCGTGCACCTTCCGCGTGCCCATCGTCAGAGAGACGATGGTCGCCGCGCAGGAACGACGCTTCGCCGTGAGCCGCGATCGCCGCCTTGACGCGATCGGCCCAGCTCGACGGATACGAGATCTCTTCCCAGGCTTCGCCGCGGGTCAGTTCGGTCCCGTCGGGCAACACGGCCGTGGTGATATCGATCTGGTTCTGATTCGCCGGATCGCTGCCTTCGACCGTGGCCTGCTCGATACTCTGACCCGGACGACGGAACGGGTATTCAATCAGCACGTGGCCGTTTTCGTACATCAGGCCATTGGCCTCGTACTCACCCGGGCCATCGGCATCGGTTGCCTTGACCAAGACTGCGTACGGAAAGACCTTCCCCACGAGAATCGGGGCGATGAACGACTTGATGTTTTGCTGTTTCATGTGTGCTCCAATGAACCGCGAAGCACACGCCCACCAGGGCCGAGATGCCCCGCATGGGTTTAGAATCACCGGATGGTGAGAATCGACTGCGGTCAGACCGCACCGCAATAAGGCTAGATTTCGGACTAGCTGCCGTTGGGAAAACGGACCTATTCTGCCACAAACTTCCTGATGGGAAAATTCCCCGGCTCGGCACACAAAAAAAAACCCGCCGGCACTCCCAAAGGGAGCACACGGCGGGCGGGTTTCAGGCTGATCGATTACACGTCGATCGATGGGGTCGACGGCTTGTGCCCAGGCTCCGGCTCAAGTTCCGAGCTCGAAATCACTGCGCAGCTACGCACGTGCGGGTGCTCGTCATGCAAGAGCGCGTTTCGGGCGACGTCATCACATTTCGCATACAGCATGCTTGCGACGACAGCCCTTCCGCCTCGATCAAGTTCGCGGAGGTCAGACTCCAAGATCACCGCTCGTTGACTCAGGGTGGAGATCTCGGCCTCGCGCAGCTGATACAGCTGATGCACGACCGCATGAGGCATCGAGCCTTTCACCGGATATTGCTCAGCGAGCATTCGCGATGTGACCGGTTTTTCCAGCAGCTTCCGGTCGCCGATTGCGCTGTTGTGACTCGCGCGAGACGCCGCCAGATAGCTTCGGATCGCCTCGCCGGCTTCCTCCAGTGCCTCCTGTATCATGCCGTCCTCGTCCGGAAACAGCCCTTTCATCTGGTTGACCTGAGTCTCCAGTGAATCGACTGCACCGTAAAGCGATCCGGCCACTTCCTTCCAGTTCGCCTCGGTAGACGCGGTTTCAGGCTTGCGCCCTTCCCGCGAAGCTGGCAGTTCCTCCTGGTTTGCTCCGGCCTCGCGAGCCAAGGCATTTTCGAGAGAAACAGCCTCCTCTCGCAGCCAGGACGGAGTATCCCCGCCAAAAGCTTTGAGCAGTGCCTGTGCTGCGGCGCGGACGGTCACTTCCGGCCGTTTCCGATCATGTGACTGATACGCCAGCAACGCCTCGGAATCCAGCATCGGAGGGGCACCGGCGAGAATCGCCGATCGAGCCTTTTCACCGTCCTGTCGCGTGCCGAACGGGCCAGCGATGTTTTCTTGCCGGTCGACATCAAAGACAGCGAACGGGGCATTTTCGCCGTCACCAGCGAAATTGCCGTGCTGATCCGTTCCATCGACAACAAGACTTTTCTGAGCAGTGACCGAATTGATCGCGTCTCGCACGGTGTCTGGCAATTCGATGAACTCATCAAGGTAGCCGTCCACGATGAACGCTATCGCTTCGTCAAACGTCACCGTCTCGGCAAGGCTGACATAGGCGCTGGCCTCCGAAATCAGGCCATCTGCACGCTCGCCCACAACCGTGAAAATTCCGTCTTGCCTAACGTGCGGGACCGCGTGGGCGTCGATCTTAACCGACGGCGCGGCCTCATCGACCTCGATCACGACGTTCGACGCCTGCACGCGCTGGACCGCCGCCAGGATGCTCGTAGCAACGGGGTTCAAAGGTGCTTTCACCACGGCGGAATCCGCTTCAGCCGAGACTTCCCGCAGTTTCCCACGGGTCCCGCGAAATGCATCAACGCGAAAGTCAGCCTCAGCAGCCAGTTTCCAAGCAGAATTCCAGAGAGGATGCAGTTCGTCGCCGATACAGGTTTCCTGATTCTCGGCAAGGCCGCATTCTACAAAGGCATCGAGCATCAGCATGTTCGCGTCACAGAAGTCATGGGTATGGCATACCCCTGCGATTTCTTCGACGCGGTTCCGTTCACGGACGAGTGTGAGTTCCTCTTCCGCCAACGACAACGCCAATTGACGGCAGAAAGCGATTGCTACACGTACTGCCGCTTCGTGAAACTGGGCAACAACCGACTTGCCACTTTGCTCGTTCATATGTGCTCCGTTGATTGAATCGCGAAGCACACAGCCCACCGGGACTGAGATGCCCCGCATGGGTTTGAAATAGTGGCCGGTCAACCCAGCCTAAGGATCAAATCCCGATCCCGGGCGACAGCGGAAGTCTGCTATCGACCCGGTACCGGTATCTTTTTATCTCCTGACGTAGAGCCAGTAGAGAACGCACGCCACGAGCCACAGCAGCCACGCGACACAGAAGACGCCGTCGAACGCCGGCTTCAGTGTCTTGTGCCTGGCCGTAGCCCTGCCCAGTTGGGCGCCCACGAAACCACCTCCAAGGGTGATCAGATGCAGCCATGCTTCCTTGATGCGCTTCTCCCGCTCCACTGCCCGGCGTTTGTCTTCGACGAACATTACGAAGGCGATCACGTTGATGCAGAGGAACAGGATGCGGAACGCACCCGGAAACAACGGCGACAACAAGATCAATCCTGACGCGAAGGCAAGTCCGGTCAGTTCCCGAAACGGTTTCGGCTTTGCTTGTGTCTGCATACCCCTCCTTTCGGGATTGAACACGACGAAGCTCATCCCCGATCCAGGCCGGGAAGCTCGTCGAATTTAGTGAAACTGATGCCTGCGCCGGTGTAGGTTGCGATTTCGCCGTACACGACGACGCGATCGACCTGCAACTGCGCAGCACGCGCTTCCTCGAGCAGCTTCTTGTAGGTGGCGCGATTCAGTACGCCGTTGACGACGAAGATACCGGTCCCCTTGGAGACGGCGGTAGCCCTTACGAAGCCTGCGAGATACTGATACCCATCCAACGAAGAGACCGCGGCATAGCTATACATCCCCAGCACCTGCAACTTCAGTGATGCCGACGGCACATTGTCTGCCGCTGTGGATTCAGCTTGCTTCGCAGCCTCGCGGCGAGCTTCATTCTTCGCCACCGTGTAGTCGCCATAGGCCATTCGGTCGATTCGAGCGAAATCGAGCCCATGTTCGTCACACAGAAAGCGAAGGTCCGACAGCATGCCGATAACCGTCTGCTCGATACCTTCCGGCGTCGCCCGATCGGATTCGAATGTCTGGTCTGCAACACGCCACGTCTTGAGGGATTGCCCGACGCGCACAACCCGCATGCGCGGGCTGTAGGTCAGATCCTCGGAGAACTCCGGCATCTCTGCCGGGACTTTGATATCGACAGAAAGCGTGTCTGCCGTGTTGGTCTGCATATCCTGCTCCTGACAAAAAGCGCGAAGCAGGATTCCCAGCGGGAACGTGCCCCGCATGGGATGAAAAATGGCGGCAAAGCCGCTTCTGGCTGGAAAGGCCCAGCTACCGTCGAAACTGCCGAGAATCTTACCAGATCAGCGACATTCCGGGCCTAGTCCGACTTGGGGTTACTGGGGGTGTCGGATTTCGGTTGCGGCACGGGTCTGTTCCGGCGCGTCTCAGTCATCGATCCGGATGTGCCGGTCAAAACCTTCCCGACCTCGGCGTCCACCTTCGGATCGGTGACAACCACCCTACCGCCTTCGGCCCCCCCCACCAGGCGCAGCAATTTTCCCCCGCGAAAACGAAAAACCCGCCGAACGCCCCGAAGATCGGAACGTGCGGCGGGTTCATTCAGAGCTGGATCAGCTTGTAGTCATCGAGCACTGCGCTGCGTGCCTTGCGAAGTTCCGCCTGGATCTGAGCGTCCGTCGGGTCCTTCATGTAGTACGAGACAGGGACGTCGTCGCCATCGTCACGGTGAATCCATGCGTCGACGCGATGTGTGTAGCCTTGCTTCTTGTACCTCGTGTCGTTCTTGGCCATTCGACGGGCTGCCTTCTCCCGCTCTTTCTCGAACTCAGCATTGAGCTCGCCCATGAAGCATCGTTCGCACTTCTTCTCCCGGTTCGTTCGCACGGTATCGGGATCGAAGGCGGGCTTGCCGCACTTCACACACGTGATCACGCCGATCGTCTCGAGCAGCCGGCTCATATCACCGACCGTTGCATCTGCGAAAGCGAGTTCTTTCTCGTGGACGATCACTTTTCCGCCGCCGTCCGACATGGTCACCGAGATCTGGAACCCGTACATCGGATACATCCAGGAACACGGGGAGACCTCGGCCGTTAGGATTGCGCCAGCGACTTCGCGCGAGACGGTCGCCTTCTTGAAATCCGTTTCCGGACTGGATTGCTGATTCATGTTTCTGCTCCTGTAAGGCTGCGAAGCAGACGCCCCGTGCGGGACGAAAGCCCCGCAAGGGTAAAACACCGGATGGTGTAGAAAGATGACGGCTATGCAACAGCCGTACTGGCTGGTCTTGGTCCAGCTACCGTGGAAAGCGTCTGCATTATATCTTGAAAGTTCCTGATGGGAAGCGGTGGACAATTCTTGTCGGTCGGGGGAAAAGAAAAATCCGCTGGTGTCCATTTCGTGGACACTCAGCGGATTTGAGAGATGCGCGCCGTCAGATCAGCTCGAACGCGAGTTGGAGATTAGGACAGTCATCGGCATCCGCCTCTTCCTGCCCCGGATTAGTGGTGGCTTGTTGCTTGAGTTCGAACACCACCTGTTCTTTCGGGAGATGCGTGAAATCCCACATGCGCTGACGATCGTCGCACAGCTTGCCAAATGGGAAGGAGAACACTGCGGGGGCCTTACCATCGGCATCAGCGACGCCCGCCGCGAGTGCGACGCGATCCATTGCCTTTCGCCGGCTCTCGTTCTCTTCCGAGTCCGCACCATCGCGCCTGACAGTCACAACGGCATTGTCTGGCATCTGCGGCGCGTTGTGCAGCAAATCGCGGTACCACGGAATAGCGTGCTTGCCCCACCCCGGCGACTGCAACTCCCGCTCGTACGCGACATTCATAAAATCGCCCACCGCCCGATATGTCCAGCCCTCCGGATGTATCGGCGAACCGTCGAATGACACTGCGACGTTCTCCGCGTCGAGCTTGAATGCGCGAACGTTCGGTAAGTCATCTGCCTTCACGTTGCGCACAGGGCTCACCGCAAGAACCGTGTCCGAACAGCGCAGATGGCTGAACACTCGCCATGGCGCCAGCACACGCCCTTTCTCGCCATACAGCGCGAGCAACAGGTCAACATGCTTATGCAGCGACACCGACAGCGAGCCGGCCTCGATCTGGTCGAATTGCGCGGCAAAGCCTTGCGCTTCCATCAGCGGGCGAATTGCATCGACGCCCGACCGAGGTATCGGAGAACTGTAGCTTTCGCCGACCGACAGCCTGATCGTCGACTCCGGTATCTCGAATGGCTTCGAGAGATGTTGCTTGAAATGCTCGATGTAAGCCTCAGGCTTGATCGAACCCGCACGCGACTGGAGCATACCGCTCTCGCACGACTCAGCGGCCCGAAAGATTCGCTTGAGCACATCCTCTCGCTCGCCGAAAGCCGACACCTGCCACTCGGGCGTGTGTGGATAGCAGTTCTTTTCGTACAGTTGCTCGAAAAGGACGTAGACGACCCTGCCGTCAGCCCGGAAAGCACCAGCCTTCTTGTTCGTGATAACTGTTGAACCCATGACTCACCTCGTTAATAACATAACGATGGCAAGGCACATCCCCGGATGGGAACGTGCCCAACCGGGATTGAAAGGAATGGCCGCGCTCGCGCGGCCGTACTAAAAATGCGAATCAGGCTGCAGCTTGAAACGTAACGCTGCCGCGCTCGATCAGCCGTTCTGCGAAGTCCTCGACCTCGTAGTTCGGATACCACCAGACGTTCCCAAGAACAACGATGCTGCCATCGTCCTGCAAATCGATAGCATCGGAGAGCATCGGCGCGTCCGTCAGGGCACCGACGTCGACAGGGGCGATCCCGAAGAGCTTCGCGTTACCCAGAAAGCCCAACTGATCGAGCATGTCGTCCAGGAACCGGACGTCATTACCACCCACGCGGTCCTTGATGTCCTCGAGTATCTCGCGGTCACGATCGTTTTCGATCAGGAACGTGAGATTTCCCGTGGCTTCGATAATGTGTTTCATGACGCTTCCTATAACTTCGGCAAGGAAGCGTCCCCGGCGGGAATGCTTCCCCACCAGGGTTGAGTTGTGATTCAGCGCCCGTCGTCTTGCGAACGAGCGGCGCTGACTTCTAAATCGAAACTGAGTTTCATCACTGCGCCGACAAACGGACGATCTTTCCCGGCTTGTAAGCAATAAACTCGGTCGATGTGTTCCACTGTCCGCCCGGAAGCCCGAGGGAATCGGTGAACTTCAGAGCCCTCGCGACACGCTCGACTTCGATTCCGTATTGCGACCTGTCGAGATCACAAATCCGGAACTTCATGCCCAGATCGGCAACACGAGCTCTCATTCCAGCCGCTCGGAACGCCTGTCTTACGTCCACGCTGGTGACAGCGGTCTGAAGACCGGTTGCAGCATTGGAGCAGAAAATAGCGGCCATCTTGTACTCCTCAATGGAAATCGTGAGGAGCACACACCCAGCGGGGATGTGCGTCCCCTCAGGGTTAAAAAAATGGCTCGTCGGCGGAATCTGTGGGTGGTTTGATGCGATTCATGAGGGACAGAGGAAGCGATAGAGTTTCTTGCAGGTAGCGTCAAAGGCGTTCTGCTCGTGCTCGGAGAGGTGCCTCGAAAGCGGGCCACCGAACTCGTGGATCTCATTGAGAAGCAGTGTGCGGGCATCCATGGCGGCTAAGTCCGGATCGACGTGACGGACTTCGATGAGATGGCCACCAAGCATCCAAAGGTGATCGCGGTGGCGGTGCAACGTTTTGCGGGCATAGCCGTGGGTCAGCAGGTGTTGCAGGAAAGGTGTGAAGACCTTCACGAGCGCCTGTCCGAATGGGATGTCCTCGTCCTCGAAGCGCCATGAGGCAGGCCAGTTCTGCAAGTCCGGGACGTAGCGCTCCAGTGCGTGCGGATCTGAGGTAACAATAGCGTCTTTACTGATTCCCGCGCGCTTGCTAACCATGTTGCTGACCCGCCTGCTCAATGCCTGCCATCATTTTCCCGGCTTCGTCTATGAAAGTGCCCGACTGTGCGAGCAGTCCAAAACCATCGAGATCGACGTGCGGCCACGCAAGGGTTCGAAGCCGATCTGTTCGTGTTGCAACCGGCCTGGCAGCGGCTATGACACGCTCGCATCGCGTAGTTTCGAATTTATTCCGATCTGGGGCTTCGCGGTGATTTTGCTGTACGCCATGCGCCGCGTCGACTGCCGTGAGTGCGGCGTGAAGGTCGAGACGGTGCCGTGGGCCATCGGCAAGCACACGCTGACCAAGGCCTACATGCTGTTTCTCGCGCAGTGGGCACGCAAGCTCTCCTGGAAAGAGACAGCGCAAAGCTTTCGCACCAGTTGGGAGAAGGTTGCCCAGGCGGTGGAGTGGGTGGTCGACTGGGGGCTGGCCCATCGCGAACTCGGCACCATCCGCGCTTTGGGCGTCGATGAAATCCAGTATGGCCGAGGGCACAATTATCTCACGCTGGTCTATCAGATCGAGGCCAGCTGCGTGCGCCTGCTTTGGGTTGGCCAGGAGCGCACGAAGGAAAGCTTCGCAAAGTTCTTCGTCATGATCGGCAAACGGTTGTGCGAGCAGGTCGAGTTCGTCTGCTCGGACATGTGGCGGCCCTACATCGAGATGATCGCACTACATTGCCCCAACGCGCTGAACATCCTCGACCGCTTCCACATCGTTGCCAAAATGAACAAGGCGATCGACGAGGTTCGCGCCGAGGAAGCTCGCCGCATGACCCGCGACGGCTATGAGCCAGTCCTCAAGAAGTCCCGCTGGTGTTTGCTCAAGCGGCCAGAGAACCTTACTGACAATCAGCGACTGCGCCTGCGCGATCTGCTGCACTACAACCTGCGCAGTGTCCGCGCCTATCTTCTCAAGGAGGAGTTCCAGCAGATCTGGGATTACATCTCGCCTGTCTGGGCAGGCAAGTTCCTCGATCAGTGGTGCACCCGGGTCATGCGCTCACGCATCGAACCAATGAAGAAGTTCGCACGCACCGTGCGCGCCCATCGAGAACTGATTCTCAACTACTTTCATGCGCGCAAGCAGTTCTCCAGCGGAATCGTCGAGGGTTTGAACAACAAGGCCAAAGTCACCATGAGAAAAGCGTACGGCTTCCGGACGTTTCGAACGACGGAAATCGCGCTATATCATGCACTTGGCAATTTGCCCGAGCCGCCGACAACCCACACTTTTTACTGACGAACCAAAAAAATCGACGGTTAGCTATTGAGCCATTCGTCGCGTGTCTTGATTTTCCACCCGAGTGCCTTGGCTGACTCGACGTAGATCTGGTACTCGTCGTTGTTCGTGCCGCGCCACCCGGCAATCCCGCGTTCAGCCAGCGTGACCTCCTCGCTGCCTTCCCGCGTCATGAGCGCCGCCTCGAAGGCGGCTTTGCAACGCCAAGCGATCAGGTACTCCTTGCCGGGCTCCGCGCAGTGGAGCTTGACAACATTGCCTTCCACTGCGACGGGCTCGGCACAAAAGGCCATCGTGTGTCCGTTGTAACCGTCCGGAAGAACCACGACACGCGCGGGCCGTGATGCGACGCCCAACGGCGCGGCTTCCTGATGGATAGCAGATTGGATATTCATACGCTACTCCTTGGAACGAGCGAGAAGCGCCCCACGCGGGAGCAACATCCCGCAGGGGTAAAGATGGGCCACACCTTGTCGGTGCAGAGAGATCGCGGCCGAGAACACGGCCGGGAATGGCTGGTTTCGGTCCAGCTACCGGGTAAATCAAGCGAAATTATACCCGGAATTTCTCGACAGGAAGCCAAGACAATTCCCGACCGCCGCAGTCAGTCGGAAGGCATTCGCCCGGAGGCAGGTCTTCAGCATGGGAAGAATGTAGAACGGCCCGGAAACCTGCCGCAACGGGATTTCCGGGCCTGTCTGGAACAGCGTGACGCGATCGGGCCGGCTTAGAAGCCCGACGTCTTTCGGTTGTCGGTTTCCTGCGTGAGGGTCAGGAATTTGCCGCGCTTGTCGAAATTCACGACGGTGATGATGTCCTGCCCCGTGGCGGCGCCGACGCCGACCAGCGCCAGGGCTCCCAAGTGCGCTTCGCCATAGTGGAACGTGGCCGTGGTGGTTCCGTCCGCGTTCGTGACCGTCTTCATCGGCTGGCCGAGCTTGGCTTCGACGTCGCTCAGCGTGCTCACGCCTTTGACGAAGCTGGTGTTGACGCTGGCGTCCGGCTTGACGCCTTGCGTGAAAGAGCAGGCGGCGACGTTCAGCAGAGCGGCGGCGGCAATCGAAGCGACAAGCAGTTTGCGAATCATGTTTTTGTCCTCGTAAGCGGTTTGTATCGACGCGGGTGCGTCGGATGTAAAGTCATCTTATCGGTGGCGAGCCCGGATTCAAGTGCCCTTCTTCGCCGGAAGCAGACGCATCATGCAGCGAGCAGCATATTAACGGTCTCGATACCCTTCCGCGTCGACCTCCTGGGTCCAAAACGCGAGCTCTGGCCATACCGGAAGCTGGTGACCGGGCCGCAGTGCGCAGAAGCCGGCGTGCGCGAGTCCGTTGATGCCAGAGTAGGAGCGTAAGAACAAGGCCAGTCGGATCGTTTCGCCATCCCCGTCGTACTGGTCGTCCTCGATGATCTCCTCTCTGGAGAAACCGAGGTGCAGTCCCGCCGCGAAGGCCCACGCGGTCGCTTCCGGATCGGAACTCTGAATGACCGCCCGGTAGAGCGGCGTGTCCGGGGGCAGGCCCAGCTCCCCCACTTGGCGGAACATTTCACGGCGACCGGCGTACAGGTTGCCGCACATCAGATGTCGAAAGCGCTTGGGGGTGATCGCTAGATGCGCGCCCTCGTGCAACAGAACGGAAATCCGGCACGCCGGATCCACCAGCAGCTCACCGCACTCGATGCGCACGCCCTCGGTGAAGGCGGTCGCACCTGGCTCATACCGCGCCGGGATGCCAATGTCGTTGAAGAAGGCGAGTACGCGATCAACCGTACCCGGCCTGTTTTTGGGTCGTTTGTTCATTGGATCAAATATTGGCGCTCGCTGCTTCCAGGAGTCTGCCACACCCTTGTTATATCCACGAGACGCCCCGACGATACCGAAAATCTCACCGGTTTCTAGCCCATTTTGTGGTCTCCAAATGCAATCGCCCGCGCTCAGGGGCACGGGCGACAGGGTATTGCGACGATCAGCGTGCGCGGCTCGGTGTCAGCCCGCCGGCACCGCGGTCGCCTCGTGCCTTGGAATGACCTGCTGATCGTCTCTCAGCAACCTGTTCGAGACCTGGATCATAGTGCCGACTTCGAGCTTTTTCATCGGCCGGACGAATGGTGCGAGCCCTTGGCTGAGCTCGCCGGCGACCAGCTCTCCCCTCAAGCCGATGAGGAAGTCTCGCCACCAGTGATCGACGTGCGGGCCGAGATCGCGGATACCAGCCATCTCCTTCTTCAGCGCATCGAGATTCTTGATCAGTTGCTCAGCCTTGGCATGCAGTTCTTCCCGGCTATCGCTCAACTCAATGAGCCGGTACAGCTGCCCTGGTCGGACAATGAGTTCGAACTTCTCCACGTACTCCTCGCCGCCCGTAAAGGCATCGAACAGTTCTCGATAAGCGGCCAAGTCAGCGGCCATGCCCTTGAGGAGGTAGTCCTGCGTCTCCGGACTCCACTCGGCGTAAGGCTTGGATACCGCGAGGAGACGATCGATGTCGAATCTGGACGTTTCGAAATTTCGGGGCATCGCGCGTGGAATCGCGTCCCTTTCCCCGAACTGCGTCACCTCGGAGAGTCTGAACAGGATTGCCCATACAACTCCTGCGGCGCTCTCAATCTTGCCACAGGTGCTCTCTACGGCCTGCTCGTGATCATGTACCCGACCACTTTGCTCGCGAAGATCCTTGATTCGCTCCTGCACCTTCCCGTCCATCAGGCCTCGAGCGATGCGTGTTAGACAATCGGACTGCTCCAGCATGGCGAGCTCCGAGCTACCGCTGGATATTGCCCGAGCTTCCGCCAGCAGGGCACCCGTAACAGCGCCCGGCTCTACTCTCTGCAACAGATCCACCAGCACATACGCTGCGTCGATATCGTACCCACGATCGCTTGCCATGATCCCCCTCTCGCCGAATCGGTTCCTGCCACGAAGTTTCCGTCAGCATACCCGAAATGCAAACGCCCGCATCCGGTCTGGACCGGAATGCGGGCGTCTATTTCGTGCTTAGGGAAATCAGTGCGCCAGGCTCGTGGCGAACAACTGGCGCGACACCGACTCGCGCATGGACTTCAGCTTCTGAACGCAGGCCTCGACCAGGTCCTTGTCCTTGGCTTCCTCGGCGTTTTCCCTCACCGTCGAAACGAGGAAGTACTGCCGGGGCGAATTGCTGTCCGTACTGAAACCATAGTCGGCCAGAATCCGGTCGAGACGGTCTATTGCCGATTCGCCGGATACCGCTGCTTTCACTGCGCTTTCTGCCATGACGTTCTCCTTCTGGTGCTTTGCGAAGCACTCACCCCGGACCGAGATGGGTGCCCCGCCCCGGGGACAGGAGTCCGCCACCCTTACGGGATGGCCGACTCCAGGAAGTCGGCCTTGCGGCCACGTTAGATGCGGCCAACCGGCATCGCTGGATGGCTGCGAACGGACAAATCACGCGGCATCGAGCGCTTGGGCAGCGTCGTCGCACTGCTCCGCCGGCGCGAACGTGATTTCGTAGGGATCGACCGGTCTCGAAGCCGCACGGCCCGCGCGAACGGACGCCTCCCGCTGAGCGCGCTGTCTGGCCAGCTGCTCATCGAGATATGCGATCGCACGTTTCTTCGATTTGCTCATGATGGGTTCCTAAAGGAAAGTGACTTTTCGGAGTCCACGTTCCCTCCGGGGAAACACGGACCCCAGGGGCTGAAGAAAGGAATGGCTTACTCAGCCGCTTCCGCGATTTGCCAGCCGGCCGTGCCGAACTGGGCGTCGAGTTGGTCGCCGGTCAGGCGATCAGCGTTGTCCCGGCAGCCACCATCGGACTTCTGAGGATGAAAATAGCCGCAGCAACCGCAGTCAATCACTTCGATGAAGGGCATCGTCTACTCCTTGAAAAACGCGAAGCAGACGTCCCGCGCGGGATGAATGCCCCGCGAGGGTGAGCACCGAACGGTGCGAGGAAGGTTACGGTCCAGGATCGGCCGATTTGGCTGGTTTCGGTCCAGCTACCGTGAGAAGCGTCCCCATCATACCAAATAATTTCCTGGCAGGAAGCTGTGATTCTGTCGCTGCGGCCGTCAGTGCTGGAAAATCGCGGCGCCGATCAGGACAACGACGCCGGCAGCCAAGATCGCCGCGCAGACGTACCACTGCCGCTTCAACTTCTTGATCCCGGTAACCTCGTCCAAGACCTTGAAGACCTCGGCAACCTCTTTTGCGTTCGCCCGGGACACCCTGTAGTGCGTCTCGCTGACTGGCAAGAAAAGGTACGTTTCCTCGCCAACAATTGTGCTGCCGGCCGACGTCAGCGCATTGTTCCATGCGCGCGATCGCGGCTTGACCTGCGCCGTCTCGGCCAGCCACTTTTCAATCTCTCTCTTCGAGTACACCCGGTCATCAAGCAGCTCAACCGACATTCCCTTCCCCTAATAGCCAGTAGCCCGTGACCAGGCCGATCATGCCCGCGCAGACCAGCGGTACAAAGGCCAGCTTCCATTTCCCCGCCCGGAAGCACCAAGCGCCGGCAACAGCCAGCGCCGGAGCCTCAACGCCCTGAGCGATGCTCCTCGCGTGCATGACCGTGGGGCTCATGCGATCAGGAAGGCTTCACGATCCTTGCCAGCGATCCATGCCGGCGGCTTGCCCATGCCGCTCCAGGTCTTGTCCGAGTTCGGGTCCTTGTATTTCGGCATGACGGGGCTCCGTGCCTTGCGCGTCTTCTTGACGATCAGATCAGCCGTCGTGATCTCGTAGTCTTGCATCAGTTGCCTGATGGTGTTGATCGCGTCGCCACGCTCCTTATTGCGGGCTTCTTCGATTTGCTTTTCGAGCGCCGCGTGTTGGGCGAGAGTTCTTTGTAACGATTAGCCATACCAGGTATGTTTCCTATTAACTCGGCAGTGCACTCTATCACTGGTCCGCGCCGCACATTTTATAGCCAGAAGGCGTGGAGACAAGCGATCCTCATAAATGCTTTCCAATTCCATGGAGGAACTTGGACTGCCACAAAAACAAATCCCGCCAAACGCCCCATGAATCGGGACGTTTGGCGGGCGGGACTACCACTTCAGTTACGGGCGCGATGACTCGCCTTGAGTAACCTGCTTCCGGGGAAGCACGTTTGCGCGGCGGGCCATGTCCTCGATATGACTGTCCCGCATTTTGTCTGCGAGTCGCAGGCCTTCGAGAAACGACCCCACCTCGAACTGTTCAGTGGAAAAATTGTGCTCGACGATCCATTGACTGCTGGACTGTCGAACGATACAGATCCACTGGCGAAACTCGCCGTTGCTCGCCACGGTCAGACGAAATGCACCGTCCGGCAGCAGTTCGAGGCTGGGGAAAAGCTCCTGAATCGCCGCGAACATCTCCGGCGCCGCCACGAACAAAGGGCGGATGGCTGCGTATTCGGCCTGGCGTTCGACCAGTTCCGGATCCACGCCGCCATCTCGGCGATCGTCTCGATCGGTCTGCTTCCAGTCCTCGAGGAACTGGTCGGCCAGACCGAGGAGACGGTCAGCATCGGCCGTCGAGAAGCACGAGGCGGTAGGCATTGCGGAGGTCACCGGGACGGTGGTCGTGCCAACCGACAGATAGTTGATCTCCGCTTGCTGAGCAAGCTCCGCCAGGAAAGCGACATCCTTTTGATCTGCCGTCGCGCCGGCCGGCGCCTGAAACCCGACATCGATACGAATACCGTCGAAGGCCAGGTAACCCTCGAAGGCTTCGATGACTTGGGATTGAGTGTTGTTCATGCGCTACTCCAAGAAAAGTGCGAGAAGCGCCCCCTTTCGGGAGCTTCCCGCAAGGGTAAAAAAATTCGGTTCGTCAGTAAAAAGTGTGGGTTGTCGGCGGCTCGGGCAAATTGCCAAGTGCATGATATAGCGCGATTTCCGTCGTTCGAAACGTCCGGAAGCCGTACGCTTTTCTCATGGTGACTTTGGCCTTGTTGTTCAAACCCTCGACGATTCCGCTGGAGAACTGCTTGCGCGCATGAAAGTAGTTGAGAATCAGTTCTCGATGGGCGCGCACGGTGCGTGCGAACTTCTTCATTGGTTCGATGCGTGAGCGCATGACCCGGGTGCACCACTGATCGAGGAACTTGCCTGCCCAGACAGGCGAGATGTAATCCCAGATCTGCTGGAACTCCTCCTTGAGAAGATAGGCGCGGACACTGCGCAGGTTGTAGTGCAGCAGATCGCGCAGGCGCAGTCGCTGATTGTCAGTAAGGTTCTCTGGCCGCTTGAGCAAACACCAGCGGGACTTCTTGAGGACTGGCTCATAGCCGTCGCGGGTCATGCGGCGAGCTTCCTCGGCGCGAACCTCGTCGATCGCCTTGTTCATTTTGGCAACGATGTGGAAGCGGTCGAGGATGTTCAGCGCGTTGGGCAATGTAGTGCGATCATCTCGATGTAGGGCCGCCACATGTCCGAGCAGACGAACTCGACCTGCTCGCACAACCGTTTGCCGATCATGACGAAGAACTTTGCGAAGCTTTCCTTCGTGCGCTCCTGGCCAACCCAAAGCAGGCGCACGCAGCTGGCCTCGATCTGATAGACCAGCGTGAGATAATTGTGCCCTCGGCCATACTGGATTTCATCGACGCCCAAAGCGCGGATGGTGCCGAGTTCGCGATGGGCCAGCCCCCAGTCGACCACCCACTCCACCGCCTGGGCAACCTTCTCCCAACTGGTGCGAAAGCTTTGCGCTGTCTCTTTCCAGGAGAGCTTGCGTGCCCACTGCGCGAGAAACAGCATGTAGGCCTTGGTCAGCGTGTGCTTGCCGATGGCCCACGGCACCGTCTCGACCTTCACGCCGCACTCACGGCAGTCGACGCGGCGCATGGCGTACAGCAAAATCACCGCGAAGCCCCAGATCGGAATAAATTCGAAACTACGCGATGCGAGCGTGTCATAGCCGCTGCCAGGCCGGTTGCAACACGAACAGATCGGCTTCGAACCCTTGCGTGGCCGCACGTCGATCTCGATGGTTTTGGACTGCTCGCACAGTCGGGCACTTTCATAGACGAAGCCGGGAAAATGATGGCAGGCATTGAGCAGGCGGGTCAGCAACATGGTTAGCAAGCGCGCGGGAATCAGTAAAGACGCTATTGTTACCTCAGATCCGCACGCACTGGAGCGCTACGTCCCGGACTTGCAGAACTGGCCTGCCTCATGGCGCTTCGAGGACGAGGACATCCCATTCGGACAGGCGCTCGTGAAGGTCTTCACACCTTTCCTGCAACACCTGCTGACCCACGGCTATGCCCGCAAAACGTTGCACCGCCACCGCGATCACCTTTGGATGCTTGGTGGCCATCTCATCGAAGTCCGTCACGTCGATCCGGACTTAGCCGCCATGGATGCCCGCACACTGCTTCTCAATGAGATCCACGAGTTCGGTGGCCCGCTTTCGAGGCACCTCTCCGAGCACGAGCAGAACGCCTTTGACGCTACCTGCAAGAAACTCTATCGCTTCCTCTGTCCCTCATGAATCGCATCAAACCACCCACAGATTCCGCCGACGAGCCAAAAATTCAGGCACCGGAAGTGGTGCCGACATGCCTGCTCAGGCGAAAAGATCCGCGGCTCGCCGGAAATCACCGATGACTTGCCGTGTGAGTACTGCATCCGGAAAGCGGTTTGCTCCCCCCAACACGTAGTCAAGCATCAATTCGCTTCCGATCCAGTTCCGGCCAAGGCGCTCAGCCTCTGCGCCAGTCTTGAACGAACCCGAGAACGGGTCGTAGACCGTGTCGCCTTCCATCGTGCACAGCTTGATGAAGTGTTCCGGGACAGCGCCCGGAAACCGCGCCGGATGGACCGGCAGATCCTGCTCGCGGCAAGCCTTCATGTAATGACTGTTCGACTCGGTATTCGCCGCGACGATCAGATTGGGCGGTATCGCCCCGCCGTTGTCGACGTCGAACGCCCCGGCCGACAGCTCGTGGCCACTGGGTCGTACTGCCCCCTTCTCGCCACCAGCGGCAATGCGCGATCGCATGGACTCGCTGTACGGCACGAGTACCTGCGAATTGTCGGCATACGGCTCGCCGTTCGGTGCGAGCCAGTAGATCTGCTCGAGCGACGGCTTGACGCGGACGCGGCGCACGGTGACCCACTCCGCCGGCGCTGGCATCTTCGACGGGTTGTGCCATGCGTACCGGGAACACAGCTTCCATCCCAGATCGTCCTCGAGTCGGATGATTAGCCGTTCCTGATACGTCGACAACATCGGCGCGCCGCTCTGGAATACGTCTCCAAGGTTGAGCACCACCGAGCCGTCGCCCGCCAGCTTCTGCGGCCACAGTTCAGCAATCCGCATCAGCCAGTCGAGATACTCTTCGACAGGCTTATTGCCGTACTGCTTTTCGCGCAGAAGCGGATACGGGGGCGACGTCAGGATCAGTCTGAGAGATCCGTCGTCGATGTGCGCGACGGCCTCCTTCGCTTCGCCGAACAGCGCCACGCCTTTGCTCGTCGTGAAGATGGTGATGACGATGCCAGGTGCGGCCTGACGCAGTGCGTCTCGCCCCTTGCCTGTCAACTCCCATTCGCCGCGACCGGACGAGTTGATCAGTCCCATCAAACGGGCGCGCTGCTGCGCCCACCTGACAGATCGCTGGTACACATTGACATTTCGTCCGGCGAGTAGCGTCGTTTCTTGCTGTTCGACTTCCGGCACGCCGCACTTGAGTGCGATCGCGTCGTAAAGGTCGTGGGTATGCGCCTTGCCGCCGTCGTTTTCGATGCAATCGAGTAACGGCAGCACAATCTGGTCTTGCGAGACCTTGCGGCGTGGCCGCGAACGAGGTTGATTCATGGTCTGCTCCGGGAAACGCGAAGCAGACAACCCTGCAGGGCTGTGTGCCCCGCTAGGGTTCAAAATTCGGCACCAGCTAGGGATGCCAGGATTGCAGCCGCAGAAGGGCCGAGGCTGGATACGGACCAGCTACCGTGGGAAATCGGGTTGATTGTACACGATAACTTCTTGATGGGAATCCGCCAAGCGGAGCACCGACAGCGCTTAGTCGGGCGGTCGAGCTACTTGGCCGGCGAAATTTCT